>JAICGZ010000344.1 GCA_025922875.1 Pyrinomonadaceae bacterium
CTACTGTTCGTTGTGGCCCAGGCAGCGGCGCTGGCGGTTGAGATCAGCAGCGGCTCGTTCGTTAAATTTGTCGACGTCGGTAATCAGCCATCGCCGGAGCAAATCTATTTCGGGGCGGAGTATCACTCCCAGGACTTGTCTAGTTATGCGATTCCCGTTGAAGTGCTTTGTGGGTTTTTCTTTCTGGTCATAGCCCTGGCCTTTGTTGGTCCAGGACAGGAACTGGGCCGTTCACTGAATCGCTGGCCGAACCGGCTACAGGCTTACACGCTCAACATAGCCGGAAGCATAGCGGGTATTTTGATCTTTGCTGCGTGTTCATGGCTTGAGGTGCGAGCGTTCTGGTGGTTCTTATTGGTAGCAGTGGGCCTCGGCTATTTCTACTTCGTCTCACCTCGTCATCGTCTGCAAAAGCGACTCATTGGCTGGAGTTCGCTCACGACTCTGCTGCTGTTGCTTATGGTTGGGTTGGCAGCCGTCGTCCCGGTACACAGTGACTATCCGGGTCAAACTGAAGTACAGCAATCCTGGTCACCTTATTACAGAATTGATTTCAAGCCGGCCGACTTATCACTCTCCGTCAACTTGATCTACCACCAGCAAATGGTCTCACGTAACGAGAACTTCCCAGCTTACGCTTTGCCGCACCTGTTGAATCGCGACGCCGGAAGACCTGCTTTCGAAGACGTGCTAATCATTGGCGCCGGTTCAGGCAACGACGTTAGCCGGGCGCTGCAATGGGGCGCGAAACACGTTGATGCAGTGGAAATTGATCCTGCCATCTACCGTCTCGGCAAAGCACATCATCCGGATAAACCGTATGCGGACGAGCGGGTTGCAATTCATCTGGATGATGGGCGCAACTTTCTTCGTTCAACAGATCGGAAATACGACCTCATCGTTTATGCGCTGGTCGACTCTTTAGTGCTGCATAGCGGCTACAGCAACATTCGACTCGAAAGTTTTCTGTTCACTCGCCAGGCGTTCGAAGATGTTCGGCGCCATCTCAAGCCGAACGGTACATTCGTGATCTACAACTATTTCCGTCAGGGTTGGCTCGCCCAGCGCTTGAAGATGGGCCTCGACGAGGTTTTTGGTCCAGACAATTCGATAGTTTTGACCTTGCCTTATCGAGAAGTTATTGAACCTGAGAAAGCGACGTTCGGAGACTTTACAGTTTTCTTTGCTGGAGGCACTAGCGAGTTGCGTAACGCCTTCCAGTCCGGCTATTGGCTTCGCAACGATGAGCCGCCGCTGCCGGTGTCACCTAACGGATTTCAACAGCAGCCAGGAACGGTTACGTCGAACTGGGAGCGTTTTGGCTTAGCGACCGTGTTGCCTATGGGAGGCAGTTTGCAAACTGCAACTGACGACTGGCCGTTCCTGTATTTACGTAGGCCAATGATCCCGACGTTGAGCTTGCGCGGAATGCTGATCATGGGCGGCTTAGGGTTGTTGCTGATTCTCCTGTTCGTGCCCCGGCGAGGCAGCGACAGGTCGGTCGCGCGTGGCGGTAGCTTACTCAATGTTCAACTGTTCTTTCTGGGTGCGGGATTCATGCTGATCGAAACCAAAGCAGTGGTCGCTATGGCGCTGCTGTTTGGCGGCACGTGGATCGTGAACTCAGTAGTCTTTGTCGCGGTGTTGGTAATGATTCTGCTCGCGAACCTTTGGACATTCAGAGTAAGGCCCACGCAGTTATGGCCATATTACACCGGGCTGCTAATAAGCCTTGCGGTGAACGTTATCGTTTCGCTTGATACGTTTCTGGGAATGAGCCGCGGGATTCAGGTGCTTGGCTCATGCGTGCTGGTGTTTGTGCCGATATTTTTCGCCGGCGTGATTTTCGCGGCATCGTTTAAAAGGAGTGCGCAGCCTGATCGGGCTTTTGGCATTAACGTCGCGGGCGCCATGATCGGGGGATTGGCGGAATACAGTTCAATGGCCCTGGGATTTCAGTACGTAGTGCTGGTTGCGATCCTCTTCTACGCACTTTCTGCTATCGGGTTAACAAGAGCGGACGACACAGTACTGAGCCAGGGGCCGGCTGACGCCGTCGCATCGGAAGTCTAAGGTTCGGTTTCGCCAAGCATATCCATGCGGCTCTCTGCAGTTCGAGGGCAGAGGCACAGAAAGCACGAAAGGACTTTTAATTTGTGTTTTGGTGCCTCTTTATGGCTCGCTTCCAAGCTTCCAAGTTACAAGTTGCCTGCGGCGAAGGTATCGCCCTGGCGCATGTCGCCGGTTTCGTAGCCTTTGCGAAACCAGCGCAGGCGTTGCTCGGACGTGCCGTGTGTGAACGAGTCCGGAACGACGTAACCGGTTGTTCGGCGTTGAATATTATCGTCCCCGACGGCGCTGGCAGCGGTTAAGGCTTCTTCGATGTCTCCGGCTTCCAGCACACCCTGATTCTGGACGTAGCGCGCAAATATCCCCGCAAAGAAATCAGCCTGTAATTCCAATCGCACTGACAGTTGATTAGCCTCAGCCTCAGTCACCCGTCGTTGCAGGGCATCCACGCGATCGGAAATACCTAAAAGGTTCTGAACGTGATGACCGACTTCATGCGCGATGACGTAAGCCTGCGCGAAGTCTCCCGGTGAGTTGAATTGACGGCGCAGTTGTTCATAGAAGGAGAGATCGATGTAAACCTTCTCGTCGCCAGGGCAATAGAATGGACCAACCGCGGCACCGGCGATCCCGCAAGCAGAGCGCACCTGGTCTGTGAAGAGCACGAGTGTTGGCTCTCGATATTGACGGCCGTTTTGACGAAATATTTCATGCCAAACGTCTTCCGATTTGGCCAGGACCACCGAGGTGAATTGCTTGAGTTCTTCCTCTCCGGAATTAACAGGCCGTGACGTGCGAACGTCAGATGATGGAGTGCTCGGCAGTTGTTCGAGCAACGTCTGCGGATTCACGCCGAACAGCAACGCGATTATCAGTATTACGATTGTTCCGAGGCCACCGCCAACCGCTACCCTGCCCGCGGAAAGTCCACGCCGATCCTCTATGTTCGTGCTCTGCCGTTCACCTCTCCAACGCATAGTCTGATTCCTCCGTCGTTTTTATGCGCGAAGATTTCCAACGCTGTGTGTCGTTCGAACGATACTTTAGTTATTTTTTAGTCACACTGGCAGAGGGCGGGTTACTTAGGCGTATTCAGGACGAGTCGGCCCAACGGAGTTTTTCGAAGAATGCCGGTGAGCGGTCTTTATCGAGTTCCGGCGTTGCTGCGTTGCGAGGAGTGGGCGCCGGCATCGCCAGTAGCTGTTTGAATACTTCTGAAGGATCCAGTGAGCGATACGATTGGAGCACCTTAGGCCTCGTGTTGCTGGAACGCTTGCAGCAAGCCAAGTGTAATGGCGAGCACGACCGGGCCGAGTACGATCCCAAGCAGTCCGAAAACACTGATCCCGCCGAGAACTGAGAAGAAAACGAAAAGCTCGTGCAATCGGGTTTGGTTCCTGATTATCTTCGGCCGTAAGAAGTTGTCCACCGTGCTGACTACGAGTGCGCCCCAAATGATCAGCAGCACTGCTTTGATCAGTTGCCCTCTGGCCATCAGGTAAATCGACAGCGGAAGCCAAACGAGAAACGATCCAAGCACAGGAATCATGCAGACAAAAGTCATTAGCACAGCCCACAGGATCGGCGATGGTATACCCAGCGCCCAAAAAGCAATACCTCCCAGTAGTCCCTGAAGTGCTGCAATGGTCACCACTCCGTAAACACTTGCACTCACCACCTCCTGCGTGCGCGCGATAATCGCTTCGCCTTGTTCTCTACTAAGTGGCAGTGCCGCGGGTAACCTCCTCACAATTCTGTCGCCATCCCTGAAGAGGTAGTACATGGTGAAGACGACAAAAAATGCCTTCACAATTCCGCCCACGATGTTACCCGCCAGGCTCCAGGAGAGACCAAGCAGAAATTCACCGGAGAGCTTTAATTGGTCACTCAGGAATCCTTGTGAGCCCGACGTATCGATACCGAAACGGGCCTGGAGCCAATCAGCGATCCTACCGAACAGCGACGTTTGCCGATCCATTAATTGAGACATTTGTGAGGGTAGATTCGGAACAACCTTTCCCAGCTCTTCCGCGACTGCCATCGTGATCAGGATGAGAGGCAAAACCACTACAAGCACGACGAGTAAACACGACACCAGGGCACTTAACCGCCGGCGTTTGGTCCTAATCGCTAATCGGTTGTGAACTGGATAGAAGATTATGACCAGCACCACTGCCCATGCCAAAACACTGATGAATGGTCTGAGCATGAGCCAGCACAAATAAAGGGCAATTGCTGTTGCGACCAAGAGCCCTATCCAACGCGCCTGATTGATTCGGTCCCTCATTTGACAGGATTACAAGATTAGCAGGATTAACGAGAATCATGTAAATCCTGCTAATTTTTTGTGCTTCTTGTGCCTTTTTGTGGCCCTGCTCGTGTGATGTTTTCTGAATCCTCACCACTCTAGAGCGTAATGCAAATATTTCGCACTAACTGGAAGGAGAAAAGACAATGAAACGATCACTCAGCATCAAAATCCTCGTACTTACTTTAACCTTGCTAGTCGGAAGTCTGGCAGTAGCAGCAACCGAACGCCCGTTTTCCGCTAACGGCAGAGGTGTTGCGGCTTTCGTCACTGACGGAGCGGGTAATGTAATCGGAGCCGATGTCACTGGTTCCGGCACTGGAACCCACCTCGGTGCGTTCACCAACACGGGCAGAATCTTTTTCGCGCCCGATCCAAACAATCCGGCTCGCCTTCTGGTAACCGGCGCAGCTACGTTTACAGCAGCCGATGGCGACAAACTCCATATCGTTGTTGAAGACGGTGAGCAGGACGTCGCTACTTTCATCGGTAGAGGGAAGTTTCGCTTTACTGGTGGAACCGGCCGCTTCGCGAACGCCACCGGCCTTATCTCTTACGTCGTTGAGCAGAATTTGGTGACGGGTGGTTATGAAATCACCACGGTGGGCAGTATCGATTTCTAAGGTTCACCATTCAGCTTTTACCGCAGACTGGTTTTTCAAGTAGGGGCAGGCACACGTCGCCTGCCTCTTTCACTGTGAAACTGTATAGTCCAAATCGATTGTATTGAAAGCTTTTTTTTCGCTGGTTAAGGGGTTGAATGGCTTTGCCCGAAAAGTACCTCTACCGAGAAGATCTCTCGCGCAAAGGCGCAAAGCGCTACCGCGCTTCTATGGGCTTTCTTTGCGCCTTTGCGCCTTTGCGCGAGAAATATTCTTCGTCCACCGATGCGTTTGGTTACCAGGTGAAGCGTTTCAGGTCCTGGACCGGCGCAACAGCGCACGTTGCTGCCTTTGGACCACTAATGGCCCCGGCACATTCAATCTTCAAACCGTTCGAGTCCACCCGGCAAATCGTTTGCTGAGTATTCAAAGTGGCCACGGATGGGTCGTCGAGATGTTCGAGATGAGATACAGCACGATCGAAGGCAATATTCAGTGCGTTACGAAAATCGGGATTGAGTTTTTTGCACAACCGTAGTTTACCTGTTAACAGAAGTTTCTTGACTTTGATGTATGAACGATAATATCGTCCGCCGCGTTCTGTTACAGAATTCATCCCTGTAAAAACTGTTCTTATGAGATTCAATTTCCTACTCAGAGATTCGTTTGGCTGGACGCTTGTCTTCTTTGTGCTTGTCGCCCTCGCCGTCTTCACGCAACTCACCAAGACCACGTCGTTGAAAGGATTGCCTGTTTGGCTTCGAGCATTGATCAAGGCGGCTCCGGCATTGTTCCTGTCAGGGCTTTCCTGGTATTTGGGCCAGCCACTCGTCGCACTTGGCTTTTTGTTATGTGGCTTCGGAGACATTCTCCTGGATATACCCGAAGAAAAAGCTTCGTGGGCTTTTGAAGCAGGAGCCATATCGTTTGCCGCGGCACTCGCCTGCTTCTCGATTGCCAGTTACCAAAACCAGCTTCCCGGGCGCCCACTCTGGCCGCTGTCGTTAACCAACATTGTGATTGCGCTTTTCATACTTCGTTGGGTGCTTCCGTACATCAGAGGCTCCCGCCGCATACTCGAGGTTTCATATTTCGGAATACTCATCGCATCAAACGTGATCGCATCAACCTCTACCGTTCCGGTATTCCTGGGCAGTTCTCTTTGGCTGATGTCTGATCTGTCCATCGGACTCAGCACTAATATTTCAAACACTCCGGCCAACAGTTTGGATACACTGGGTCTCTACGATCTCGGTCTCTACTTTCTTGCTATCGGGTTTTTGAATCTATGAAGATTAGTCTCCTTACTGTTCTCGCGTTAATACTCCTTTCCAGCCCGCTCTATTCCTTCTCTTCTCATCAGAACCAGTTGACGGTGACAGCGGTAAACAGACTCAAGGTCCCGCGACAGAATGAGACCGTTGAATTAACCGGCAGGGATCTGGCAACGCTCGGTGAGAAAGATTTGATGAAGATCCACGTGCGCGATAGCTCCGGCAAGGGGCTGGTCTGCCAGTCAGTCGATACTGACTACGACGAATATCACAAGCCGGACATCGTGATCTTTCAGACTGACTTCGCGCCGAACGAAACAAAGACGTTCGTTGTCTCCGCAGGAAACAAACGCGAA
>JAICGZ010000345.1 GCA_025922875.1 Pyrinomonadaceae bacterium
TTCAGTCTTCTGGCGAGGTTGTTCTGGCCGAGCTTCTAACGCTTACTGATTATCGACTGTTCCCTCGATGACGGCCTGTATGCCGGTAGACACGTTGGAAAAGAAATCGAAACCCGTAATCGCCTCGACCTGATCCACGCTCACCCGGTACGTTCGCCAATCACTGTTAATCGATCCTGAATTGGGCACGACCACCGCGATCGTTCGCGTTGACGTACTGACTCGTGAAACGTCGTTACTCCCGACCGGCAACACGATGATCACCTTCCACGTTTGAGCAGGCACTGCCACATGCCCGTTCGCAATGAAGAACTGCAATCCGTGTCCGCCGGAAATGATGTAAAGCTCGTTGCCCTGCGAAACCAGGGTGCGGCTGTAGTTTTCCAGGTTGGCCCACACGCCCTGATTGTTAGCCGGAAGCTGCGGAATCATGTTGGTCATCAGGAACGTAGCGGAATTCGCGGCGACGGTGATCGTGCGATCGGCTGAAGGACACATGTGACCTCGATCGAAACCCGATCCGGAATAATCCGTCGCTTGTACTCGATACCAGCCCGCCGGCAGCGTGGTATCTGCGCGAAAGTCATCCTGGCGTGGTGTAGTTCCGAGCCAGGAGCTGTCCAGATGCCAGCTCACCCAGTTTGGACCGCCGTTATCACGACTATAAGACATCGAGTATTGCGGCTTCTCCATCAGGTAGTTGTTTGGCTGCACCACGTTGGTAATCGCATTGCTGGGATTTCCCATCGTGAGATGTTCGCTGGGTGTCGGAGTCGGAGTCGGCGTCGGCGATGAGAAGTCACTAATCTGGATGTTGTCGACGTTGATGCGATTGGCGCCGCCCGAGACCTTTCTGATCTCGAAGCGAATCGCGTTGCCGTTGTTGACGGTGAAGTTTGCTGTTTGCAGCGTTGTCGAACCGGTACTAATCGTCGAACCGACTTGACTCCAGGTGCTCCCGCTGTTTGTCGACAACCATAACTGCCATGTACTTGGACCATCACTGCCGAACACCGCGTGTTGAATGGAAACTGTTCCCGCGCCCGACTTGTTGAAGTTCATGCGCACACGACCGGTCTCTCGAATGCGCGCGGAAAAAGCTCCGGTCTTCCTGTCAGTCGAAAGATTGCCGGTCAGCGCCTCGGCCATGTGCCACGAACCAGTGCCGAGCGCGACATTAGCGGCCGCGTAGGAAGTCTTGCCGCCGGCTTCGAATCCCTCGCTAAGCGGCGCCATCGTGGCCGTTGTCAGCGAAATCGTCAGCACTAAAAGCACGGCAGAAAATGCGATCAGCGTTTTGCCAACGCCTCCGAACCTCGGTTTTTTCATGGATTTGTCCCTTCCTGAGTGGTGGTTAAGAACGTAGTAAGCAGATGCGCGCGCCTGCGCGACACGAACTGCTTACAGTTGTTGTTCTGGGACTCGAGTCCCCACCGGCGCGACGCCAATGGGGTGGGAGGGTGATTGGAAGTTACTGACTAAAACACTCGCGTGTTGGTACGGCGTGATACGGCGGTTTATATAACACGGCTTGCCGGGCCATGAATAGCTAAGACTTTGTTAACTCCACCATGCGTAAACCCGACCGCATTCATGGCAGATACCAGGAAATACGATCGGGTTTAATGCTGGTCTAACACCTACACGTCCGGCAAATTACCGCCCGCGATCAAGTGCAGCTGACTGTGTTTCCGTTCGAATCGGTGCACCCATACTCCCAGTCGAAGAAACCGTTACGCGTTAGGTTGAAGCATTTCTTGCGGCCACAGACGCTCACTTTGATGGTCAACTTTCTGACGGTTGCGTCGTCTGTACCGGGATTGAGGCTTCTCGGCGCGCCTTTGCCCGTTACCGTGTGGACGGTTTTTCCTTTCCCGTCGATGAACGAGACTTTGACGTCGCCTTTCTTGTCGTATCCCGGAAGCGCCAGCCGGATGCGGTAAAAACCCGCGGGCAAGGCGCGTTGGTTGGCGATCGAAACGTACGCAAAAAACAGGTCGACTCCGGTGGTGATCTCTTTCTCGGTCGGCAACTCATCCCGTTGAATCGCGGCAGTCACAACCTGTAAGCCGGTCGCCATTTCACAGGTAATTGATTCCTTGACGATCGTCTGCCCGGCAGACTTGGCGCTGCGTTCCAGCGACTCGGCGAGTTGTTTTTTGAACGCTGCGAGGTCGACTGTGGTTGCTGGTTTACTCATGGTGTATTTCTCCTTTGGCGGTTGGTGGGATTGTGATGGAAACTCACAAAGAGCGAGGCGGCTTTTTGAACAACATGTCGCGGAGATTAACGTGAGGAAGACGCGGAAGTATTTAGCTGGCGCTGAATTTTCGCTGAACCACTTTCAAGAAACTTTCAGAAGAATCTCAAACTGGCCCAGGTGGTTCACGCTCGGACCTCGTCAGTCGATTTTCCACAACTCTGTGACAAACCACACCCACAGCAAGCCGATCGCGATGTAACTGAGCAATGGAAGGGGCCAGAGACTCTGTTTTTTTAGTCCAAGATAGGCCGGGACCGTCAGTATGAGCACTACAGGAACGGTGATGGGAAAGAGCATGAAAGCAAAAACTAATGGGCCAATCGTCGCCCGGCCCAGCGGGTTGTAGTAATTCCAACTTGAACTGTCGAAAGGCGAACCACGGTCCCACTGGTAGAACGAAAGAAAAATACCAGCCAGGACGGACAATGCGATGATGGCGAAACCAGCGAGCAGCATTCTGCGCTGATAGACCGTCAAACGCGGCTTCTTCTTCGTTGCAGTCACTTCAATTCTCTAACTTCAATATGACGCTGATCTCCTACCCAGTGACAAAAAGCGATTCGTCGTCCAGCGGGATCGACCGCAGCATCATGCAATTCAGCGTAGTCGCGGACGCGGAACAACTTACTGCCATCGAAAACATAGAGTGGATTGTCGCCGCGGTCGTAGGGTGCGTGAGTTCTGATTAAGAAGATTAGTCTGGAGGGCGAAACGTGCTTGATTTCAACCCGCTCGGAGCCTTTGAAGTCGAACTCGCCTAAGCGACTGAGTTTTCCATCTGCGGGGAAAGAGGGAAAAACGCTGTGCGCATGTTGATAAGCCTTCTGATCGGAAGATGACAACTCTGTAAGGTCGGCGTCGTCGAAGGAGTGGTGGGTTTCTTTGAGCAACTTCCGAGTAACGGGATCGAATATCAGGTCCGTTCCATCGACGTCTCCGTCACCGACAGAGACTTGGAGACGATTTCGGCTTTCCCACTGCATCCCGCTGACAAAGACCTTATACGTCGCGTACCGTTCGGCCTTTCTGGAATTCAATAGAACTAACCGCTTGTGCGTGCTCAGGTCGTACAGCGAAACGTCTGTGCTCTCGAAATCTTTTCTCGTGATGACTCTGGAATACGCTAACCGTTTCGCGTCCGGTGAAAAGGTTGGATGAACGAAGTCGCCGTTCTTGATAGTGGCAACTAACGCGCCCGCTATTTTGACTTCCGGTGCCGACGGAGCACTATGAGGCTCCTGGCCCACAACGACGATCGCGAGCCCTAACAGGACGATGCAAGTGGTTGTAAGTAGTCGAAACATCTACAGCGGTTTTTTCGATGATTTAGAACGCGGCTTTGTGAATTTCACTTCGTATGAAGGTACGTCTCTTGAGTCGTCGCACACGGGGAAGGCGGCCCCCAGCGGAACGACGTAAAGTTGTATCGTTAGATCCCTCGTGAAACCACAATCGAGAATAGCAATTCGACTCGAATCAACCCCTCGTACATCCACAAGATGTGACTTCACACGAGCAAGGCGTTCCGTTGCTTCCTGATCAAACGTTACCTGACCGGCCCACATGCGAACGAGTCCGCTCGACTCTGGAAAGTTCTCTAATTGGATCGCAAAATTATCGAGCCGCGCCGCCTCGTCTTCGAATTCAATGTCACCAAACTCATCAAACGGCCGACCGCAAGCGATCTGAGCAGACTTAACTCGTGTTGTTGCGGATGCGGAACCTACACAACCCAGCGGCGCGCCGGATAGCTTCACAGTGGTCGTCACTACTTGACCACCCAGCCCGGTAGTATCGAGCGTTATCTCGTCTGTTCCCTGCCCCGTTTCAATCGTGCCCGCCGAAAGGGTCCATTTGAATTCCGGCTTGGTCGTGTGAATCAGGCCCGTGATTTTAACTTTGAACACGAGGGGCATGCCCGGATCCACATCCGATGGTCCCTCGATACCGACAATTCCGCACGTGAGAGGCGTCTGGGCGCTGGCGGCTGACGCTAACGCCAGCAAGAAACAGACGGACAGAATTTGAATTGGTCTATTCATCGCCGTGATTCACGTCGGGCGACATCATAAAGTTGCAAAACATATGTCGAGCGGCGCACTTACGGCTTGTAGGAATTAAAAACGAAATCAGTCTCTTTCTTACGCCCATGGCAAGTGAGACAGGTTGCTTGATCTTTCCGGGTAACAGCCAGAGTCTTGGGGTTCAAGTAAAGGAACTGCCAGCCACCGGATTCGGGACTAAAGCTGCTCTGACGTTTGATCATTACAGCCAGTGACTTAACGGTGGGCTTGTTTTTTCCGACTAACTTTTCGCGCACGATAATGCTGCCGGTCGGAAATCGAAAATCAGATTCCGCAGGTTTGTCGCTCTCGGTAAACACAAAACCACGCTCCTGAGCAGCTTTCGCCGCTATCTCGTTTATGTAGACCTCACCGTAGACCGGCTCCGCTGATTTTATCGATTTCCTAGACTGACTGTTTTTCTTATCATCACCGATGATAAAGGTGAGGTCTCAATCAGAAGCAATGCCATCAATGCTCTCAATGGTTAAGTTGACCGGGTGCGGCTTTGGAGTAACTTTTAACCAGCTTCTGTATTTGGAAATCTCCTGGCGTGGGACCTCGTTCTCCTCAGTGTCGCCCAGAACACTGACTGCGCCAGCGAGTGACAGGAAAAACAGCGTCGCAATGATTTTGCTTTTTCGCATTTGCATCTCCTACCGTTTGCCCGAGGCGGGCGTCGCTTTCAGGAAAGGAACCAATCGCTCCGAATAGAATGGCTCTTCGATGCACCAGAAGATGTAATCGACGCCCAGGTATTCTTTACCGAACTGGATTATTTCCGCAATGGTTACCTCTTTGCTGGTCCGTGGGTTCACGTGCTGGTAGTCACCATCCTGGACCGCGAGACCAACCGGAACGTGGGCCGACGACGCTCGGATCAGCGGGTAGCTGGCGCCCATTTGCGACGTTTTGTACGGCAGTAAATCCGGACCACCCACGCCGACGTTCAGTTTTCGCGCGGCTTCGTAAACATTGCGAAGAAAGCCCTTGTCTTCCCTGGGCAACCATTCGCCGGGCATGAAGTTGGCATAGACCAGGACGACTGATTTCGGAAACGCCTCTTTCAACGACTGCATGTTGGCGATGACGCCGTCGCGATACTTTTCGAACGTGAAGCCTTTCGGGAACAACGCGCCTGTGTCGCCGATATCGTACGCAGTTTCGGCGAGGTTAACGCCTTCGATCTTGCCGTCGAATTCCTTTCCTAGTTCGACCAGCAGTTTCTTGAAGCGCGCACGAACATTCTCGTCCCAGCGTCGCGCCATCCAGCCCATAACCTTCACGTCCGTCTCGACGTGGTTTACAAATTTATAGTGGTATTGTTTGTCGGCGCCTCCGTTGTAGGCAGGATCTCTCATGAGATAACGAGGGACGTGTATCCACTTCTCACTAAAAGAAACATCCTGAATCTGGACGAACAGTCGTTTCCCTTTCGCAGACAGGAAGGCAAGATCCTCGCGGATAAGACTAAAGTCGTACTCATCCTTTCCCGGCTCGAGTTGTCGCCACGAGTAAGCGATCTGCGCGCCGTCGAAGTCTTTCGTTTCAAGAAAGGCGGTTGCCTCTTTGAGCTTCTCGCGGTCCATACCGAAGAACACGTAATGACGGATAGACTTGGCGCTGGTGTCAACAGTGAAAAGCAATAAGAACAAAATGCAGTAAATGATTTTGTGCATGGTTTGAGATCTCCGAAGTAACTTACGAAGAGTATTATGCGTCAGGCGGAGTGAATATGAACCATAGAATTCAGTTCCTAATCGTAACCATCTTGTTTCTTGCCGCAAAAAGCGTCGTTGCTTGTGAGTGTCCCGAGGCGGACTACACAGTTCTCGGCAAATTTGAGAACGCTCGATTTGTCGCAATCGGAAGAGTGACTGCGGTTGAAACGAGCCAGGCAAAGGTCGTGATCGAGAAAGTCTATAAGGGAAACTTGAAGGTGGGCCAGGAGCTGATCTTTGGGCAGGGCCAGAGCGGAACTTGCTTCGAAGATTTCGCTACAGACGAGATCGGCGTCAAGTTCCTGTTTTATCTCCAACCCAAGGAAAAAACGCCGGCGGTTTGGTATGGCGACCGTTGCGAAAGAACCCGACCCTTGCCGGGTTTCCACACTAATCACGTCAGTGATGCCGCGGACGACTTGGCTTACCTGGAGAAGATGGACCAGGTAGCAGGAAAGACGAGGATTTCAGGTACGTTGATTTCTTATCAATGGTTGCCAACACATGGAGGCGCGGATTTCAAGAAAGTTGCGGCGACAAAGGTTAGCCTCGTCGGAGAAAA
>JAICGZ010000346.1 GCA_025922875.1 Pyrinomonadaceae bacterium
AGAATTAGTTGGCTGCAGAATATTACTCGCGTCAGGCGGCTCGCGTTGCGAGTGACGAACTCCAGTGTGTTGTTGGCGCTGATTGCCGGCATGGTCGACCCGCTAGCCGGCAGCTTCGCCTGGTCGCTTGCGTCCTCAGCGCTATTCGTCTGGCTCGTCTCACTACTCGGCACGCGAATGCTCGTCAGCCGTACCAGGTATTCCTAAACCGTTTTCTTCTTCTTAGCCGGAGCTTTCTTACTGGCCGGCGCCGGCGCCGTTCCATCCGGCTTCGGCGTGATAGTGCGCACCTGCTGTTCGGAAGCTGAAGCGACGGCAAACGCCTGCACCGGTTCCGGATTCAGTAACGCATCCCACCGATAACGAGATTTCTGCGCCGGTTCATTCAAGCGCTTGAACACCAGGTCGATTACGGCGTTGGTTATCCAGTTGTGATAAAACTCGCCGACCGATGCGAGTTCGGCATCCGGCGCTGGATTCATGAAGTCGATCGCATACGGCACGCCATCCTTGATCGCAAACTCAACCGTGTTGATGTCGTAACCGAGTGCCGTGCAGAGCGTGCGCACATCTTTGCGGACGCGTTCCGCAAGCTCAGGCGCGAGGTAATCGGGATTGTGGACGTATTGCTCGCCCGACAGGTACGGCTTGCGTGGATCGTAAGCCATGATCATCACCTCTTCCTGGCCCACACAGTAGCAGCGGACAAACTGGTCGAAGTCGATTCCTTCCTGGAGCGTCATGCAGAGCGTGCCGGTCTTGTTGTACTCGGTCAATAGCTCTTCCAATGAGTTGATTTTCGAGACGTTTTTCCAGCCGCCGCCGTCAAAGGGCTTCAGGAACGCAGGCAGCCCGACATAATCGACGATGCCCTGCCAGTCCATGGGGAAGGCGAGGTTGCGCAGGCTCTCGCTAACGATGCCTTCGATGTAATCCTTTTGCGGCAACAGCACGGTCTTCGGAATGGCGACGCCGAGCTTTCGTCCCAGCGAATAGTTGAAGAATTTGTCGTCGGCCGACCACCAGAATGGATTGTTGATGATGATCGTGCCTTCGAGCGCCATCCGCTTGAGCGTGGCGCGATAGAAGGGAACTTCGTGTGAGATACGATCGATAACGAGATCGTACTTTGGCGGCTCGTCGTAACGAACGCCGTCCAGCTTGATGTACTCGGCGACGACCTCGCCGCGCCCTTTTTCATTAATTCCGTTGATGATGGCTTCCGGAAACGTTTTTTCCCGGCCCACGAGAACTCCGACCCGCTTCATATGTATGGATTTTCCTTTCTGCAAAAACAAAGGAACATACGCGGGCAGCCCAATCTTGTCAAACGTGCTCTAAGCCTTTGGATTGCGCCGATTCTGTAGGAATTTTGGGTAACCCGGTTCTGTGCAAATTCGTGGTTCGTGTTACAATCCGCCTCTCCCTAGTGTTTGGCTAAATCCCAAGGAGACCCTTTAGTTTGCGTTCAATATTCGCCCTGTTAGTCCTCGCTGTGCTCTTTATCTCCGTTGCGGCACAGGACCCTAAACCGACGCCCACTCCGGAGACGCCAAAAAAAGAGACGCCGGCGCCTGCGAAAGAGACTAAAGACACTCCCGTTGTCGGGAAAGACAGTAAGTCGAGCGGCACGAAGTTTACGGCCGAGCAGGTTGTGGAGTCTGTGATTCTGATCTACGGCACGCGTCCGGGTCTGGATCACATTCGCCGTAACGGTATCGAGCGCGGCAAGATCACGCGCTACAACCCGCAGGGGAACGCTGAGGAAGCAGACTACGAGCGCCGTTTTATCCGCGGTGAAAACCTCGACAAAGACAAGATCCGTCTCGACCAGAAGATGCCCACGGTTGAGTATTCGCTGATTTTTGGCGAGGGCAAACTGTTTGGGTTGATCAACGGCGCCGCCTTCACTCCGCGTCCGGACGCCATCGCGAGTTTCATTTCGCAACACCATCACAGCATCGAGTCGTTGCTTCGCTATAAGGAGTGTGGAGCAACGGTGACACTCGTTGGCAAAGAACAGCAGAAGGGCCTCGATCTTTTCGTCCTCGATCTAACCGACAAAGAGCAGCGCAAGACCCGTTATTACATCAGCGCCCGATCGCTGCGGATTCTCTGGCTTGAGTACGAAGAAGGCGTGCCCGGCGGGACACCAGTGAAGTACACCAAGAAGTTCCTCGACTACCGACCCGTGCAGCAAACGCTCGTGCCTTACCGCACCTTGCTCCTGGAGAACGGCCGCGAGAGTCAGGAAGTTCGCGTGCTGACTATCACGTACGGAATCAAAGTCAGCGACTCCATCTTCAAAGGCCCCGAGGCGTAGCGCACGGTTCGGACTACATCGCTCAGGCCTGACATCTAGTTGCTAATCTCACCGCGACGTCATTTCTGACTCAAATACTTTGGCGTGTTGTTCGCAAATACTTTGGCGTTGACACCGTTTGCTGCGCTGTGGTATACGACCAGCCAACGTAAGTCCCAGACACCTTGCGTCATCCAGTTCGATATTTCCGAGTCTGCCTGCTGTTCCCGACCAGCCGCTGAAGTTACCTATTAAATCGCACACAACAGCAGGTCTTTCCGGATTGTTGTGGCGGGACCTCCGTGCGTAGCCCATAGGCGCGTGAATACCAGGGGTAAGTTTTTCAAGTGACGACCGCGGTACCCAGTCGAACACCTAAAGAAGCAGCGCCAGCGGTCTGCACTGAAAGCCAGTTGGAGCAATCGAAGAAGCGAACGGCATTGTCGCAACTCCGGATTTCGGTTGCCTATCTCTCTTCTCATCGCAAATTATTTAGCCGAATAGGCGCCATCGTATCGTTAGGGACAGTGGCTATCGTCGGTATTGGCACGCTCAGGGTAACCCCCGATCAGCCGGCAGCCACCTCCGTGCCGATTCAAGCTGAAATCACCCCGGCCGCAACAGTCGAAACCGCGACGGCGTCTAAGCCAATAACGAACCCCAAGAGTCCGACAGAGTCTCCGATTGGTCCATTCGGTTTTTCCTTGGACTCAGCGGACCAATCCGTTCCGGCGCGTCCATCTCTTTCAACGGAAAAGAAAACCCTTCCGGCTCCTGAAACAGAATCAATGCCACCTGCGGCAGACGCATTAACGGCGGAAGCTTCTGAGCCATCGCCGGAGCCCACCGCGGTCCGAAAAGAATTTGTCGACATCGCTGTCGAGCTGAAGATCGAAGATGGACGCATCGTCGAAGCACACGTCGGAATTCGACACCCAGGGGCAGAAGCATTCGAAGCAACCGCCCTCCACATTGCTAGACAACGCCGCTATCCTCCGGGAACTTCACGCATGGAAACGGTGGTTATACGCGTAGCCAACCAGATCGGGAGAAAAGAACCATGAAGCACTTACTAATCCTCATCATCGCAGTCTGTTCTTCTGCCTATACCATCGGTGCCCAGACCAACGCCCCAGTTCCCCCGGCAGCAGGAGCAATCAGCGGCACCCGGGAACAAGATGGATTGAATGGTCCGGTTCGGCGTGTGCGAGTGGAAAAGGCAAGCATCGTTACGAGAGACGGCAAACTCGTCGAACTACCAAGATCTGTAACAGAGGTGTCAACGTACGACGCAAAAGGCCGCAAGGCTGATTTCGTGGCCTACGCGGTTGAGGGCGCAACTGCCCCCGGTAAGGAAGAATATAAATACGACGACAAGGGCAACATTATCGAAATGACCTTGCGCGGCAATGACGGCTCAGTCCTCTCGAAAGAAAAATACACTTACGAATTTGATGAGTTCGGTAACTGGAAAAAAATGACCACGGCCATTGCGCTCTATGAAAATGGCGCCATTTCGTATGAACCTACTGAAGTTACCTACAGAACCCTGACCTACTACTACGGTCCATCAATGTCCAGACCGGGTGTTCCGGCTGCTGCGTCTGTTGCTGCTCCAGCATCGACGAAGAGTAGCAACGCCGAATCAACGCCGGTTACAAACAATCCCGCTCCAACGCCGTCGCCTATTGTTGTATCAGCGCCCCCTCTCAATGTTGCGGAAAAGCCTGTTCAAACACCACCCGCTAGCGACGAAGCGAATGTGAGTAAAGAAGATGTGAAGCCTCCAGTGCCATCTACTCAACCACCCGTAACTACTCAACCATCACCCGCCGCGGCCGAAGCAAATGTGACTAAAGAACCTGCAAAGCTTCCAGTGATATTTGCTACCGAACAAATTCTCAGAAAGGCCGCGATTGACCTTCCACAACCTCAGCTTTCAGCGGATGCGGAGCTGGCGAGAGCCAGCGGTCCGGTTCAGGTGAACTTGATTATCGATCAGCACGGAGTTGTCACTGCGGCACAAGCGACTTCGGGGAATCCGATGCTCTTTGATGCGGCAACTTCAGCGGCACGCAAAGCGCGATTCTTAATGTCTGCCTTTTCAGATCAGCCTACTACTGCGTACGGTGTCCTTACCTACAACTTTGAACGACCAAAAGAACTGACTTCCGTTCCGAGTAACGCATCTTCGACCTCGACTGAGGCGCCGGCGAAGAAGTCAGCTCCGGCTGAGACGAATGCGCCGCCTGCGCCTGTTAACGAAACTACCAGAACTGCTCCAGATCCGCCGCCGGTCACGAATGACAATCCGGGTGTGACGGATGTGAAATCCTTTGCCGGCCATTTCAACAAAGGCGTTGCCAGCCTCGCATCCGCAAATTACCGAGAGGCAGTTGAATCACTGAAGCAGGCTTCAACTATTAACCCGTCCGATGCGGTCGTTTATCTAAAGCTTGGGCTGGCGTATTCGGCGCTCGGCGAGCATAAACCTGCCATTACGGCTTTCAAACAAGCTATTAAGTTAAACCGTGCATTTGTGGATGCAGATGCTTATTACCGCATGGGTATTGGTTACATTGAATTGTCTGATTACTCGGCTGCGATCAATCCGCTGAAGCAAGCCTTGTATGGCGTCAAAGCAAAACTACTGGAAGAGAGAGCAAAATCTACGGATGGACCGAGTGAAACGGAAATCCAGTTCGCCCTCGGGCGCGCTTACTACGGCGCCGGTTCTTATCGCCAGGCTGTGAACGCATTTGAAAGTGCCGTTAAGCTGAAACCGAACTTTGCGTCGGCACACTACGGCCTCGGGTTGTCGTATCTGGAAGTTGGAGACAAACGTTCAGCCGAAAAGCAAGAGCAGATTCTGCGAAAGATGAAATCACAGCTCGCGGATAAGTTGACGGCACTGCTGCTGGTGGCAGCAGGGCAGAGAAATAAAGTGTTTTGAGAATGACAAAACCCGCTCCTACCTCGCCTAGTAATTCTGACAGTTTTTAATTGCTCCACTCGCATCGATACTCGTACCCCAGGGGTTGCCCTGCTGTTTAGTACCTGCTCGATTTTCGATGAAAGGCTGGAGTGTATTCCGATGTCCAATAATGAGAAGGCCAAATTCGATGACGAACCAGGCTTGCCGGAACCCGGTGAGGTTGGTCAGGGCGATCCGCTTGCTGATACCACCGAGGTGATCTCGCAAGCCGTCCCAACCGGTGTCGACCGGCGCACGTTCCTGATGCGCAGCGCGGTGGTCGGCGCCACGGCGGTCATCACCGGCAAACTGATCTCCGCGCAGGAGAGGAGCGGCAGGTCGATTGCCATCCCGCCGACGACCAGCAAGACTGGGCCACCACCACCGCTCTCCGCTGACCTAAACGTCGTCAAGAAAGGCAAAGGGCCGGTGATGACGACGATCGACGAGTTCTACAAGGTTGGTCCAGGACCATCGAGCTCGCACACGATCGGTCCGATGCGTATCACTTACGACTTCTATCAAAGAGCAGCCAAACTTCCCGCCGACAAGCTGGCGAAGGCAACGGCACTGAAGGTCAATCTATTCGGCAGTTTGAGTGCAACGGGTAAAGGTCACGGCACCGAGCGTGCTGCGCTCGCCGGAATTGTTGGCAAGGAACCGGCGACAGTCGATCCATTGTTTCTCGACAGCTTGCGCGACAAGCCTGACCAGGTGTTTCCAGTGAAGCTCGGTTCGGCAACGTTCAACGTGAGTCTCAAAGACATCATCTACGACGCAACAAAAGGCGACTTCAAACACCCCAACACGATGACCTGCAAGCTGATGGCAGGAAACGAAGTACTGCTCGAACAGGAGTACTACTCCGTCGGCGGCGGTTTCATCGAGTGGAAAGGCTATACACCGCCGAAGAAGAACGCGCCGAAGTATCCATTTGCAACGATGAAGGAGCTCCGGGCGCACGCTGACAGCAACAAGCTCTCGATTGCACAAATAATACTGGCCAACGAGATGTCCATTATGGGCAGGACGCAGGAAGAGGTGTACGCCTTCGTCGACAAGATCATCAACGCGATGGTGGCGACGGTGAAGTCAGGATTGAGCATGCCCGAAGACGACGTACTGCCTGGTCCAATCAAACTACACAGCAAAGCAGCGACTGTTTACAAGCGCGCTATGGACGAGCAGTATCAATCAGACAAAGGCATCGGTGCTCTGTCAGCGTATGCGCTGGCTGCGTCTGAAGAGAACGGCCGCGGTCACCTTGTGATCACCGCTCCGACGGGCGGTTCCGCCGGCGTTAT
>JAICGZ010000347.1 GCA_025922875.1 Pyrinomonadaceae bacterium
GAGTGGCGCATTCGTCCAAACTTCAGTTTGACTTTGGGACTACGTTACGAGCGGCAGACCAATATTAGTAGCAACTTGAATTTCGCTCCTCGTGTTTTCATTGCGTGGTCTCCGCGTACCAGTCCAAATACGACGCCGAAAATGGTGATACGAGGAGGAGTCGGAGTTTTCTACGATCGACTCAGCGAGCGAGTGGCGCTCGTGGCAGAACGGTTTGATGGCGTCAATCAAACGGATTTCCGAGTGGTCGATCCGGCACAACTCGATCTTGTAAGGTTTAGCTTTGATGGCGTGTCAAATGCGCCAACGGCGGCTGACCTCAGCGGTTTTGCTTCGCCTCAGATCGTCCGGCGCGTAGCTGATGATTTTCAAGCGCCAACGCTCGTGATGGCGGTGGTCAATTTCGAGCGCCAGTTGCCTTACAAGTTCACGCTTGTTGCCGTGGCTTTCAACTATAGTGGCAGGCATCTGGTGCGCATGCGCAACATCAATGCGCCACTTCCCGGAACCTTCGATCCTGCTTTTCCGGAAAACAGTGTTCGCCCTTTCCCAACCAACAGCGATATTTACTCGTATGAATCGAGCGCGACTTTTAACGACACGCGATTCTTTCTGGGACTTCGAAGACAAGTTAGTAGGGGCTTCACACTCTTTGCTAATTTTGGCATCGGTAAAGGAATGACCGATACGGAGTGCGCATTTGGTTCGCTGGTTTCATGCTTCCCGGCCAATTCATACGATCTTAGCGGCGAGTATGCGCCAGCCACCTTTATTCCCAATCGTAACTTCATTCTCGGCGGCAATTTCACCATTCCAAAACTCAAGCTGACCTTGAGTCCGTTTATCGTTGCTGCATCGAGCAGGCCATTTAACATCGTCACCGGACGTGATACGAACGGCGATGGTTTGTTTACCGAACGTCCTGCGTTCGCCACGCCCGCAACTCCTGCTGCTGACCTTGCCTCAACGCGATTTGGCGATTTCAATCTAAACCCGCAGCCCGGTGAGCCGGTCATAACCCGCAACTTCGGCGATGGTCCGAGTTTTTTCTCAGTCAACCTTGGCGTCAGCAGGTCGTTCGGGGTTGGACCAGCACCGAGATCCGCACCGGGCAGGAGTACAGCGGAAAGACCATACAGTCTTACGTTCTCGGCTTACATTCAGAACCTGCTGAACCGCAGCAATCTGGGCCAACCGATCGGAAATTTGAGCTCCCCACGCTTTGGTGAATCTACTGCAATTGCCGGCAGCTTCGGTCCTGGTACGGTGATAATCGGATCAGGTGGTAACCGCCGCATCCAATTTCAACTTCGCTTTAACTTCTAACGCTCATCCGCACGATTTCTTCTCTGTGAAACCTCAGTGTTTCTCTGTGTCTCTGGTGTTTTTTTGCTGCCAAATTTTTAACCACAGAGACACAAGAGAACAGTGAGGTTGCACAGAGGAGGATCTCAGACATCAGCATTTAGTCCAGAGCATTGGTAAACATCATGAAATACCGGGTTCTAAAGTTCCTGACTCTTGTTCTGTTCGCAACAGTGGTTTTTGTTGTGCTCATGTATCCGAGTAGCGCGCAGAGTCCTAACAAGGACATCGTTGAGACTCATAAAAAGGATGTCGTGGAAATTCCGAAGAGCTGGGATGAGGAAGAGCTGCGCTCGATGGAGCTTCCGCTCGCGAATAATGAGTACACACCCACATTCGTCCCAGCCGATTTTTATTACCGGATGTCTGAACTGCGCATCCACAAAAGCTATCCGATCTACGCACCGGGAAAAGAGCCGCCCGGCTATATCGAATGGCTCAAACAGCAGGAGCCTGAGATAGCTTTCGATCCTGAAAAACTCAAGACTAAGGAAGACTGGATCAAAGCAGGCGAACTGGTCTTCAATGCACCAATCTTCTTCAACGGACTCAACCAGCCCTCCGACGTGCGAGATCCCGCATGGTACGAGCGAAGCAAAATGCCTGTCTCCGCTGAAGGCATAATGCCTTACAACGTTTATTCCATTCGAGCAAAGGGAACGATTGAGATTGGCGAATTCGCCTGCGCCACTTGCCATACACGTGTGATGCCTGACGGCACGGTGATCAGAGGAGCACAGGGGAATTACCCACTTGGCCGGCTGGACGAGCTGGATGCAAGAAAGCATGTGGGTGCGGCGGATGAGAAAGCGTACGTAGAGCGCGCTCGTGGAGCCTTCGTCCTCGGCTATTACACGCCGTGGGTGAAACCTGACGAGCTCCAGGAGTATGACAAGTTAACGCTCAATCAATTCGCCGATCTCATGGGTGCACTCATTCCCGGTGTACAGGCTCGCCCCGGTGTGAGTCTGTGGTATCCCGTTGTAGTTCCGGATCTCATTGGCATTAAAGACAGGCGTTATCTCGATCGCACTGGTCTGCAACTGCATCGCTCGATAGGCGATATGATGCGCTACGCATCTCTCAATCAGGGAGCAAACTTTCTTTCGAACTACAAAGGGTTCATTCCGCGTGGAGCATTAACTAATCCGAAGAGGATTCGACCTCGTTACAGTGACGCTCAACTCTACGCCCTAAGCCTCTATCTCTATTCGCTTAAACCACCACCGAATCCGAATAAGTTCAACGCGCTGGCTGCACGTGGTCAAAAGATTTTCAAGCGAGAGGGCTGTACGACCTGCCACACGCCGCCGCTGTATACCAACAACCGTTTGACTCCGGTCGAAGGCTTCAATGTACCACCGGAACATTGGACCAAGTTTGATGTCATGAGAATGTCAGTGGGCACTGATCCGGGACTCGCGCTGTACAGCAGGCGCGCCACCGGCTATTACAAGGTGCCGTCACTGAAAGGCGTGTGGTATCGCGGTCCGTTTCAGCACAGCGGTTCGGTTATGACGCTTGAAGACTGGTTTGATCCTCACCGCCTCGATGAGAACTACGTGCCCACAGGGTTCCGCGGATACGACAACAAACCGCGGCCTGTTCGTGGACACCTGTTCGGACTCGACCTCTCAAAATCCGATCGCAAGGCGCTGATCGCGTTTCTCAGAACGCTTTAAAGCCACAAAAAGGCACAAAAAGCACAAATGGAATTGTTTTGTGCCTGTGCTTTTTTCGGCGAGGCAATCCAATGTCACCCAATCTCACTCGTTCTACGCTCGTCGAATTGCTCCGTTGGAGAGCGGAGCACCAGGCTGACCAACTGGCCCACACGTTTCTCCCTGACGGAGACGCGATTGAAAAGACTCTGACCTACGCGCAAGTGGATCGAGAGGCTCGGAGGATTGCAGCCAGATTGCAATCGATCGACGCAAAGGGTGAGCGTGTCCTGTTGCTTTACCCGCCAGGACTGGAATTCATTTCGGCGTTCTTCGGGTGTCTCTATGCAGGTGCGATTGCGGTTCCGGTTTACCCGCCGCGGCGTAATCGCAACCTGCTTCGACTCATGGCAATTGTAATGGATTGCGAGTCGTCAATCGTGATGACCACGGGCGCTACTCTTTCAAAAGTGCAGCCATGGTTTGCCGATACACCGCAGCTAAAGAATATGCGCCTCGTTGCTTCAGATAGCCTCGAAGATCAATCGGAGCACGACTGGCGAGAACCTGTTGTCGATAAAAACTCCCTGGCCTTTCTGCAATACACTTCCGGTTCTACCGGCAGGCCAAAGGGAGTCATGCTCACTCACGAGAATCTCCTGTTCAATGCAGCTCTCGTTTACTCGGCGGTGGACCATGCGCCGGGCGACAAGTATGTGTCATGGTTGCCAACCTTTCACGATATGGGGTTCATGGCCGGGATCCTTCAGCCTCTCTACGGCGGATTCCAAAGCGTTCTCATGTCGCCCGCCGCGTTCTTACAGCGGCCGTTGTCCTGGCTCGAAGCGATCACACGTTATCGTGCTACTACGAGTGGCGCGCCCAACTTTGCGTATGAATTGTGTGTGCGCAAGATCAACGCCGAACAGAAGGCGACGCTGGATCTCAGCAGTTGGACTGTAGCGTTCAATGGCGCGGAGCCGATCCGGCTGGAGGCGCTGGAACGATTTGTTGAAGCATTCGAGCCATGTGGTTTTCGTCGCGAGGCATTTTATCCGTGTTACGGCTTGGCCGAAGCCACGTTGATGGTATCCGGTTCGCTGAAAACCGGTGCTCCACTGAGCAAGCGAGTCGATGCGAAAGCGTTGATGGACCACCGGGTGGTTGAGTCGGGCGAGAACGTTCGTTTGCTGGTTGGCTGCGGTAGAAATCTGGGCTCCCAAAAGATCGTCCTCGTTCAGCCTGACACTTGTGTCGAATGTGCGCCGGGTGAGGTGGGAGAAATCTGGGTTGCGGGAACAAGCGTGGCCCAGGGCTACTGGCGCAAACCCGAACTGACGGAGCAGACATTCCACGCGCGTCTTGCCGGTACCGGCGAAGGACCATTCCTGCGCACCGGCGATCTTGGCTTCATGGATGATGGCGAACTCTTCGTCACCGGCCGGCTGAAAGATCTGGTCATCATCCGCGGCTTCAATCATTACCCACAAGACATAGAACTCACTGTCGAGAAATGTCATCGCGCATTGCGTCCCGGTTGTGGCGCGGCCTTCGCAGTCGAGGCTGGTGGTGAAGAGCGCCTCGTGGTGGTCTATGAAGTCGATGAGCGTCAGGAAGTGGAGCTAAATGATTTACGCGAACGCGTGATCAGTGCTATCGCGGAAGAACATGAGCTGCAGACTTACGCCGTTGTGTTCATTCGTCAGGGAAGTGTTCCGAAGACTTCGAGTGGAAAGATTCAGCGACATGCGTGTCAAACGGGATTTCTGGAGCAGAAACTCGATGTGGTCGCGGAGTGGCGACAGGATCTCACGACAGATCAGTCACCGGTTCCGCTTCAGGAGATCGGCGATGTTGGGGATTGGCTCAAGCAGGAAATTGCGCGTGCACTCAAGCTACCTGCCGGGCAACTGGATCTCGAGAAACCACTTGCACAGTACGGTCTCGACTCGCTCGCCGCTTTAGAGTTGATCTACGGCATCGAGGTCGCCACTGGCGCCAGCCTGTCGGTGGCGAGTTTTCTACAGGACTGCAGCATCTCTGATCTTGCGGCTGAAATACGCGGTCAGTTGAACGGGTTTGGTGTCGACTCGACATTACCGGCTGAAGACATTCGCGAAGACGAACTTTCCCGAGGCCAACAGGCTCTCTGGTTTCTGCACCGCCTGGCACCCGAAAGCGCTGCCTACAACATCTCGGGCGCCGTTCGTCTGCTGGGTGAAGTGGGCACGGATGCGTTGCGCGAATCGTTTCAAGCCTTAGTCGATCGTCATGCGTCGCTGCGAACTACTTACTACGAGCAGGACGGAAGACCGCTTCAACACGTACACGATCACATCGAAGTCTGCTTTCACGCAGAGGACGCTTCTTCATGGACGGGGGCAGCATTAGATGAGCGCCTGGCCCAGGATGCACGCATTCCTTTCAACCTCGAAACCGGTCCACTGCTGCGAGTCTCCCTCTTCAGTCGTTCCGCGAACGAGCATGTATTGTTACTGGTGGTCCATCACATAGCCGTTGACTTCTGGTCGTTAGCTGTCCTCGTGCACGAACTTGGTCTGCTGTATCAAGCACAAACACCTCTCGATGCGCTCCCGCTGCAATATTCAGATTACGTAAGACGCCAGGAGCAGATGCTGAGAAGCCCTGAGGGTGATCGACTCTGGGCGTACTGGCAAAAACAACTTGCAGGCGACTTACCCGTAATCGACCTTCCAACCGATCGACCTCGCCCGTCAGTACAGACCTTCAATGGAGCTTCTCACGCGTTCAAGCTTGATCCGTCTCTGACTCAGCAGCTCAAAGCAGTCGCGCGCGATCAGGGTGCAACGCTTTACATGCTGCTACTGGCTTCGTTTCAAATACTTCTCCATCGATACACGGGACAGGAAGACATCCTGGTCGGATCGCCGGCGGCAGGGAGAGGGCGAGCGGACCTTGCCGGATTGGTGGGTTACTTTGTTAATCCCCTCGTCCTGCGCGCGGATTTTTCACGTGATCCGACAGTCAAAGAGTTTGTGAATCAAGTGCGCGAGACGGTGCTTGATGCTTATCGCCACCAGGACTATCCCTTCGCACTGTTGGTCGAGAAGTTGCAACCGGATCGAGATCCGGCGCGGTCAGCTTTGTTCCAAGTGATGTTCACCTTTCATCAATCGCATCTGCGAGACCAAGAAAATTTGGCTTCGTTGGCTTTGGGTGAGGCCGGGGTGCGAATGAATGTGGGTGAACTGCAACTGGAGTCGATGGCCCTTGAACAGCGTGTCGCACAGTTTGACTTGACGTTGATGATGGCCGAAGCGAGTGATGGGTTGATGGCGTCTTTGCAATACAACCGGGATCTGTTTGACCACCACACGATCGAGTACATGGCCCAGCATTTCGAGAATTTGTTGGCGGCAGTTGCGGCAGCGGGTGAAGGGAAGCGGGTGCGGGAGTTGGGGTGGTTGAGTGAGAGTGAGCGGGAGGAGATTGTTTACGGCTGGAATGAGACGGCGACGCTGGTTGAGAGTGAGTTGAGTATCGCCGGGGAGATTGGAGA
>JAICGZ010000348.1 GCA_025922875.1 Pyrinomonadaceae bacterium
CCGATCAACATTCCGCTCGCCGATCTCAAGAAGATTCCGGCTGACACACTGCTACTCTCCGTCGCCGGAGATCAGGACACGCTCGTACGCGATACAGACGCGAAACGTATCTATTACGAATCGACGCAAGTGCCTGCAGCGAACAAAGACTTCATCATGATGGTGACTGACACGCACGGGACGCCTTCGTTACAGGCGAGTCATCGCGCGCCGACGGCAATGGATCGCGAATACGACAACGGCGAAACGATCAGCGGAGCACCCAGCCTGAACGGCCGCATGGGCAATTCATCCTCACGACCAAACGGCCCGGCAAACCAATCGCGCCGGCTGGATTCGATGATGGTCAACGCGCTCGATTTTTACGGCACCTGGAAACTGTTCGATGCCCTTTGCGACGCCGCTTTTTACGGCAAGAATCGCCAGTATGCGCTGGGAAACACGCGCGAGCAGCGGTTCATGGGCGTTTGGAGCGACGGCGTTCCGGTGAAAGAGTTGAAGGTGACCGACGCTCCCTGAAACGTTTATTTGTGAACGTATAGTCGCAGATTTGTGTCAATTGACGGCTATACAGATCCCACCCCTTCTTGATCTGCTTCCCCTCAAAAATTTATACGATGGGGAAGGACTCCATGAAATACACAATAGGGATCCTGGCAGTTTCACTGCTCGTCTGTTTTTCTGTTCAGGCACAGCAGCCCACGGGAGAACCGACAGCGGCAAAAGCGAAAGACGAGAATACGTCAGCCACGACGACTAAGCCCGATCCCGATCCATTCAATCTTTACGAGTTTCCCACGCAGCGCGAGCGGTTCGATCGTTACGTTAAGGACACCGTTGGCCCACTGCGCCTGACGCGTACGGTCGTCGCTGCCGGCCTGGACCAGTGGCGCGACACGCCGGAAGAGTGGGGGCAGGGAATGAAGGGATACAGCAAACGCTTCGCCTCGAGTTTTGGTCGTAATGCGATCCAGCAATCGGTGACGTACGGCCTCGATGAAGCGCTTGATCTCGACACTGGATTTCAGAGGAGTGGCCGCGAGGGAATCTTTCCGCGCGTGAAGCATGCCTTTACCGAGACGTTCATGTCACGAACGAAGAGCGGCAAACGAGTCTTGTCAGCGCCGCGGTTGGCGGGCGTTTACACCGGCGCGATCGTCGCGACCGAGACGTGGTATCCCGAACGATACAGTTATAAAGATGGATTGCGAATGGGAACCGGCACGTTGATTACGAACTTCGGAATCAATCTCGTGCGCGAGTTTTTTATCAACTGGTAACGGATAGAGAATTTGTGGCGATCGGCGCCGAAGAGTATGCGCTTCAGAGGCATGATTTCTCTCCTCGTTGGACGGCATACGTGCCGCATTTAGGCGGATACTCGTGAGGGCAAACGGGACCCCAGCCGGATCCCGCTACCTCTTTACATGTAATGGCGAGATGGTGTCGTTTCGTTTCCGGGGCGGGCGATCAATTGAATGGATAGACCTGCGCCCACACGATTTTCATGCCTTTGTCGGTTTTGGCGAGCGACAGTTCGAAGAGAGAGTCGGAGGTTAAACGGCTAAAGAAGCGTGTTCCCGCGGGAAGGCCGAGTCTGCTTTCGGTTGCGACGTAAACCCTGGCGAGATCGTTTGGGTTTTGTCTCTGATCGGGGCGTTTCGCAGGTTTTGTTGATACGTGCTACTTTGCACAAAAACCACCCACGTGAGTGGGTGGATTATTGTTTTCAACCTAATCCCACCCGCACAAACCCTATGAATCCGACCAACGGAGTTGGTGGATTTTTTAATTTTCAGGCTTAAATGAACGAATCCACCAACTCGCGTTGGTGGGATTTTCAGGTTTGCGTTGGCGAGGAGATAGGTTGAAATTAATGATCCACTCACTCACGTGAGTGGTTTTTGTGCAAAGCCTATACGTGCGTGTTTGTTCCGGCGGATTTTTGACGAAGCGTTGGCGCAGGATGAGTGTGGCTTGTTCGAGTGTCGTGACGAGTGAGCGCAGTTCGTGAAGGGTTTCCATTTTGTACTTCGTGTGAGCTCGTTGCGGTCCGTACTGTCCGCTCAGAAATGGATCGGCGCTGAGCAGGGTCGTTACTTCCGTCGGAATTAGTTTTCGAGCCGGATCCAGCTTTGAGAATGTCGGATTAAAGTTGCGACAAGTGGAAAGTTTACCCGGCAGCTCGTGCGAGGACTTTCCAGTAGGACGCAGGCAGGAGACGCGCGATCAGCGATATGACTTTCGCGTCTGAGCCGACGAGGACGCGCGGTTGGCGGCGTTCGATGCCGCGCACGATTATTTCGCCTGCTACTTCCGGAGGCATGGTTAACAGCTTTCGGTACCTCTCCTGACGCCTCGCGATCTCTTCTTCACTCACGCCTGCGGGAATGCGTGCGTTCTCCGCGATCGAAGTCGCGACTCCGCCGGGATGAACGACGGTCACGCCTATGTTTGAGGCTTCGAGTTCGTGTCGCAAAGCCTCGGAGAAGCCGCGCACCGCAAACTTGCTCGCGGAATACGCCGTTTGCTCCGGAGGCGCGACGACCCCGTAGATGCTCGAGAGGTTTACGACGCGCGCGTCTTCGCTTGCTCGTAGCAGCGGGAGGAAGGCGCGCGTCATGCGGACGACGCCCCAGAAGTTGATCTCGAAAAGCCACTCGAAGTCTTCGTCGGATATCTGGTCGAACGTGCCGCCGACAGCGACGCCTGCGTTGTTGACGAGTATGTCAACGCCCGCGTGTTCGCCGGCAACGACGTGTGGGAAGTTGGATACAGCAGTCCGGTCGGCAACGTCGAGATGGTGTTGCGAAACGCTGACGCCGTCTTTACGCGCGAGTTCCGCTGTATGACTTAATCCGGTGTCGTCGATGTCGGCGAGTGCGAGGTGACAGCCGCGTCGCGCGAGCGATAAGGCGATGGCGCGTCCGATGCCGTTGGCTGCGCCTGTGATCACCGCGGTTCGCCCGTCGAGGCGCATGCGTTCAGCCACGACTCGCCGCTCCCGCTTGTGCTTGCGCTGTTGCTTCTGCTTCAGCTCGTTGAGCGACGTGTCCGGCTTTAAATTCCATCGTGCCGTCTTCAACACGTCCGTAGCGCATCATCGAAAGATCTTTGACGTAATTCTGGTGCAGACGCCAGGGTGTCTTCGATCCTTGTCGCGGGAGTGAGGACAGCGCGCGGAGAACGTAACCGGAGTTGAAGTCGATCACCGGCTCTTCTTCAATATGCGGATCATTAATGCGCGGTGTGCAGGTGGAATACCCGTAACGGTCCATGTGGTTCAAGAGTCTACACACATACTCTGCTGCGAGATCGCACTTCAACGTCCATGAGGCGTTTGTGTAGCCGACCGCGAAAGCGAGATTGGGAACGTCGCTGAACATCATGCCTTTGTAAACGAGCGTCTTCGGCATGTCCACGGGTGTGCCGTCGACGACGAGTTGCATGCCTGCGAAGAGTTTCAGCACCAGACCGGTGGCGGTCACGATGATGTCTGCGTTGAGATGTTCGCCCGATTTGAGTTGGAGGCCTTCTTCGGTGAACGTCTCGATGTGATCTGTGACGATCGAAACTCTTTCCTCGCGAATTGCTTTGAATAGATCCGCATCAGGGACGAGGCAGAGTCGCTGGTCCCACGGATTGTAAGGCGGAGTGAAATGCTTTGGATCGTATTTGTCGCCGAGTTCGCTGCGGACGCCGCGCGCCACCATCCACTTGAAAATGTTCGGCCTCTTTCTCGCAAGGTTATAAAAGAACGATCCGGCCAGTACGTTCTTCCAACGCGCGGCTGCATACGCAGTGCCGTCCGGCAGACACTTGCGCAGCCAGTTGGCAACGCGGTCTTCCGCCGGACGCGATACGACGTAACTTGGCGAGCGCTGTAGCATCGTCACGTGCGCCGCGCGTTCCGCCATCGCGGGGACGAGCGTGATTGCCGTCGCACCACTCCCGATCACCACGACACGCTTGCCTGCGTAGTCGAGATCTTCCGGCCACTTTTGCGGATGGACGATGGTGCCGCGAAAACGCTCGACACCCGGCCACTCCGGTGTGTAACCGCTGTCGTAGTCGTAGTAACCGGTGCAGAGGTAGAGGAACTTGCAGGTTAACTGGATCGGCGTCTTCTCCGGCCCACTCTCTATGTCAACCGTCCAGCGCGTTCGTTCAGACGACCACTCCGCGCTCTTCACGCGATGGCTGTAACGAATCGTCTTATCTACGCCGTACTCTGCGGCAGTCTCGCGAATGTAACTAAGTATGGACGGCCCATCAGCCATCGCCTTGTTATCGCGCCAGGGTCGGAAGCGATACCCGAGCGTATACATATCGGAATCTGATCTGATCCCCGGATACCTGAACAGATCCCACGTCCCACCCATCCTCTCGCGCCCCTCAAGGATGACAAAACTCTTCTCGGGACACTCCCTCCTGACATGGCACGCCCCACCGATGCCCGACAACCCCGCCCCAACAATGATGACGTCAACGTGCTCCACAATGACTTCGGTTCCCGTTTCTTTTGAGGTCGGCGAAAGTGGAGGAAACAAAAACTTGTAATTTGCGTTTACGGCTCATCGGTGGCTTGCCGGTAAGTAGTTAGTTCAACGAGCCGAACGATAGTTCAACCTCTGTTGAAAGTGTGAATATGAAGTCGCGGTCCAAGACTCATGCGGCTTTCGAAGTGTCGACACGCTTGATACGGTCGTATTCTCTGTGTTTCGCCTTGTGCATATTCCAGAGATCAACATCCTGCTGAAGACCGAGCCACATCTCAGGCGACGTACCGAAAGCGCGAGCGAGGCGGTGGGCCATGTCCGTCGTTACCGGACGACGCTCGTGCAAAATCTCGCTGATCGTTCGCCGCGAAACGCCAAGCAGGCGCGCAAGCTTATCCTGCGTTAGTCCAGCGGCGGGCAGAACATCCTCGCGCAGAACCTCGCCAGGATGTGTGGGTCGCCGTTTTCTGTTGTTTAGCCAAGTGTTCGCCATACTTGGAATTCCTTAATGATAATCTTCCAGGTCAAACGCAGTTGCCGCTGACAGAAACACTCCATGTGCCAGTGCGATCGCCTTTGAGCTGATGCAACCGGTAGCCTGGCAGATTCATGTCTGCTGTCGTGCGAGACCGGTTCAGCACGTCTAGTTGTCTTCGTAAACGGGCGGCAAGTTGAGGGGCCACTCCGCGTCGCTCGCCAGTTTCAAAGAGCCGTTTCAGTGCCTTGTGCCGAAAGCTCTTATCACGTTTCGGATTGTAACGTGCCGAGTTACAACCAGCAACAAGCGTTACCATTCGTTGACCTCAGGACGCGACTTTACGTTGCACTGAGGTTGGTAGTCAGAGTTTTATTTTCTGAAGCCTGTTGAGCAGCTCGGCTTTTTCAACCGCGGAGGTTTTGGCGGCGGCGGTTCGCAATGAGGTTAATAGCTTCCGTAGTTCGGTTCGCTGCTCGATCGCATACTTATCACCACCTGTGCTATTCGCCTCATCAACGACTGCATCAGTAACAGCCGCGCTGAGGTTTCGAAGCGCTTCACTGGCGTGCGTTCCGTTGGGATGCCGTTCCAAATACTTGATCTCGTCCGAACCGACAAAGAAGCCGCAGACCTCGTCGCCTTCGCAATCCGAAGGGCGAGGGTTCTGTGCTGCTTCCCACGCGATGCGGTCGGCGATCGGCAATGCGTGGTACCGGGTTTCAAGATCCCAGAGCACTTCCGATCGCAGGTTGTAACCACCCGCAAACTCATTGAGCAGAACTTTGGATGCGTGCGCCTTGAGCCACTCTCTGTAAGGCGACTTTTGAATCTGAAGCTCAGGAACCGTCACTGCCCAATTCGCGAGAGCCAAAGCCTGCAAAAGTTCAAACTCCGCACGAGTGTTCGCCTCTTTCGCTTCACTAACCGCCATGGCCGCGAGGTTATAGATCTCCTGCCGGTCAGCGAACTCTGTGTTCTCGGCCTTCAGACGTGCTTCGATAATGTCGCGTAGAAGTTGCGATCGTTGTGCACTCGCATAGTCACGCAGCAGACCGCCGAAGAGCCATCCGCTCTTTCCGTCCGGCAGCTCGACTCGATACCAGTAATCGCTCTTGCCGCCGACGGTGTCCTGAGTTGTTGACCGCGCGACCGCGTTCACGACCGTGCCGAGTTTCAATCGCAGGACTTCTTCGGCCGCAACCTGCGGCGCCTTCCGCACGCGCATGGCGGACACAGTGGTGATTTTCGTTTGGGCGCGATCCAACGCGACTTCATCAGACTGCGCGATCGCCGGTGAAATTTGTCCCAGCGCAAGTAAGAGAAAAGCGAAAATGGCGAGTTGGTATCTCATTGATAGCATTGTGATGACTTTTCTTTCGGTATCGGTGTCAGCGGCTACTAGTTAAGCTTAAACTCGGAAACGCACTCAACGGTCACGTGTTTTGCCAAGCGCTTCCGCGCGCTGGTACGCGGCCCAGACGGCTTTCGACAAGACGGTCCGCAGAGTGCCTTTCTCCATCTGATAGATCGCCTCCGCTGAAGTTCCTCCCGGCGACGTA
>JAICGZ010000349.1 GCA_025922875.1 Pyrinomonadaceae bacterium
CCCCTCGTTTATTGCGCATTCTTCGTGAGAGAGGCGGCCACGGAGGGCCGCCCCTACAATTGCCGTCAACGATCTTTTTCCAACTCACGAACATGCGCTCGAACGGTTTCACCGAGTGTCTCGAGGTTGTAGCCTCCTTCGAGACATGAAACCAGCCGGCCCTGACAACTACTGTCCGCCCACTGCTTCACCGCTTTCGTCATATCTACAAAATCCTGGTCCATCAGCAGCAACTGGCCCAGGGGATCGCCGAGATGAGCATCAAAACCCGCTGAAATGATGATCAGGTCGGGACTAAAACTCGCCGCCATGTCCTCCAACGCAGCTTCAAACCCTCGCTTCTGTTCGACAGCAGGCGTTGCTGCACGCAGAGGAAGATTTAGTGTGTAACCCAAACCCCGCCCGGTGCCTTTCTCACCCCGCGATCCGGTACCCGGATACCACGGATACTGGTGCGAGGAGAAAAAGAAGACCGTCGGATCGTCGTAAAAAATTCCCTGCGTGCCGTTGCCGTGATGGACGTCCCAATCGATGATGGCGACTTTATCTATCTCCGGATACTTCTGTTGCGCGTAGCGGGCTGCCACAGCAACATTATTGAAGAGACAAAAACCCATCGCTCTTTCTTCGGTCGCGTGATGTCCCGGAGGACGCACGGGAACAAAAGCATTCTTCACTTCACCGGCCATAACCAAATCAATTGCCTGGCAAGGTGCACCGGCACCTCGCTTCGCTGCATCAAGCGAACGCATTGAAACGACCGTATCCTGATCGAGATAGCCAAAGCCCTCACTCACAACCCGCTCGACCTGTTTGTATAGTTGCGGTGAATGAGCGGCCTGGATATCGCCGCGCGGTGCTTCCCTGGCTTCGACCTCGCGCAACCTTGACCACAGTTCCGCGTCACTTCGCAGAGCATCCATCACCACCGTGTAGCGCGAAGGAGTTTCAGGATGGCCCGGCCCGGTATCGTGTTCTCGAAAGATCGGATGATGAATGATTGCTGTAGTCATGTTCGAAGACACAGTACCAACTACCGGCCACAAAGGCCAAACAAGTTTTCTCGCGCAAAGGCGCAAAGACGCAAAGAAAACCCTGGAAACGCGGTAGCGCTTTGCGCCTTTGCGCGAGAGTTCTTCTCTTAAGAGGCAAAAGCCTTACGCACTGTCTGAATCCGTACTTATAAAAGCGTACGGTATTAAAACAACCGCCTTCTATTCAAGCGTCGTCCCCTGATATTTGCGGCTTAATAACTTCGGAATGATGTTTGCCATTGCCGAGCTTAACGACAACGTGCGGCATACGACTGAGAGTTCAAGGAGGAGGAGATGAAAAGGCTACTCGCTTTAATACTCGTGTTGACCTTGCTAGTCGTTACCGGAACGCTCGTCTCGGCCGATGGGCAGACACGTCGCAAAAACAATACTAACAATACTTCAGGCACTGAATTTACAAACTGGTTAGTGCAAACGGAGGCAAAGTGATGGCATACGATGAAGAACAAGCAAGAAGAAGCCGAGTGGTAGTGGAAACACCAAACGAAAGACGTGAGGTGGTGAGTTCACAGTCCGTTCGCGACAATAGCGGTATCTCCGCTGGCATGGTCGGCGTACTTGTTGTGGTAGCTATCGCGTTGATAACGATGCTGGTCCTCTTTTGGATGAGCAGTCAGCCAACAACCGACAACGCAAACCTGACTGCGCAGCAGCCGCCTACGGTCGTGCAGCAACCCGCGCCGGCGCAACAGCCTCCGGTCATCATTCAACAACCAGCACCGGTGACTCAACCGGCCCCGATCATCGTGAGTCCACCGGCAGGTGGTTCGACCTCTTCGGCCTCGACGACGACCGCCGAAAGCGTGAATATGGACTCAACTATTCAAGCGGCTATCGACAAGAGCTTGATGGACGATCCGGAACTCTCGACGCTCGGTATCACTGCTTCAGTACTTGACGGTAAGGTGATGCTGATTGGAACAGTGAAAACAGAAGCTCTGAAAGCTCAGGCTGAACGGTTGGCCAAACAAGTGAAAGGTGTGAAGTCAGTCGATAATCAGATCACTGTGATTCCATAGGTAGTTTAGGCGCGGATTAACGCAGCTTAGCGTTAATCCGCGTCCATCTCTGGCTTAAAGAAGTTTCGATAACGATTTCATGCTGCTCACAAGTTAACACCAGCCGCCGACCATCCTCCGATTCAAACATTTCAACAGACTCGATTGGACTCGCGTCCGGATTTCCACTCCGCAACCATTGATCGACGTACGAACGTAGTTCACTCTTTTTGGCATCGTCAGCTTCTAGCTCATTAATCGCAACGGAGTGCGGCACTAGTCCCATCTCGCCGTCCAGGTAAATATTCCAGATGAATCCGATGTCCAGGAGTAGGTATGCGGTTTCGTCCCAGGTGAAATGGCCGAGGGGCGTCGCGCCGATCACGTGCGCGATTACATGATCCTGATGAGTGTTTGTTTCCGCCGGTGTCCAGGTCACATCTCAAACTCCATCAAACTCTTTGACTTCACTGCCGCGATTGCAGCGCAAGTAAGTGAACCAATTCCACCAATGACGACTGAAAGCGGCGCTCCGATTATGGCTGCCAGCGCTCCCGCTTCTAACTCCCCGAGTTGCGGGCCGCCCATAAAGAACATCATGTTGATCGAAGTCATGCGGCCACGAAGATGATTCGGCGTTACAAGTTGCCGTATTGTTTGGCGCAACACGGTGCTTACAGTGTCTGCGGCGCCGGTAACAGCAAGCATCAGTAACGAGAACCAGTAAACCGTCGATATTCCAAACAACGCGGTCGCGACGCCAAATACCGCCACTGCCGATACTACCAACCGGCCTTGTCTACGAAAACTTCCGAGACGCGCCATTACCAAAGCCGTGAGAACTGATCCGATCGCTGGGGCGGCAGCCAGAAAACCATAACCACGAGCACCAACGTGCAGTCGTTCCTGCGCAAAAATCGGTAACAGCAAAGTTGCTGAAGCAAAAAACGTCGCGGCAAAATCGAGCGTCATCGTCTGAACAATGATCGGTGTGCGCCAGACGAATCTCAATCCTTCTTTCAACGCCGCGAAGCTCAGCGCGTTGCGGCGTTCTGTCTGTAACTCCGGACTACCACTCGCTCTCATTAAAAGAAGCGCAGCGATCACCGCCAGAAACGATATCGCATTAATTGCATAAATGACTGCCGGTCCGCTTTCAGCCAGCAGGAAACCCGCGATCGCAGGGCCTCCGATCGTGGCAATGTTGAAGACAGCGATTCCAAGACTGACCGCGTTGGGAAAATCCTGGGCAGGCACCAGTGTCGGCATGAGTGCCTGCCGCGCGGGAACATCAAATGCTGATGCTGCTGAGGCGAAAGCGCTGAGTATGTAGATGGGCCAAACACTCTCGACGCCCGCCATTGTGCCCGCAGTCAATAACGCAGCACTCGCCAGCATCACCGTCTGCGTCACGATCATCAGTCTTTTTCTGTCCACAGCATCGGCGACCACGCCGCCCGCAAGAGAACACACAATGATCGGCACGCCACGGAAGAGTCCAACCAGGCCGAGAGCAAGTGCGGATTTTGTGAGCAGGTAAACGTGCCAGTTGATCGCGACAAACTGCATTTGCGATCCGGTCACAGACACAATCTGGCCTAACCAGAGGAGCCGAAAGTCGCGGTGACGTAAAGCAGCAAAAGCGGAATTACTGGAAGAGCTCACGTATCGCCGTAGGATTCATTTAACTTTCGAAAGTGGTAGGCCATGGCTGCGTGACGCAACAACTCAGCCATCCGATCGTGGTGCTTGCGCGCTCCCTTGATGAAGAACCGCCAGAATTCACGTCGTTCCGCATCCAGTACGCCTAACTTGAATGCGATGCGTAGAAACGCCCTGACCGCCTTCAGACCGTGATACTGGTGGGCTTCGGGCACTTCCTGCGGCGTGCGTTGCAACGAATCGAGTGCGCGGCGGTAGTACTCACTGGGTTTGTAAATGGTGCGCATGATTCTTTGATAACCATTGATCAATTTCTCGCTGTCCATTTTGGGAATGAAGTTGAGGGTGGCTATGGTGTTGTTTCCGGTAGCGTCGGCGCCGAGTAACCGTCCTTCCCTTTCAAGCCGCTTCCAGAGTTGCGTGTCTGGAAGTGCGTTGAGCATTCCGACCAGCGCCAGCGGAATTGCGCTTTCGCGGATGAATTCGATCTGGCGTTCGAAGATGTCTTCGGGATCGTTGTCAAATCCGACAATGAAACCAGCCATCACTTCCATTCCGCGACTCTGAATCTTCCGCACGGAGTTGAGCAGGTTACCGCGGTTCTGCGATTTTTGTGCCTCTTTAAGACTCTCTTCCACCGGAGTTTCGATACCGAGAAAAACACGACGGAAGCCCGCCCCTTTCATTGCATCGAGTAGGTCGTCGTCGTCCGCGAGATTAAGGCTGGCCTCAGTTAAGAGTGAAAACGGAAATCCATTTTTCGTTTGCCATTCGATGAGCTCGGGCATTAGTTGGCGGACGTTCTTCTTATTGCCGATGAAGTTGTCGTCGACGATGAAGAGCGGCCCGCGCCAGCCAAGACGCTTCAACTCGTCAAACTCAGACAGGATCTGTTGATTGCTCTTCGTTCGCGGTACGCGTCCGTAGATCTCGATGATGTCGCAAAACTCACATGAGAAAGGACAACCACGTGAGTATTGCACAGACATACAACTGTATTTCTTGAGATTGACGAGACCGAAGTCCGGCACGGGGGTTATGGATAACGGCGGCCGCTCGGGTGCTTTGTAAGTGCGTTTTGTTTGCCCCGACTCGAGGTCTTTGAAAAATTGAGGAAGGGTGGTTTCTGCTTCGCCCTGGAAGATGTGATCTGCGTAGGGAAGCTCTTCGATCGTGCTGGTGACGTATGGTCCACCGAGCACGATCAATTTCCCGCGCTGTTTACAACGTTTCACTATCTCGTGAAGCGACTGCTTCTGCGCCAGCATTCCAGTGATGAACACCATGTCCGCCCATTCAATCTGCGAATCCTTCAGTTGTTCGATATTCAAATCAACTAGCCGGCGTTCACAGGTACGAGGTAACAGGCTGGAAACAGTCAACAAGCCCAGGGGAGGAAACACGCACTGCTTTCCTTCGAACGGAAGCGCATGTCGAAAACTCCAGTAGGTTTCAGGAAACTCCGGATTAACCAGCAAGACTTTCATTGCGTCCTCCTCCCAGTTTGGGGCGCACTACGATTTCCACTGTATTGGTATAAATGATGTTAGACACGAATCCTAATCGGGCGAGTAATAATTGTGTAAAAATACGGCAATCCAATGCCGTGCGCAATGTCAGGTTCGAAAGAACAAGTTGACCACGTTGCGGCGGACGCCTCCCTGGAGGCGTCCCAGACTGTCTCTTGGAAAAAGGTTGTGCTATAAGATTTCACTCAAACTCGCCTGAACTACGAAAGGTACACCGCAATATGAAGACACAACTTTCACGCGCACTCGCCACCATTTTGATTGTACTGTTTTCCCTCTCGCCGGCATGGGCCACCTGCGGTGGCGGCGGCGGTGGAGGGACTGGCGGCGTTGCCGGTGGCAACAGCGATCGAGGACCTGCGCCCACAGTTTACAACGTGCCGTGGAAGTTGTGGGAGGCGAGGACAGTCCCGCACAAGGGACTGGTTTTGTACTGGTTCCCGGTGAGCCAAAACGAGCTCAATAAATCAAGTTTGCGCACATCGCGCATTCTTACTCTTTATTCGGCGCAGTGCGTCACGATGACAATCGGGGACGCTAAACAGCCTGAGTTACAACCGATCGTCGGTGATTCAGCACTGCCTGTCGCCGTGTTGGTAAATGTCGACGGCTCGCCGATCAAGAAGATTGAGAGCACCGGCGGGAAACTTAAAGCCGAGGACGTCGAGAAAGTGGTCGAAGCAGAGATGAAACAACGCGCGACTGCCATCGACACTCAACTGAAAGACGCGAAGGAGAAGATTAAGGCCGGCGACAATCAGGGCGCTATCGCTCTTCTCAAGCCAGTGGCCGAGGAAAAATGTTTGTTTCCGAAAAAGGCAAAGGACGCGGCAAAGGAACTGAAGAAGCTTGGCGTTGAAGAGGTGGGCAGCATCCCCGATGCTGCGCCCATTTTAGACCGGTCAGCAGGCGCACGAATCGAAGCCGTAATGCGCCAGGGCTTGCTTGCTGAGATCGCCGAACGATATGTCACTGCCCAGAGGTTGTATCAAAAAGCACACCTCATGGATCCCGCTGATCCGACTCCGCTTCGCTATCTCGGTGAACTCTACCGGCACCACACCGGTGAGTGGGACAAGGCCCGCGACACTTTCAATATGATCCTTAAAATGCCCGCAGACTCAATCGCGCGCGCCGTTGCTCTTCATGGACTCGGAAAGATGACGATTCACGATGGCGAGTTTAAAAAAGGCCTGTCGTTGATGGAGCAGTCAGTGGCGGAGTTCCCACTGGCATTGGCCTATCGCAACCTCGCGGTCTACTGGAATTCTGAAGGCGATTTGGAACAAGGC
>JAICGZ010000350.1 GCA_025922875.1 Pyrinomonadaceae bacterium
GCATGCGCTTTGGCTAACCCTTCGGCCACTTGCGCGAGGTATTTGAGGACTCTGTTTAGAGGTGTCTTCTCACGATGAATCTTGCTGCCCAAAGTTTCACCGTCGATATATTCCATGGCGATGAAGTGTGTGCCGTCTGATTCCCCAATTTCATAGATGTGCGCGATGTTCGGATGATTGAGGGCGGCCGTAGCTTTAGCTTCTTGAACAAAACGCCTCATCCGGTCTTCATTAAAGACAACATCCGGAGGCAATATCTTCAACGCAACAGTGCGGTCCAACTGTGTGTCCAGCGCCAGATAGACTTCGCCCATGCCTCCGGCCCCGAGTTGTGACCGGACCTCATAGCGGCCAAGATGAGTGTTTGGGACAAGAGCCATACTATTCACCGAAGAGCTAAACATGCTCGACTTCGAGCGACTGTGACAGCGACTGGAATTCAGAGGAATTACAGGATGGAGTCAGTCGGGGGGCTGCGATAGCATTCTAGCAGTAAATTCAAACTGACACCCTGCCAGCGTGTTAGTGAGAATTTGGGAGAGGTTTAAGAACATTCATAACTGGTACAACCTACACGGGAAGTTAAGCGATTCAGCTCGGTTGACACAGAGAAGCGTTATACACACGAACCGAGGCCGCCTGGAGCGCGGCCCCGGTCTTCCGATCAAAACAGTTATTTCGATCGTCGCAAAGCATGCTTCGAAACAAACTGTGCAACCTGACGCCCCATCCGCGCCCCGACCTCGTCGGAGTTGCGGAAGTGGATGCCTGAATAAACACGCGCATCGATCACTTCCTGAACTGCCTCGCTGAGACTGCTCCACTGGCGAGTAATGCCTGACAGTGTCACGACGAGCGGCACTCCCGGCGTGTCCTCAAATTGTGAAGTAAGGATCTCAGCCATAGCACTGCTATTCGATGTGTGTCCTGATGGATATTCAGGATGTGGAGGTGTAAGAACGAACGGTTGCCAGGTGCCATTGCCAACAGTTGCATCATTGCTATCAAATTCGCCATTGACGATAGCTAGCTGCGGCCGCCAAAAGTTGTAGTGATATTTCGCCTCCCAACAAGCGATGCCGGCATCGGCTGCGGCAAGGTAGAACAACGCATACAGCCGCGCGTTCTGCGAGAACGTGAGGTTACGCAACTGCACCAACTGCGTCAGAACGGGATTCCAAATGGCGGTCGGCGATGCGCGCCAGAAAGTTGCGATTTGACTCTGTGTGACGGAGCGACTGGAGCCGGTGTTAATGCCGATCGTTTTGATCTCATTGTAGTCTCTTGCGTACTTTTCACTGGCAAGATCGGGCGGCGCCTCCGGGCGGAACTGTGACGAGGTCCGAAGCACAAACGGAGTCACGTTGCCCCAGCCAGGCAGCAGCGCCGGAGCATTATTAAGTCGTATCCAGACGCCTGGTGCGCCCGCTCCCGGCACGTTGTAATCAAATTGCGCTTCTGATGAATGATCGTTGGTGCGCGAAGCAAGTATCGCTGCGGCCGCGGAGGAACCGAACGAGATGCCCGGATCGGTGGGCAACAGGCCGTGAGCGGCGAGCGAGTTCGCGTAGCGCTCATCAAGCATCATGTCATTGCCCGGAAACAAATTTTTAAGCGCATAGTGGGCCGCGGCAATCGCGGCAGCCACAGGCGATGCATTTTCAGGTGGAGACGGTGGCGAAAGGTAGGTTTCATATTCGCCGGTGGTGCCGTTAACGGCATCGTGAACTGCCAGGTGAAAAATAGCCATCACCCGTGTCTGCTGGACCGGGGCCAAAGCGGGTATTGGTCGTAGGGCTAACGCAACCGCCTGTTGATTCCATTCCACTATGGCTTCATTTGCGTCGGCGGTTAATTGCGTTGCGCTCCGCTTGGCGGGCAAAGTTAAAGGCGTATTTGGAGCAGCAGCACAAGCGGCGGTCAACAATGGATACACGGATATCAGCGAGAAAGTGATACCCACGCTAAGTGCGAATGCGAGTGATTTGATTAAGGTTTTTACTCTCATCTTTCCTCCTTGTCAGCTAAGGCGGGATCGGCTGAGAGAAACTGCAACCATGGTTTAAGAATTTTGCGAAGCCACGTTCAAGGCGAGTGTGGTAATTTGTCCGGCGCCGCATGACGGGTGACTATTTATGCAGGCCCAGTCCTCCAAAGAAATTACTGCATTGCTTATTGCCTGGAGCGAGGGAGACGACACTGCGCTCGATCGATTGGCTCCGCTCATCCAGTCAGAGTTGCACCGGCTGGCACGCCATTACATGAGTCGGGAGCGTCCCGGGCATTTGCTGCAAACGTCCGCACTCGTCAACGAGGCTTACCTCCGCTTGATCGACTGGAAGAACGTACGCTGGCAAAATCGAGCGCACTTTTTCGGGGTGGCGGCGCAGATGATGCGCCGGATCCTGGTCGACTTCGCTCGCGAGAGACAGTACCTGAAACATGGCGGCGGCACGTTGCGAGTATCCCTTGATGAGGCGGCATCGTTCGTGGCAAAGCGCAACACCGATTTAGTGGCACTGGACGATGCGCTCACCGCGTTGGCTGAAGTCGATCCGCGGAAGGTGCGCGTGGTTGAAATGCGTTTCTTTGCCGGACTGTCGGTCGAAGAAGTAGCTAACGTGTTGAAGGTCTCAAAGGAGACCGTAATGCGGGATTGGCGACTCGCTAAGGTGTGGTTGCTCAGAGAGCTTGAAGGGGAGGCTGTCATTCGTGAAAGATGAGAGATGGCAGCAGGTCGAGCGCCTCTATCACTCGGTAGTGGCGAAACCGTCAAGCGAGCGTTCAGACTTCCTTGTTGAAGCTTGTGCGGGCGACGAAGACTTGCGCCGGGAAGTTGAGTCGTTGCTGGCTTATGAAGATCGTGCCCAAACGTTTATTGAATCTCCAGCACTAGACATTGCCGCAAGAATGATGGCCGAGGAACATTCGCGAGCAGTCAAGGTAGGTGAAAGTTTTAATCAGTATCGGATCGTCTCGCAGCTTGGCGCGGGCGGAATGGGCGAGGTCTATCTTGCAGACGATACGCGTTTAAGACGCAGAGTTGCATTAAAGTTTTTACCGGCAGTCCTCACCAAAGACAAACAACATCTCCACCGGTTTGAAGTCGAAGCTCGCGCGATCGCAGCCATGTCGCATCCGAATGCTTGCACCATCCACGAGGTCATTCAGACCGAAGACGGACGGCACTGCATCGTCATGGAATACGTCGAAGGCATGGCGCTGCGTGAGCGAATGATGACCGGTCCCATAACGGTCAACGAAGCTCTCGATATCGCAATCCAGATTGCTTCGGCGTTGTCGAGTGCGCATGCGGCCGGGGTAGTGCACCGCGACATCAAACCTGAGAACGTCATGTTGCGTCGCGATGGGTACGTCAAAGTCCTGGATTTTGGATTGGCGAAGTTAGCAGACAAAGGTCTTGACCTTGTGAACAGTCAGGTTGAGACGCGTGCTATAGAGCTAAAGACGACGCCTGGAGTGGTGATGGGAACGTTCGCTTATATGTCGCCGCAGCAGGCGCGTGGCGTAACCGTTGATGAGCGGACTGATGTTTGGAGCCTCGGCGTAGTGCTGTACGAGATGGTTACGGGACGAAAACCGTTTTCGGGAGAGACATCAACCGACGTCCTCATCTCGATAGTTGAACGAGAACCGGATCCTCTATCGAACGCGGCGCCTGAACCATTGCAGCGGATCGTCATGAAGGCATTGGCCAAGGATCCAGACGAAAGGTATCAAACGGCAGAAGAGATCGCGACGGACCTCAAGAGCTTAAAGCGGGACCTGGAACTCGGTGTCGATCTCGAACATTACCAGGCATCCAGCTCGCCCCGCAGCGGCCGTCGTCTCTTCAGCCACGCGACGAGAAGTCGAACGATGGTATTCGCAGCGCTGGCGATGATCATCGGGATTGCTCTGCTTTCGGCAGTTTGGTTTGCGAAGGAGTCGGGAACTGCGAGACCTGCAGGCACGGCAATAAAATCGCTCGCGGTGCTGCCTATGGTTAACATTTCGGGCGATCAATCTCAGGATTACTTCGCGGATGGCATGACGGAGACGCTGATCTCCGGTTTGGCAAGAGTTGCTGCCTTGAGAGTGACCTCGCGCACTTCTGTGATGCAGTTCAAAGGATTGCATAAGCCATTGAAAGAGATCGCGAGTGAATTGAATGTTGACGCGGTTGTCGAAGGTTCAGTCCAACGCATCGGTGACAAGATAACTGTCGCCGTACGATTGATTGACGCGTCGACGGAGGAACAACTTTGGAGCGGAAAATACAACCGCGACTTACGCGATGTGGAGACAGTTCAGAACGAGGTAGCAACCGCAATAGCTCAAGCGATTCAGGTCAAGGTGACGCCTCAGGAACAGTCGCGTCTGGCGCATGCGCGTCCTATCAACCCAGCCGCTTACGATGATTTTTTGCGCGGACGTTACTACCTTAATCGCCAATCAAAGGAAGATAACGAAATAGCGATCCAGGCGCTTAACCGCGCCGTCACCAGCGATCCCGAGTTCGCCGGTGGTTGGGCTGAGTTGGCCCAGGCTTATGTCTGGAGGCTGTTCTTGTTCGCGCCCGATGAGAAGGATCTGCATGAGAAGGCTTTTGTTGCAGTGGAAAAGGCGCTCGCCCTGGATCCGGATCTTCCGGAGGCATATCTGGCGCGCGGACGGCTGCTTTGGACCCCCGCGAACCATTTTCCTCACGAGAAAGCCATGCAGGAGTATCGCCGCGCTCTGGCTCTGAATCCAAGTTTGGATGAGGCGCGAAATCAACTTGCATTAGTTCTGAGTCATATAGGACTTCTGGATGAAGCGCGGGCAGAGTTAGACAAAGCGTTGGCCGCCAATCCGAGTAACACGCTGGCCCGCTTTCGTGTGGGAGAAGTGCTGCTGTTCCAAAGCAAACACGAAGAAGCTCTCGACGCCTTGCGAAATGTTCCGCCGGAAAGCAACCCGTCGTTAGTGGGCCATCTGATGGTTATGGCGCTCTTTAACCTGGGGAAAAAAGAGGAGGCAGCGGCAACGCTCGAGAAGTTTTTGAAAGATTATCCGACAGTCAACCGCGGTCTATTTAGTAGCTCACAGGCGATCCTTGCGGCCTCCGCTGGTCGATATCGCGAAGCTGAGGAGAAAATTCAGTCGGCTATAGAGCGCGGGAAGGGGTTTGGACACTTCCACCACACTGGATATCACATTGCTTGTGCTTACGCGATTATGAACAAGCACGAACAGGCTATTAAGTGGTTGGAATCAGTCGCTGACGATGGATTTCCTTGCTACGTTCTTTTCGAAAAAGATCATAACCTGGATAATCTTCGACAGGATGCGCATTTTCAGGCACTGCTCGCAAAACTAAAAACGCAGTGGCAAAAATACAAGATTGCCTTTGAAGAAGGCGCAGAACGAAACCCTGAATGAGTGTGGTTTCTCTGGACCAAACTTTGAAACTTATTCTCTAAAATCGACGTGAGAGATATCGATTTCAATCTTTATTATGTCTTCAGGAGCTACTTATGAGAAACATCAATCGCAGGACTTGGGTTCTGGCTTTAGTGCTTTGCACATTGGCCTTGTGCTCAGGTAATCCACAGAATGCGAAAGGTCAAGAGTCTTCCTTATCAGTTCCTCAGCATTTCAGTGTTGTTCCGGCATATCGTCGTTGCGAGCCGGCTGAAGTAAAGTTTGTCTCAATGGGACATCAGCCCAAAGAAGCAATCTTGGCCCAGGTTACAATCGAGAACCGTTCTGACAAAGTAATTGCGGCTGTAAAATTGGGGTGGCGAGTTTATGGTGACCAGGAAGGGCTGAAAATTAGCATTTCTTCTTGCGCTGCTCCTACCCCATCAGCCGAAGTCTTCTTGAGCGGAACTACTCCGCTCATCCAGTTAGAAGCACTAGGCCCTAAAGAGACTAGCCATATCGCCATCCATCCTTTGCCAGTCCCGATTCCAGCCGATAAGACGGTATTCGTTGACCGCGCATTCATATGTGTTGATGACATTAAATCCCTAACAGCAAATAAATACACTGCCGTTGTTTTCGTCTCAGAAATTCACTTCGATGACGGTACAAGATGGCCCAACTAAACTAATGGTCCGTCGAAATCGAGACGCCGCATTACCGGTCAGGGTTAGTGTCTTGCTCTCCTGGGAGTCAAGATTATTAAGCCACTTTTCGATATTTAACGTATGGTCCACGGCAGAAGATCTCTACAAGAAGAATTACAAATTAAACAACGGTACGCAGACCTCAATGAACCGTGTTTCAAAGTATTAAAGAAGCATACAAGTAAAGCTCATTTCCTATGGAGTAATCCTCCCCTATCAGTACCAATGTCGCCCGTATCAGATACCTCTACTCCACGCCATTGATTCAGGTATCAAGCGACTCGTAGCCATCCGGCATCGTCGAGCAGGAAAGATCACGATGTCTTCGAAGCCGAATTTTCGAAATTACTTCGCGACCTGCTTCCGTTCATCTTGTCAA
>JAICGZ010000351.1 GCA_025922875.1 Pyrinomonadaceae bacterium
CGATTTGATGTGAAGCCCTATCTGAAATACGAGGTTTTTCAGGAATTAAAAGACCTGGCTTATTTCAAGCAAGTTGCACTCGCTTTCGGAACCGTGCAGTGGCCTCACGAGCAGGACATCGCGCCTGATACCCTATTTGTTGAAGGCGCCACGCCGCCTGCCGAATCTCACGTTTCACTCTAGTGGCTGCACAAAAAGCACAAAGGCACAAAAAGTCTTCGATAAACTCTTTTGTGCATTTTGTGCCTCTTTGTGGCCTCACTCGTATCGTAACGCAATCATCGGATCGACTTTCGTGGCACGCCGCGCGGGAATGTAGCTCGCGAGCGCAGCGACAGCGACGAGCAACAATGAGATCAGCGTGAACGTTGCCGGATCGGTCGCAGTGACGCCAAACAGCAGTGTCGACATCACTCGAGTCAACGCAAACGACGCAATCAAACCAACGATGATACCTACAATCACCAGCTTCATTCCGTATCCGACTGCGAGTTTAAGCACCGCGCCCGTCTGTGCTCCGAGGGCCATGCGAATTCCGATCTCGCGTGTGCGTTGGGCCACCGAATAACTCATCACGCCATATATTCCAACGCCCGCAAGCACCAGCGCCACGCCCGCGAAGATCGCAAGGAGCAACATGCTAAAACGCTGCCGCGCGATTGAGCCGGCGAGGATCTCTTCCATTGTCCGGATGTTCGATACGGGCTGATCTTTATCGATGTCCCAAACAGCTTTCCGCACAGTTGCCGCCATGCTGGCTGGATCTACATCAGTCTTGACGACCAGATCTCGCGGTGCAAAGAATCCGGCTTGCCGGTAACTCAAGTACATCTGTGGTCTCGGCTCGGCGTTGAGTTCGAATTGCCGAACATCTTTCACCACTCCGACTACCTGAATCCAATCCTCAGGCGTTTGTGCTCTTCCGGCGGCAATGCGTTTGCCGATCGGATCCTCGCCCGGCCAAAAACGACGCGCCATCGTTTCGCTTATTACCACGGCGTTCGGAGTGGTTGCCGTGTCCTGATCGGTAAGCTGTCTTCCTTTCAACAATGGGATACTCATCGTTTCGAAGTATCCAGGGCTGATGATTCTCGTGACGACGATCAACTCCTGTCCCGGCGGAGGATCCGGTCTGCCTTCAATGCTGATCGAGATGGAGTTGCCCTGACGATACAAAGGAAGGTTAGTTGTTACCGCTGCTGATCTAACACCCGCCAGCGACTGCACGCGTTGGACCACGTCAGTGTAAAAGGCTGAACGACGTTCAAATTCCGCGTACTTCGGCTCCGGCAACACGATCTTCATCGTCAACAAGTTGTCCGCGCGAAACCCAGGATCGACATTGCGCAGGCGTAGAAAACTATTAATCAGCAGACCTGCTCCAATTAGAAGGACGAGAGAGATCGCGACTTCAGACATCACCAGCAAACTACGCAGCCGTTTACCGCCGCCGCCCGTCGCCGCGTCACGCCCTCCTTCCTTCAACGTTTCCATTTGATTGAAGCGGGCAGCCTGCATGGCCGGTGCTAGACCGAAGATAATGCCGGTCAGGACTGAAACAAGTAACGTGAAAGCGAGAACCTTGAAGTCGATCGAGATCTCTCGAGCTTGAGAAATGTTTTCCGGAATGAAGGTTTTCAGAAGAATTAGTCCAACGTAAGCGATCACTAACCCTACAACCCCACCCAGCATCGACAACAGAACACTCTCCGTCAAAAACTGCCTGATCAAACGCGTGCGTTTCGCGCCCAGTGCCACACGCACCGCAATCTCTTTTTGTCGCACAGCAGCGCGGGCGAGTAACAAGTTGGCTACGTTAGCGCAAGCGATGAGGAGTACGAGCCCAACTGCGCCGAGTAGAATCAGCAGCGCCGGCCTTATGTCGCCTACCAGATGCTCGTGCAGTGACTGGACTGCGGCGCCGAGATCCGCATTCTGCTCCGGATACTGTTGTTGCAGTCGCGCGGCGATCGTGCTCATCTCGGTCTGTGCCTGGGCCAACGTCACGCCGGGTTTGAGACGCGCAAGAACCTGGAGATAGTGACGCCCGCGGTTCGACGCTTCCTGCTGAGTAAACGCGATCGGTACCCACGCCTCGTCATCACTCGATGGAAACTGAAAACGCGCCGGCATGACACCGACAACAATGTAGCTTTCGCCGTTGAGAGTTAAAGCCTTTCCGACGATGTTTGGATCGCCGCCGAATCTGCGTTGCCACAAGCCGTAACTCAACAGGACCACGCGCTGCGAGCCGGGTTGATCTTCAGCAGCGGTGAACACCCGTCCGATCTGTGGCTCGACTCCGAGCAGCGGAAACAGATTTGCCGAAACACGCCTGCCCTCGAATCGTTCAGGATCACCAACACCAGTTAAGTTGAAGCTGGTGTCGGCGATTGCCGCCATACCTTCAAAGACCTGGTTTTGATCGCGCCAGTCAATGAAGTTCGCGGCGGCCGGTGTGTCGCGCGGATAGCCATGCCTGGAGGCGTCTTCCCAAACCATCACGAGTCGTTCAGGATCTTTGTAGGGTAATGGACGCAGAAGCACAGTGTTCACGACGCTGAAGATGGCCGTGTTCGCGCCGATTCCGAGACCCAAAGCAATCACAGCAATAATGGTGAACGCCGGGTTCTTCCGCTGCATTCGCGCGGCATAACGCAAGTCGTGCAATAGATCAGCTAACAAATTAAACCTCCCTGATCTTTCAAATACTGGTTGCTGGTATACCGGTGTTTTAGGCCGCGGCAGTTCATTCAGTAGATCGCCCGCAAGCTCCTGATGTGCGGCGCGCCTTGCTTCGAACTCCGACGCACCGCCTCGAAGAGCGCGCTCGTAGACGTCCTCGAGGTGCTGGGCCAACTCTTCGACGATCTCAGCCTCCTGTGCAGGCGGCAGCTTGAGACCGGAAAGTCGTTTCCTGACTTCTTCCTTCCACTCAGGCATGTTCGAGTCCGGTAATGCGATTGATGGCTTCGACAAACTCTCGCCAACTATCGCGTTGGGCCGCGAGTACCTTTTTTCCTTCGGCCGTTAAGCGGTAATAACGGCGTCGCCGTTGTCCTGCTTTCTCGACCCAGCGACCCTGAATCCAGCCGCGTTTTTCGAGTCGATAAAGCAGCGGGTAAAGCGAAGCGACATTGAAACGCAGGGCGCCTTTTGAACGCTGCTCTATCAAACTTCCAATGTCATACCCATGCCGCGGCTGATCTTCTACCAGCGAAAGAATCAGCAACTCGGCACTTCCCTTCTTCAGCTCCCGATCGAGCATCTGCGAAGTCTTATATGGCATAGCGATATATTATTGAACCGCATATCGTACGTCAACTCAGGATTTTTCGTGCGCGTGATCCGAATTTCAGGGCTTGAGCGTGTCCGGGGATTGAATAACGCCACAAGTTCACTGGTGACCAAATCAATGGATGCGATATCGGAGACCTTGAACCGATTGCAGTCGAAGCACGCCAAGGCGAGATTAACCGATGTAATTAGTCCACTCCGCCGCTTCCTCTTCCGTCAGTTCGTCAGCCGCATTGCGTTGGAGTAAATCACGCACTCGTTCCTGCATGACGGACGAAAAGCCAGGACTTCGGCTGATGAGGCGCCTCGCGCAAAGAGATCGACAATCTCATCGTAGCTCTTCCGCTCAGCCGGCAAACTGATAAACCATTGTCTTGATGATTGATAAGTGGCAGACGTAGCCGCCAAAAAAGCACAAAAGGCACAAAAGATTTAAGGGAACTTTTATGGCTTTGTGCCTCTTTGTGGCTATCCTAATTTACTTGCACTTGCTGTAGCCGCAGTCCCGGCAGAAGTCGCAGCCGCTTGCATGCTCGAGCTGGCCGTGGCATTCGGGGCAGATGCCGATCATGTTTGACATGATGGCGCCGGTGACGGGTTTTTGTTGGGTGTGAAATTGGGATTGCTGCTTGCTCACAGCGCGGGCAGAATCAGGGAGATCCTGAACGCGCCGCACCGTGATCATGATGCACTCCGCGACGGCTTGTTCGGGTGAGGTTAACAAACGTTCATTGAACCAAACTGCGTGCGTGCCCGTCACCTTGTTCAAACTGTACGCAACTTCCGCTGCATCAAAACCACCACGCAGCATCTTTGAGGCAAGCAAGCCCACGCCGCCACTGATTGGACCAGTAGCAAAAACTTCCTGGATCATCTTGCCGTCGTGGTTGACCGTAACGTAAAGGTTCTGGCCGTCGAACGGAATCTGCCAGGTTGCGCCGCGTAACTCGCGCGGACGTTCGATGCGAATTGCGGTTACGGCAGGTACGGTTATCGTCTCAGAGTGCTCGCGAGCCTGCGCCTCCTGACGGGCAGACGCGGCGTCTGCGGCCGCTGCTTCCGCTGCACTCACTTCTTCAATCGGTTCCACTACAGCTTCCGGATTGCAAGCAATCTCACCTTTCGGCTCTTCCGCTTTCATTGACGTAAGCACCTGATTATCACGCGAACCATCGCGATAGTAGCTGACCGCTTTGCAACCAAGCTGACGACCCAGGCGATAAAGCGCGTCGACTGATTCTACCGTGTCGTCGACCGCGCCATTGCAGGTCTTCGACACACTATTATCGACGTTGCGCTGAGCAGCCGCGAGCACATGAACGTGCTGCTCAGCGCTTATGTTCATCGCCGAGATAAAATGTGACGGCAGTTCACGTTCGTGTTCCACAACGTAAGCCGCAGCCGCATCTATCGATTCCTGATCACTTTGGTCCACGTCAATGCCAAGTGCCTGCGCCGCGAGGGTGTGCACGTAAGTGCGCGTGCCCAACGTGTCTTTGCGAACGTAAGCCCACGAAAAATTCGGCTCGATACCGGAAGACGTTTCCGCAACCAGCGAGATAGTTCCGGTTGGTGCGATAGTCGTCACCTCATAGTTGCGCGGCGTGAGCGGGATATCTTTCGGAATACCAATCTGGTTGTAGAGGAAATCCGTGTAAGCCTCGCGATTAGGTTCAAACTCCGGAAAAGCCCCCTTCTCTGCTCCCAGACGATTGCTCTCCATCCACGACTCGCGACGAACAAATCCCATCACCTCATCCATCAGGTCGATGGACGCCGGCGAACCATAAGTGAGGTTTAGATTGAGACAGAGATCAGCGAACCCCATGATGCCCAAGCCGACGGGTCGCGTACGATGGACCACGTCGTTGATCTCAGGCAGCGGCCAGGCACAGGTATCGATCACATTATCGAGAAAGCGAGTGCACAGATGCGTCACCTCACGCAGGCGTTCCCAGTCAATTCGCTTCGCCGGATCGTAAAACTTCGCGAGGTCGATTGAACCGAGGTTGCATGAATTCGAGAAGTGGAGAAACTGCTCGCCGCATGGGTTGCAGGAGTAGATCGGCCCCATCGACTTCATCATGTGATTGTGCCGGTTCACTTCATCGATAAACGCGATGCCAGGCTCAGCATACTTGTGTGCACTGGCGACGATCCGGTTCCAGATGTCCGGAGCGAAGATCATTCCGGGACGTGGCGGCTCTTCAATCGTGCAGGCGGAAAGATCGGCAGCGAGAAATGCCTGCCGATCACAAAACGTCACAGTTGATCCATCAGCCCGGCGATAGAGAACATAATCACCGTCGCGAACCGGATCGTAGATCGATTCATTCCAGGGCTCGCCGTTGAACTCCAACTGGAACCACTCGTTGTTATCGACAGCCTTCAAAAACTTGTCAGTAACGTTGACTGAAATATTGAAATTAGTCAGTGAGTGCTGATCGTTCTTCGCGTGGATGAAACGAAGCACGTCGGGATGCGTGACGCGCATCATTCCCATGTTTGCGCCGCGTCGCACACCTCCCTGCTTCACAACGTCAGTCACTTGATTGACAATGTTCATGAACGACACTGGACCAGACGCAACACCCATGGCCGAGCTCACCGCCGCTCCGTGCGGCCTCAGAAACTCGTAAGTCATTCCGGTTCCGCCGCCGGTCTGGTGAATTGTCGCAGCAGCTTTCGCGTGGTCCATGATTCCCTGAAGTGAGTCAGGAACTTCCAACACAAAACACGCCGCCAGTTGTCCATTTACCTTACCGGCGTTGACCAAACACGGGGTATTCGGAATAAACTCGCGCGCCAGCATCACCTCGCTCATCGCTGCAAAAAACTTGTCGCGTCTTTCGCCGGTTTCGGCCGCGGAAACGTGTCCGACTACGCGGCGCACAATATCAGCCCACTCTTCAAGCGGTCGCCCTTTCGAATCCTTTAGCGAATACCGTTTGCTAACTACTTTTCTGGCATTGATTCCAAGCTGCTGCGATTTTCGACGCGGGGAAACGCCGGGAGATCCGGCTGGGGCGTTTCCAACTCTTTTGCCGATAGTTGCGCTCATCGATCTTCTGCCTTTCGCGTCTCGAAAACGGGTATACGAAGCGTATTTCTACGCAGAACTTTA
>JAICGZ010000352.1 GCA_025922875.1 Pyrinomonadaceae bacterium
GGCATTCAGTTTCAGGTTGTAGATGTCGTAGAGCCGCAAAAACCCGTTCTGCGGGCGTCCCTGCTCGTCCACGAGCGACAGCACGATGCCCGACAGATCCGGATGATGATTGTTAATCAAACCATGCGTGGCGAAGTGCACGATGCGGTAATCACTCAACTTATCGTTGGTGGCGATAGATCGATTCGCCGCGAAGTCGAGCGCTTTTAAATTGCGCTTGTCACCGGCCAGACGCGCGATCTCTTCTGCTTCCTGACGACTGAAATGCAACCGCGTGAGATCGCCGACGCCCGATTCTTCAGCCGACCGCTGCGCGTCAGTCACCGCCGTATCATCGGCATGTGCCAACTGACTCTTGCCTAACGTCAATCTTGGATCGTTTGCCGAAAACACGGGATCCGCTAACACTGCCACAGTCTTGCTCGCAGGCTTTCGATGCTCGACATCGTTGCGCAGCGCGGCGAGCACCGACGCCGAAGGCAAACTCACGATCTCGTGGTGAACAATCAACGGGCTCTTACCATTCGCAGGCGACGGCAAAGCCGCGAACGGCACGTACTGCAACAGACCTTCGCCGACAATCACCAATCGTTTCTGCTTCAACTCATTAGCCACCGGCGCCAACAAGATCCTGCTCAGCTCAGCCGCGGCGACCGGGTACTCAGCCTCGGCGGTATCCAACCGCTGCTTCCGTTGGACCAACGTTTCGCCCGGCACATTTTTGCCACGCTCGGTCGCGAGCTCGTAAAAACGGCGGGCTGCTTTTTCGACAATGGCACGCCCGGGTAGTTCAAAACTCTGAATCGAATCCGGGGTGACTGCCCACACGTAGCCTTTGTCGTCGCCCAGCGAGTATTCCAGCAGCAACGTATCCGGATCGAGCACCTGCTTTTGAATCCCCGTCACATCCAACGGCACGGGTTGAACGAGCGCTGCATAACGCGGGCTCTGAGCGCGTATCTGCGCCTGAACTCGTTCGTAATCGACAGTCAACTTGTCGATCTCGTTTGCCAGTGCCGACGCCTGTTCCACCGTGTACTCTGCGCTGAGCAGGCGCGTTTGCGTCTCGGCGCGCTCAGCTATGGCTTTACGCAATTCGGCTTCGCGATTGATCAGCGATGCATCAAGGCCCTGACGGATTTCGGTGCGCGCTTCTTTCAGGAGTTCCAGCAACGATCTGGCGCGTCCTTTTTCACTGATCTGGAATGCCGCCGCTGCAAACCCTTCGTTGGGCCGCTCTTTGTGCAGACGCATCAGGACGTCGATATCGAATTCGTAGTACTTGCGCGCAGCCGCAAGAAAGAACGCGCGGGCCGACGGACTCTTCAGAGTGGCACGCTGCGATTCAGTGGCTGCAATCGCCTCGCTAGCTAACTTATGCGCCTCGAGCAAATTCCCGCGACTGCGTTCGAGCTTGGCAAAGTGGGCCAACGACGAAGCTTCGCCCTGCAAATCGTTGATGCTGCGGCTTATGTCTCTCGATTCCGTAAAGCTGTCGATGGCCTTAGCGAAGTCACCTGCATCTCGATAAAAAGTTCCGATGTTGCGAATGGCGGTAGCCATGTGTTTCTTGTTGCCGAGTTTGCGATGCAGCGCAACCGCCTGGCTGTAGAAGTCGAGGGCCTTCGCTTTGTCTCCCAGGTTTTGGTAACAACTGCCGATGTTGTTGAGCGTAATCGCCCTTCCGATAGTGTCGTCGCCGCGCATCGTCAGCACTTCCAACTGAATCTCGAGTGCTTTGGCAAAATCTTTCTTGTCGGCGTAGTTGACGCCGATATTGCTGAGCGTAGTGGCGATGGCGGCGTTATCGCCTAACTTGCGGAACGGTACGAGCGCCTGGTTATAGAAGTCGATGGCCTTGTCGTAATCTCCGATCATCGCGTAGGTCCACCCGATGTTGTTGAGCGCAATGCCTTCACGATCAAGATCGCCCAGCTTCCTGCGAATCTCGACTACCTGAAGCCACGCGTCGAGCGCTTTGTCGTAATCGTTCAGGTTCGCATAGCTGGAGCCGATGTTGTTTAGCGCAACTGCCTGCCCCGCCATGTCACCAAGCTCGCGTTTCATCTGCAGCGCGCGGTTGCCGTATTCGAGACCGGTATTAAACTGATTTATGTGGTTGTGAACGACGCAAAGAGTGCTGAACACGGTCGCTTGCTTCGATCGGTCACCCAGTTCGCCCAACAGCTTTGCGGCCTCGTTCAGGTACGGCAAAGCCTTGTCGTTTTCACTCATCCACGCATAGGCGATTCCCATGTTGTTGATGGTAGTAGCTCGGCCCACGCGGTCGCTTGCGGTCCTCAACGGCAGCGCCTGCTCGTAAAACTCGAGCGCTTTCTTTCTCAACCCGCGATCGTTGTAACTCATGCCGATTGCGTCCAGCAGATACGCATGGACCGACTTATCGCCCGACGCCTGCGCGATCGGCAAACCCTTCGTCGCCGTCTCCTCGGCTTTGGGATACTCGCCGAGCAGGTTGTAGACGTGGGCCATCAGGTAGTAACCACGGGCTTCGTACGATTTGTCGTTTGCTGTTTTGGCAAACGCCGCTGACTGCTCGAACTTCTTGATCGCTTCGCTGCGGGCCTCTTTCGTCTGCTGATAGAGCAGTTGCATGGCGCCTTCGAACGCCAGCTCCGCCTCGACCCGCGACTTGTCCGCTGCCGTCGCCTGCCGCGACTCTGTCAAAACAATCGTGTACTTGCCTTTCTGAGCAAACTTGTCAGGCGCCAGTACTTCAACGCGATAAGTAGTTGCGGTCTCCGCCACGAGCGACAACAACTCCCAATCTCCGCCGGCAGTGCTATCCACCAGCCTCGTCTTCTTGCCGTCGACAAACGTCGACAACGACACCGAGAGGCCGATCTGCTCGACCTTCATGTGCGCATACCCGCCTGCCGGAATCGTCAGGTTGTAAGGATGCATTTCGCCGGGAGAAATCTCGCGTTCGACGAGCTTTCCCTGCTCGAGCACAGCGGCATCTGCTTGTGTTGGTGTTTGCGAACTGGCGGTAAGCGCGGTGGTGAGAAGGACCAAAAAGGCGGGCAGCAGCATTCTTTTCATGGCGGTATCTTTCTAGCGCTTCATGACTTCAAAATAGTAGAACCCAACGTCTTCCGGCGGCCCGGTGTCGGGTATACCTTTCAATCTGAGTTCGTACTCACCTGGCAGGAGAGCGCTTGCGGGAAGCGTGAGCCGTATCGATCGCCCGCCACGTGAGCTTCGCGCCGTAAGACTGTCGCGCATCCAGACGGGACGTCCGCTGGAGGTGCGCAGTTCTACGCCGAAGCTTTGGTAGTCTTCTTCCGGTTCGATTCCGATTTGCAGTCGCGCAACGCTGGCGTTGGGCGGCAGGACGAGTTTGGGTTGGGTAGTGGCCCCGCGTGAGATTCCCGGCAGCAACGTCAACGAGGCGATGATGGACCGTGGCGTTTCCGTGGGCTGGTTTATGGTTTCACTCAAGCGACGCAGCGATTCGTCAGTTTGTGCTCGCTGTTGCTTCTCCTGGTCCAGTTGGGCCAACAACTCTTCATTCCGACGGCGTTCCGATTCGACCTGTTGTTCAAGTGCTTTCCGATTGTTCTGCTCGGAGGACTGCTGAGCCTGAAGCCGGTTAAGCTGACTTCGCAATGTGAGCGTTTGGGTGATCAACCAGGCGCCTCCCAGAAGTATGAGTAAGGTCGCTGCCGCCAGTCCGAATCTACCGGCGGGATTGAGTCCGTGAAAAAAAGCCGCCAGCGCATCGCGCCAGGAACTGCGAGTAACGCTGACCGTCCGAGTCTCCCTTTCCGTAACGCGTGTTTCAGGGAGCAATTGGGCCAGCGCTCGGGCAAACTCCACGCGCTTTCTTCTCGACTCCGATGCCAGAAAGCGCGACTCGAAACGGCGGCGATCGGTTTCAGTCATCTCCCCACGCACGTACTCGTCAATCAAATCGTTCTCGACCGACGTGATGGTGGCCATGAATTCACCATCGCTAAATGCCCGGTCTTCGATTTCGACTTGCCGCTCTTCGGGCAGTTCGCCAAGTAAATATTGAGCTATTAATTGTTCACTGTTCAGATCGGCGGCCATAGTCACCTTCTAATATTCGATTTTCTCTGTGTTACGACGGAAGTTGGGAAGCGGCGGAGCTGGGAATCCCGCTCTCCGTCTATGAGTGGCCGAAAAAACGATTCCATCACACAAAATTTTTCATCAGGCCGTCGTCAGGCTTTCGCGAGGCAGTCTTCGACGCACACCTGAAGCCGATCGCGCAGCCGTAAAGCGCGCATTCTCAAAGTGTTAACCGGAATTCCGAGCTTTTCGACGAGCTTTTTGCGGTTTTGAATTTTGTCGCCTTTTTCTCCCTCGTAGTATTCGGTGATGAGCTGGCGGTTCTCGGTTGTCAGCCCTGACAAACAGTGGCGCAAACAGCCGATTCGCTCCTCGCCGTCGTCCGGATTGTCGGCGACTTCGGTGCTCGTGTTGGTCAATTCTGTGATTGCGACTTGCTCTCGTTGCCGGCCTTTTATGATCTCCAGCAACAGCAAACGGGCGACTCCCATCGCATAGCCGGACGGGTTCTGGATCTGTTCGCCCTCGGCGACTCGCTTGGCGATGCGGTTGATGGTTTCGTCAGCGTGGTCTTCGGGGAACGGGCAGCCACGCCATTCGAAGAAGCGGGTCAGGTTGCTGCGGATTTCGAGATACTTCTTGCCGCCGCTGTCGCGGTCGTCGCCGAACGCGAGGAGTAGCTTGTCGAAAGCCTCCTGCGTCAGCGTCCATTTCTGGCGGACGGTGCCATCTGTCATTGAGGATTCGCTGAAATGCCTGACGCTCCGTGTTCCCACAACACGGACGTCACGGATTGAAACAACGAAGAGTTACCGCGCGCGCTCGCGCCTACTGCTTGATCGAATCGTAAAGCTGCTTGGCCATTGTAGCGTCGATGCCTTTCAATGCTTCGTACTGGGCCATCGCGGCTGGTTTGTCGTTCACTGCGTAGTAGGTAATGCCAAGGTTGAAATAAGCCTGGGCCAGATTTGGTCTAAGTTTGATCACCTCTTTGTACGACTCGATCGCTTCCGAGTAACGATGGGCGTTGTAAAGGGTCAGTCCGAGATTGAAATGGGCCGAAGCGTTCTTTGGCTCGATTTCGGCGGCTTTTTTCAAAGCATTCGCGGCTTCGTCGTAACGCTTCATGCCGTTGTAAGCGTTGCCGAGGTTTTTGTAGGCGTACGAGCGAATCTCGTTACGCTCCTGGAAGCCGAGCTTGAACGCTTCGCCGGTTTCGCCCAGCAGTTGGATCGCACGTTGACTCGCGTCGACTGCTTCCTGATAGCGGTCGGTGTAGTTGTACGCAAAGCTCAGGTTGTTATAGACCTCGGGACTTGATGGATCGAACTTCAGTGTCTGTTGATAAACGGCGATCGATTCCGGGTAGCGATTGAGTCGCGCGAGTGAAAACGCCAGCGGCAGGTATGCGGCACTGTAGTCGGGCTTTACTTTGATCGCCTGTTGGTAGGCTGTCACGGCGTCTGCGAAACGGCCCTGGTCCACGTAAACGTTTCCGAGACCGGCGTGGGCGCGCGCATCGTCAGGCGCGATCTTCGCTGCGAGTTGATACTGTTCTTCGGCCTCGCGAGTCTTGGAGGCGCTGCGCGCGGCGTTGGCCCGTGCGATGATCTTGTCTTGCTGGCGGACTGCCGGTTTTACACCGCCGCGAGGCTTCACTTTGCCGCCGCCGAGCGTTCCCTGGCCGCTCGTGTTGACCGTTGGATTCTGTGGGGCGCGAAAAATCAGAGCGGCGCCGCCGGTGATGTCGCGCAATACGCCGCCGCCGGTGATGTCCTGGGCCTGTGCGTGAAATCCGAAGGGGAGTGTTAAAGCGAGAACCAGGGCGGTCCCAACCAATAAGACAAGGGGGTTTCTCATTACAAATCTCCTCAGCGGCAGATTACAACTCATTTCCGCCCGCTTACACAAGCCCGAACGCAAAACGAAGGGTTTCGCGGCAATTCTCATGGAAAATTAACGCATGTTGGTGGGATTCGTGAGTGATTGGGGCGGTGTGTAGCTAGGTAGTAAATGAACGGTCCGCCAACTCGGTTGGTGGGATTCTTCGTTCAAACGCTGCTTAGCTCCCTCACTCTGGCCCCCGAACGGTAGTCGACTCGTTCAAATCCGACCAACCTCAGTTGACCTCAATTCCCACTCTCTCAATGCCACTGCCGTTAGTTGACGTCTCAATCTCACTACCGTTGTTCACGTCTCAATCCCACTACCGTTTTCACGTCTCAATCCCACTACCGTTGTTCACGTCTCAATCCCACCAACGTCAGTTGGTGGATTCTTTCACTCCAACCTACCTGCAGATCCTCGCCTGCTCTCCGGAAATCCCACCAACGTCAGTTGGTGGATTCTTCAATTCCAACCTACC
>JAICGZ010000353.1 GCA_025922875.1 Pyrinomonadaceae bacterium
ATCTCGCTTCCGACCGCGATTCCCACCGCCGTCGCCGGCTTTGCCTTGCTACTGCTCTGGGGACCATACGGCACGCTCGGCCGTCTTCTCGAGCCGCAGGGTATTCAGGTCATGTTCACTGCGGGCGCGATTATTCTCGCCAACATCTTTGTCACGTTCCCGCTCGCGTTCGGCGTGATCAAACCGGTCTTTGACACGATGAGTCGCTCACTCGAAGAAGCTTCGGCGACGATTGGCGCCACGCGCTGGCAGACGTTCTGGCACGTTACGTTACCGTCATTGCGCGGTGCGATTGTTTCCGGCGCGCTGCTCACGTTTGCGCGTGCAGTTGGGGAGTTTGGGTCTACGATTCTCGTATCCGGAAATCTTGCGGGACGAACACAGACCGCGCCGCTCTACATCTTCGCGAAGTTCAACGAAGGTCAGATCGAAGCGGCAAACGCGATCGCGATCGTCCTGGCTCTGTTCTCATTCTTAATCTTTAGTGTTCTGTTTTTCGCCCGCGATTGGCTCGACGTTGATTGAGGCAAGTTTGTGAAAGCCAAAGAATCACTAATCCCGAAACCTGAACCGCAGGCATCCAAAGCCGGCCCAACGGGTGCTGCTGCAAGTGTGGTTGGAATCAGCAAGCGTTTCGGCAAAGCGAGCGTGCTGGAAAACATCAGTTTCGACGTCGCCGAGGGCGAGGTGCTGGTTTTACTCGGCGCGTCCGGCAGCGGCAAGACCACGATCCTTCGCATCATCGCCGGGTTGGAAATGCCATACACCGGAAAGGTAATTCTTCACGGCAAGGACGTAACTGATCTTCCAGCGCGTGAGCGCGGAGTCGGAGTCATCTTCCAGTCGTATGCGTTGTTTCCGAAGATGACGGTTGAGAAGAACATCGGTTACGGCTTGCGCATCCGCAAGCGTAAAGGAAAAGAGATCCGCGAGACGGTGAATGAGCTATTGTCGCTGGTCCAACTCAACGAACACCGCAAAAAATATCCTTCACAACTTTCCGGCGGCCAGCAGCAGCGTGTCGCCATCGCCAGGACACTCGCCTACAAACCGGAGGTCCTGCTGTTTGACGAACCATTCGGCGCGCTCGACACGCAAACCCGCGTGCACTTGCGTCGCGAAATTCGATCGCTACTTAAAAAGGTAAACGTCCCGGCCATCTTTATCACACACGATCAGGAAGAAGCGCTCGAACTCGGCGATCGCGTCGCGGTGCTCAACGTGGGCCATATCGAGCAGATCGGTACTCCATTTGAGATCTACAATCATCCGGCGACGGAGTATGTCGCGACGTTTTTGGGTGCCGCTAACGTTCTCGATGCAGTGGTGCGGAAGGACTTCCTCGAAGTCGGTTCCGCGCAAATTCCCGCTCCCGCGTTGGACCCGAAGAAGTTTAAATCGGGAGACTGCGTCAAGATAATCTTCCGGCCTGAAGATGTTTCGTTGAGTCGAGGAGATTTTCTGCGGCCGGGACACTTCAAAATCTCGACCGCGAGCATACAAGAGATCAGTTTTGTCGGCGCGTACGAACGCGTTCGTCTGCGTTTGGATCGCCCCGAGGAGTGTATGACTGACGACACGCCGTACTATCTGACAACTCAGACGCCTGAAAGCCAGGCGACAAAATCTATAATCGCAACTCGCCCCAAGCCCGAAGCAAGCGCCACCAGACTGCAAGTCGGAGAACGCGTGGTGGTCGCGATCACATCGTTCACGGTCTTGCCACAACAAGGCACAAGACGCACAAATTGAGGACATGTCCGAGCGTTCCACCGAGCAGATACGCGCACATGGGCGGATACTTGAAGCCGCCGATATGGACGAGGCACTCGCGTGGGCGCGCAAGGGCGCCATCACCTGCGATGCGGTCGGCGAGGTGCGCGAGCTTCTTTTCTACCCGGACCCAAAGACAGCAACGGAATAATCAAAATGAGAAACGTAATCTTCGCAATCAACATCACTCTGGACGGCTGCTGCGACCACACCAAACAGTTTGCTGATGAAGAGACACATGAGTTTTTTACGCGCCTCATGCACGACGTTGACCTGCTCGTCTATGGGCGCAAGACCTATCAATTGATGGTTCCTTTTTGGCCTGAAGTCGCAAAAACCCAGTCGATGTCAAAAGCATCGAACGAATTTGCTAAAGCATTTGACTCCATCAACAAAATTGTCTTTTCACGAACATTGGACAGCGCCGAAGATAAAAATACGAGAATTGTTCGTACGAACCTGCGCGACGAAATCCTTAAATTGAAACAGCAACAAGGCAAAAATATTTTAACCGGTGGAGTAAGTATCCCTTCACAACTTATCGAGCTTGGTCTGGTTGATGAATATCAATTTGTCATTGGCCCAATCGTTGCCGGAGAAGGAAGACGGTTATTGGAGGGCGTTAGCCTGCCGGAGAGATTGCAACTAAAACTTGTTGAGTCAAAGATTTTCAAATCAGGATGTATTGCGCTGCGTTACCTAAAACAGTAAATCTGCTACCTCACCCATAAAAGGAACCGGAGCATGAGAAAAATTATTGTGCTTGAACATATCTCGCTTGATGGTGTCATACAAGCCCCGGGCGATTGCACGATCCCGGCGGCCTTCAAGTCACAGCATCCAGGCGGCATGAAGTATGAACTGGACCGAATGAGATACGGCCGATTGCGGATTTGAGCGAAATCATAAAGGAGAGCGAGCAGCGGCGACCGTGAACGCTTCAGAAGAGTTCCTCGGCCAGCGCGACGATGATGCCCGCAGGGCCTCGCATGTAGCAGAGTCTGTACTTGTCCTCGTACTGCGCGACCTCGCCGATGAGTTCGGCGCCGTTGGCGCGCAGGCGAGCGACAGTATCGTCAACGCTTTCGACTGTAAACATGATGCTCCGGAGGCCCGGCGTGTTCGGCGGTGCGATCGCCGGTTCGATCTCGACCAGTTTTGGATTGCGAAATTTCGTCAGCTCAAGCCGTCCGTGCCCATCCGGGGTCCGCATCATAACGATGTCGACCTGGACATTTTCGAGCGCGTTGATGCGGTCCACCCACGGGCCCTCGATCGCCGCCTCGGCTTCAAGCGTCATGCCGAGCGCGGTGAAAAAAGCGATAGCGGCTGCAAGGTCGTCGACGACGACGCTGACGTGGTCCAATCTCTTGATCGTCATGTGCGTAGTATAGCAGGAGGCCGTGCGCGGCGGTCCAGGCCGAGGGTTCTCGCAAGTTGGACTTGGAACTCGAACCAGCGAGCCAGCTAACAATGGGCGCGGGTACCTGTCGTAGTGTTAGACTCACTCAGGAGGAAACAAAATGACGCTGCGGGATTTCTATTTAAAACGTGCAAAGGCAGAGTTTCCAGTTTTTCTAAAGGTACTTAGGGCGTTGCCCTCGGACCTGAGCTACAAACCGGACGAGCGTTCACCTTCGGCCGAACAGTTAGTATGGACCATTACTTATGAAATGAAAGCGTTGATTGATGTAGTCGAAACTGGCAAATGTGAATGGCAAAACATTACTCCACCAGGTTTGGACGAGATGATCGGAATGTATGAGAAGTCGTCAACTGAGTTACTCGACAAGGTTGCCAACCTGGATGATGCTTCCCAGGAGCGCAATGCCCAGTTTCTTTACCAGGGCCACGTCGTGATGGAGAAACCATTGGTAGAGTTTCTTTGGGACTTCATGTTCGATGCGATCCATCATCGTGGGCAGTTGAGTGCGTATCTACGACCTATGGGAGGGAAGGTCCCCTCGATTTATGGACCTTCCGCTGACGAGCCGGGGATGTAAGTCAGGGTTTCGGACGGTTGAAAGTTGACCGAATCCGCAAGTTCAATAGTAAGTGAGTGTGCGATAGGCGACAGATAGCGGTCGTGTGCCTTGTGAGTCTGTACTCCGGAGGAATTGTCGGGTGACTGACCTATGTGGAACGACGAAATTGTTGAAGAGACGCGTCAAGTGCGCGACCGCTACGCAGCTAAATTCGATTACGATTTGGACGCGATCTATTGCGACTTGAAGAAACAGGAAGAGCAAGATCCCGAGAAGTTTATCTCGCTGCCACCGAAACAGCCTGAGATAATCCCGCAAGCAAAAGTATCGTAGAGATAGACGCTTCGCGCATAATGACCTCCAACCAATTGGTCTCCTCTCCGTCTGTAAAGCTTCGACCAATTCCAGCTTCCAGAGGCCCTCATCTGCCTGAAGAACGAAGCATTTCCTGCCGCACTAGAATCGCGAAACGATGAACAGACTGCCACCGATCGCAACCAAGTCCTCGAGCAAAGCAACGTAGAAATCTGGCAGGCGCAGGGACCTTACGAGCCGAGCGCGGGCCTGATAGCCGGCGAAACAACCGACGATTCCACCGAGCAGTCCCAGCGCAGCACCAACGAAAGCCGACTGTCCACCGCCACGAGAAACACATGTGCCCGTTAGGCCACCGGTCACGATGCGAGCGATAAGTCCGAGAGGAGCAGTGCGGTTCGGAGTATTCGGCAGCTTGTCAACAATGAGTTCTCCGAGAGCCAACAGGCTCAGAATTATTACTGCAGGAAGCGAGCCGATGAGAGACAGTGGCCGCGCAAGTTTGAGCCAACCCAGGTACACGGCCCACGCGACCGCCGCAGGAGGCGTAAGCGAGCGCAACCCTGCGAATAGTCCAATTAGAAATGCGAATAACAGCGTCATCTGTTATGGTCCAACCTGTGGTTGAAATCTACTCAGCGATCTCGATCTGTAGACTTGCCGTGACGGTCCGCCCAATAAAATCGTTCGACAGATAACGAAGCACACGTCCTGCTATTCAGAGGCCAAGCGGAAGATTACTTGGACGACCGACAGATGTCGAAGCTTAGCCGGGTCGAGATGTAATAGACGGCGACACGTCCCCGAAACGTGTTAAAAAATCTCTCGATTTTTAACATATCTCTTTGACGTGTTAAGAGGCGTAACATAACTCTTCGCCATGGCAGCTCCCCGAAAACGCTCGCAATCCTCGCGACCCGGGCAATTATGAGAGCAGATAAGCCATACAACGAGATTCCATTGTTGCCGCCAACGGTCGATTTAGAAACCAAGGCAATTCTCAAACAATGTATTCAGGCCCGGGCAGCACTGGCGGAGTTGAAGGGAGCGGCGGAGTTGATACCCAACCCGTCAATCTTAATCAACACGCTGCCGTTGCTCGAGGCTCAGGCCAGCTCGGAAATTGAGAACATCGTCACCACTACCGACCGTCTATTTCAGTTTCGGGAATTGCACGCACAAGCCGACGCCGCCCACAGCCACGAGCTGATGAATTTGATTGCCATACTGCCGCATTCAGAATGTGACCGAACGGAAAATCGCTGTTCGCCAAACGGCCTCTGGTTACCTGAAAGAACTGGTGAGAGTTGGCGTATTGGAAGAGAAAGTCGTCGGCCGCGAAAAGCTTTTAATCCATCCAAAACTGATGAGGTTGCTAACTCAGGAGCGCAACACTTTTGAACCTTACTCATGAACGAAGCCAAGACCAGAGCAGGCCTAACGCCTTGCTGGTCCAGGCCCGCGAAGCTGTGTTGTCGTCCAGTCGACCATCGTTTCGAAGAAACCCGGTGGGAATCGTTTGAGGCGGACAGACTCGTTGGGATTGTCTGGGGGAGCCTCCATCAGGTTGTGCGATCCGTTTGGATAAACCTTCACGGTGTAATCCCGGCGTCCCGCTTGATCCATGATTTGTTTGATCGCACGCACATTCGCCTTGACACCTTCAGGCGTATCAAGCTCGCCGAATATCGCCAGCAGGGGAGCGGGGGAAGCGCGCAGCGTTGGCGCCGGATCGTAGACATAAAAGCGACGCATGTGAGTCCAGAACGGATCGTCGCGTTTCTCTGGCCCATAGACATCTATGCCCCGGTGACGAAACCATTTTTTGTCTTTGGCTATCGCTCGAGCTTTCGCGTACTCGTCCCACTTGTCCGCTAACCCAATGATCTCGTTCTTCAGCTTTTGAAACGCGAGCGCTTCCTTCACTTCATCCGCGGTATAGCCCGCTTTTGTTAACTCGAACTCGCTATCAAACAACTCCGTGTCAGCGGGTGACAGGCCGCCGCCTGACAAAGCGACTGCGAAAGCGGCCTCGGGAAATCGTGAAGCGGCCAGAGGAGCAATCCACCCGCCCTGACTTTGACCCCAGAAGCCGATCTGATTTGCTGCAATGTCCGTTCGGGTCTGTAGAAATTTGGCTCCCGCGACCGCGTCATCCGCGAGGTCTTGAAAGCTCGCCTCGCGCCAGTTACCGGTCGATTTGCCGACGCCTCGCTTGTCATAAGCGAGGACGGCAAACCCGCGTGCGGCGTAGAGGTATCCGAGGCCCCAATACATTTCGCGCGATTGCGCGCCACTGCCATG
>JAICGZ010000354.1 GCA_025922875.1 Pyrinomonadaceae bacterium
AGCAGGTCGACATCGGCGCTTCAAGACTCCGACATTGCGCGACGTCGAACTCACCTCACCGTACATGCATGACGGATCCTTGAGAACACTGATCGAGTTGGTGCAGTTTTACAACCGCGGCGGCAGTGCAATTCTAATTTAGATAAACTGATGGAACCCCTTCACCTGAGTGATCATGAGGTGAATGACCTGGTTCAGTTCATGCGCGCACTTCCACTGGTCGTTTCGGCACCGGCGGCGGGCGTGACGGGGCGATCGTGGCCTCGGCGCTGGGACTGATCGGAATAAATCTAGGCGGACTGGCTCTGTCTCGTTCGCGCCGTTTTCGCACCGGCTAACCACTCGCGGGGATTAGTTATTTACTCATACCGCAACGCAACCAGCGGATCGACTTTAGTCGCACGCCGCGCTGGAATGTAGCACGCGAGCAAAGTGACGAGGATCACGCAGAGCGCCACCACGCCGAACGTAACCGGATCGGTCGGAGAGACTTCAAACAGCAGAGTGGTCATCAGGCGGGTTAAGGCCCACGCGCCCGCAAGCCCGATTGTCAGGCCGAGGGCGACGAGGAACATTCCACTTCTCAGGACCAGCTTCAGCACGTCACGCCATTGCGCGCCGAGCGCGATTCGAACCCCAATCTCGCGCGTGCGTTGCGTGACGAAATACGCCATCACTCCATAGATACCGGCAGTTGCCAACACGAGTGCAATGCCCGCGAAGATCCCGAACAGCAGTCCCCACACTCGCGACTGCCAGATCGTATTCGCCGACAACCTGGTCGCGGGCATGACGTTGAAGATGCCTGTATCCGGTGAGACCTGCCAGATCGCCCGCTGGATGTCTTTCGCCAGCGCCATCGGATCGCCGTGCGTGCGTGCGACAAAGTGAGTCTGTTTGCTGTAAGTCTGAAACGCGGAGTAGTAGAAATCGTAACCGGTCTCTTCGACCAGACTATTGTGCTTAACGTCGGCGACAACGCCGATGACTTCAGCACAGCCGGCGCCATCGTCGTCGCAGTTGAGTCGTTTACCGATCGGATCGGCCTTGGGCCAGATTCGCTCGGCCAAGCGTTGGCTAATAACGGCCACGTCGCGGTGACGATTAGGCCGTACTGTGTCGCGCTCAGTAAACGCGCGGCCACGAAGGAGCGGAATCTGCATCACCTGGAAATAATCAGGCGAAACGGCTTGATAATTGACCAACGGGTTATGTTTCTGATCTTCGATCGATTGGCCCTGGACTGAAAACTCGCCTCGATACCACGGCTTTTGCCCGACAAAAGGCAGATCGTTGTTGGCCGCGACAGCAACTACGCCGGGCACTGTCGCGACTTGTTGCAGCAGCTGTTGGTAATGCCGCGACATAAACTCCACGCGGTAGTCTTCCTGCCGTTTGTAGGTTGGATTGATCTCGAGGTGAAGCACGCCGTCCGCGATGAAGCCCGGCGAAGTATTTTGCAAGCGCGTCAAACTTCGCAGCATCAGTCCGGCTCCCGCAAGCAATACGACCGCGAGCGCAATCTCCGTTACCACTAGCAAACCTCGAACTCGTTGCAGACCTGCGCCGGTCCCGGATCTTCCGCCTTCTTTTAGCGATTGATCCAGATCGACTGACGTAGTTCTCAAAGCCGGTATCAGCCCAACGATGAGCACCGTCAGCACCGCGATCAGCAACGTGAACAGCAGCGCCCGGCTATCGAGCTCGATCTTCACGAAGAACGGCAGGATCTCTGCCGGCAGGAGCGCGACCAACAACCGCAGACTCCACGACCCGAGCCCTATTCCTAGAGCACAACCAAGCGAAACCAGCAGCAACGCTTCCGAGAGTGATTGACGAATCAGACGCCCCTGGCTAGCACCCAGCGCCGCGCGCAGCGCTAGCTCACGTTCGCGAACGGTCGCTTGCGTCAGCAGCAGGTTCGCCACGTTCGCGCAGGCAATCAACAGCACAAAACCGCAGGCCCCGAGCAACAGCCAGAACGAGCGGCGCACTTTGCCGAACCAGAAATCTCGCAACGGGACCACACTCGCGGTGACTTCGACGTTGGTGTCGGGATAGGTTTGCGCGAGGCGCGCGGCGATCGCCTGCATCTCCGCGCCAGCCTGTTCCGTCGTGACTCCGGGTTTAAGCCGGCCGATGGTCTGATCGATACGCATATCACGACTGTGGCGATCGAAGTAACGATCGTTTAGCCACCATAAGTCGCTCTGAAAAGGAAAACGAAAGTCGGGCGGCATGACCCCGGCTACAGTCAGGCTGCGCCCATCGATTCGAAGCTGACGGCCAACGATCGCCGGATCGCCAGCAAATCGTCTTTGCCACAAGCCGTGACTTAGAAGGACCGTGTCAGGATCTTCGCCTCGTGGACCATGACCGAGCAGCGGCGCCACCTGGAGAGTTGAAAACAGATTTGCGGTGCCGAAAGTCAGGCCGAGTGTTTCCGTTTCGTTGCCGAAGTCGAGATTTGCGTTCCAACGCAGATTGAAAAACGCGAGCTCCTCAAAGACGCTGTTTTGTTTGCGCCAGTCTTCAAAATCGGGAAACGACACGCCGATTGATTGACCGCGCTGTTGTGAATCCACCATCACCAAACGATTCGGGTCGCCGTAAGGTAGTGGACGCAAAATGAAGGCGTTGACGACACTGAAGATGGCAGTGTTGGCGCCAATGCCGAGCGCGAGCGTAAGGATCGCGATCAGAGTAATGCCGGGATTCTTCGCCAGCAGTCGCCGGCCGTACCGTACGTCTTGCGCAAACTCCGCGATTAGTCTCACGCTGAGCTCTCTCCAATATTAAAGTTGGCGGCTATATTACTGGAAAACTAAATCGACGGTAGTTACAAATTCAGTAACGTTTACCAGCTGCTCGGGCATGGTGACGATCACGGTGGGGGTCGCGGCTTCCAGGTGCATTGAAGATGTCGATGTGTCGACGTTGCACCCTAATCATGTTTTACCGAATATCGGATCGGTGGTTGTTAGAGGAATCTGGTTTCCTCAGGGCTATGACTGACCCCGCGTCCACTAGGCGTCACTCGCATTTGACCTGCATCGCAGGTGCAGGACTTGGCTTACGACTACGCGCACTCAACGCTCGTGAAGTTGTAACAGTTTTTCAGCATCCCGATTAAACAAGAATTACTGTCGAGCAATATCAGAGCGCGGCTTGACGTCGCACAGAGATGGCCCTCAGAGACGTGCTCGATTTGGGCCAGCGCTACAAGCGCAACTATCCCTGGGGGCCTCCGTTCGGAAATGGATTGCAAGCGGTCCGAATCCAGGAAGCGCGGGACGGAAGCCTTGCCATCTTAGGTATCGTGCGATAGTATGCCTAAAACGTTTAGGTGTAAAGGCGCATGACCAATCCAAAAGCAGATCTGCTCCAGGGCACGCTCGACATGCTCATTCTCAAGGCCCTCTCGCTTGGCCCGTTGCACGGCTACGGCATCATCCATCGCATCCGCAGAATGTCTGACGAAATGCTCACCGTCGAACAGGGCGCGCTCTACCCTGCGCTCTACCGCATCGAGCTCAAAGGCTGGGTCAGCGGGAAGTGGGGCGAGAATGAGACCGGCCGCAAAGCAAAGTTCTACAAACTCACCCGCGCGGGACAAAAACAACTCCGCATTGAAGAAGAAAGCTGGGACCGACTCGTGTTAGTCGTCACCAAGATGCGCGAAGCCACCTGAGGTGTACTGCAATGAGATGGCTCAACGTTTTAGTTGCACGACTCCGCGCACTGTTCTGGCGCGACAATGTTATCCATGAGATCGATGAAGAGCTGCGTGCTCACCTTGAGATGGAAACCGATGCCAATCGCGAAATGGGAATGACGCCGGAAGAAGCACGTCTGTCCGCCGCAAAGAGCTTCGGAAATATCGGGAGTATCAAGGACCTTGCGTACGAAGTGAAGGGAGGGGGATTCATGGAATCGGTTTGGCAAGATCTGCGTTACAGCGCTCGCATGCTCCTCAAACATCCGGGCTTCACGATCATCGCCGTGCTGACGCTCGGTTTGGGTATCGGTGCAAACACTGCGATCTTCAGCATCGTCAACGCCGTTCTGCTGCGGCCGTTTCCATATGAGGCGCCCGAACAACTCGTTATCGTTGGTGAATTTGTTCCCGGCGGCTCCGTGTCGTATCCAAACTTCGTCGACTGGCGTGATGATCGAAACGTTTTCGACTCTGCGGCGGCCGTGCGTTCGAACGAGAGTTACAACTTTAGCGGCGCAAGTGAACCGGAACGCTTGCAGGGCCGGCTCGTTTCTGCCGGTTTTCTTACCCTCCTCGGCGTCAAGCCGCACCTCGGTCGCGACTTCCTTCCCGAAGACGATCGGCCCGGTGCAACTCCGGCAGTAATGCTGAGTTATGGATTCTGGAGTCGCACCTTTGGCAACGATCCGAACATAATCGGTAAATCAATCACACTCAATAATCAGAGTTACACGGTCACCGGTATCACGCCGCACAATTTCCAGTTTGGTCTGCCGGCCGATGTCACGATTCCAATCGGACTTTCCGCGGAACGCTTCAAGGCACGTGGCTCGGATCCGGGAATCAGCGTGGTTGCGCGCTTGAAGCCGAATGTATCGCAACAGCAAGCAGAATCAGAGCTCAACGTGGTCTACAGGCGTCTGGAGCAACAGTACCCCGACAGCAACACTGGACGACGTGGCTTTCTGATGCCGGTGCACGAGAGTTTTGTCGGCAGCGTGCGACAGCCGTTATTGATCCTGCTCGGTGCGGTTGGACTCGTGCTTTTGATTGCTTGTGCGAACGTCGCAAATCTCCTGCTTGTTCGTGCTTCAACGCGAAAGAGAGAAATGTCGGTGCGCGTGGCGCTCGGTGCGAATCGTTGGCGCATCATTCGCCAGTTACTCACGGAGAGCTTTCTGCTCGCATCTATCGGTGCTGTGCTGGGAATGCTTCTCGCACATTGGGGCACAAACTTCATCGCCAGCAAACTGCCGGATGGTATTCCGCGACTTGCTGAAGCGAATGTCGATCTGCGGGTGTTGATGTTCACACTCGGCGTTTCGATCATTACTGGATTGTTATTCGGGCTCGCGCCGGCCTTACAGGCTTCACGCCTCAATCTCACCGATGCGTTGAAAGAAGGAGATCGTGGTTCAGCTGGCCGCCAACACCTGCGCAATGTGCTGGTTGTTTGCGAAGTGGCGCTTACACTGACACTCCTGGTTGGCGCAGGTCTACTGATTCAAAGTTTCCGCAGAGTGTTACAAGTCGATCCGGGATTTGAGACAAAGAATCTACTGACGATGCAGGTGTCGGTTAACAACCCTGACGGTAATCAGGTTGTCTCTTTCTTCAAACAGTTACAGGAGAACGTGCGCCGTCTGCCCGGCGTTAAGTCGGTTGCGATCTCGAATGGGCTGCCGCTTGGCGGTGCGAATCATCCCGTCTTCTATATCCAGGGACGGCCGCTACCGGAACCGGGCAAGGCGCCAACCGCGATTCGGTATACAGTCAGTCCCGATTACTTTCAGACAATGGGGATTGAACTGGTTAAGGGTCGCCTCTTCAACGCGCAGGACTCGTCATCGACTCCGCTTGTCGTTGTTATCGACGAGGCGCTTGCACAACACTTTCCGAATGAAGATCCGATTGGACAGCGTTTGTCTCAAGCTGCATCCGGCGGCCCAATTTTTGAGATCGTTGGGGTGGTGCGGCACGTCGAACAGTACAGTCTCGACGGCGAGGCGGCGCGGACTCCGCAGTTCTATCTCAACTTTAATCAGCTTCCCGCTGAGCGCTGGCCCGGTTCTGTGCGGCGCATCAATCTGCTGACGCGAACTGATGTTGAGCCAACCAGTCTCGCTGCCGCGGTGCGCGGCCAGATTGCGGCGTTGAATAAGGACCAGGCGGTCTTTAACGTGCGGACAATGGAACAGATCGTGTCGCAGTCAGTTGCTGCGCGACGTTTCTCGATGTTGTTGCTCACCGTGTTTGCTGTCGTTGCACTCGTGCTGGCAATCATTGGGATTTACGGAATGCTTTCTTACGCAGTCGCACAACGCACGCGTGAAATCGGACTACGCATGACGCTCGGCGCTCAGCGAACAGATGTGATGCGACTCGTGATCGGCCACGGGATGAAGCTCGCGATTGCGGGAGTTGTCCTTGGCCTGATCGCGTCGTTTGCTTTGACTCGAACGATGAAGAATCTGCTATTCGGCGTGAGCGCCACAGATCCCATGACGTTTGGCTTGATTACTCTGCTATTGGCCGTCGTGGCGCTGTTGGCCTGTTGGATACCTGCCCGAAGGGCTACAAAGGTCGATCCGATCGTAGCCCTAAGATACGAATAACGGAGAAAGGCCCATCTAACCTGCACCAAAGTACAATAGC
>JAICGZ010000355.1 GCA_025922875.1 Pyrinomonadaceae bacterium
CAGCCCCCCCGCGACACGCCCCCGCCCTCTCTTCCACGTGGCGTAGAGGCGCCTGTAGCTACGTGCATGAGTCTCATGGTGACCAGCTCCTCGCTTATGTTCCAGCTTGCGTTGAGGCGCGTGTAGCGACGAGCGTGAGACTCCACGGGACAAGCCCGTGGCATCTGTTTTAGGTGGCGTTGAGGCGCGTTTAGCGACCAGCGTGAGGCTCCACGGGACAAGCCCGTGGCATCTGTTCCAGGTGGCGTTGAGGCGCGTTTAGCGACGAGCGTGAGGCTCCACGGGACAAGCCCGTGGCATCTCAAAACATCACCGCCACTCGCCCTGGATCGTGAAGGCCGCCCAGTAATACGGTGACTTTGAGGTTGACACGCAGCGACTCGATCGTAGCGACAGCATCTTCGATCAGTTTGCGCGACTCGATTAGATTTCCGCGACTGAGTTCGAGCTTTGCTGGTTGCGACAACACATTCGCTTCGCCGTTCTGATCGCCGATCGTGCTGACGCCTCGCTGGTCCACATCAACAAGCGTGTATATGCCCGCGGCAAGCGTGACGGTGTAGGAATGCGCTTCGCCACCGGTGATGTTTCGTTCAATTGGTTTTCCAGATTCGAGTGTGACTGGATCGGGTTGTTGGGCAGATATCGAGGAGCACAGGATTAAAAGGAGAGCTAAGGTTCTTAACGGCGTGTTCTTCAGACCACCCTCATTTCTTATTCACATTGAAATAGTAGAAACCGACGTCTTCAGACCGACCTCCTTCCGTTACGCCGCGTAAACTGAGTTCGTACTCGCCGGGTTTCAAGACTGTTGCGGGAAGGGTGAGTCCAATTGCCCTTGCTCCACCTCGATTTCTCGCGGTCAAGTTTTCGCGATTCCAGATTCGCTGCCCTGCGACGGTGCGCAGGTCAACCGCAAAACTCTTGTATTGCTCTTCGGGTTCTACTCCGATCTGAAGTCGCACCAGACGGGCATCGCTGGTTAGAGCCAAAGTCGGCTTGTCACCGGCCCCACGTGAGATCCCCGGCAAAAGCGTCAACGATGCGACCACCGGTCGTGCTGGTGGACTCGTGGCATCTCGGGTTTCGCTCAACTGGCGTAACGACTCGTCGCTTTGCTCGCGTTGTTGTTTCTCCTCGTTGAGTCGTGCAGCCAACTCCTCGTTGCGTCGTCGCTGGAGTTCCACTTGCTGTTCCAGCGCCTGCCGCTCATTCTGCCGCGACTGGTTTTCCGCTTGCAGTGTTGTGAACTGACTACGCAAACGCAACGTCTCTGTTACCAACCAGGCACCTCCCACCAGTACCAGCAAAATGACGGCAGCCATTGCAAACTTTGCGACAGGATTGAGGCTGCGGAAAAACGCTTCCAGCGATTCGCGCCAGGACACTGCTGGCGGCGCAAGCGCGGTCTTTTGTTTAAACGCGTATTCCGGAACGATACGGGTCAGCGCTTTTGCAAACTCCACGCGCTTGCGTCGCTCGGCCGAGGCGAGAAAGCGATCTTCAAATTTGCGCCGATCGGTTTCAGAGAGTTCGTTACGCACGTACTCGTCAATCAGATCGTTCTCGACTGCAGTAATACTTGCGAGGTAATCCTTGTCTTGAAATGCCCGGTCCTCTATCTCGACCTGCTGCTCTTCAGGCAGTTCGCCGAGTAGATACCGGGCAATAAGTGTTTCGTTGTTGGGCTCAATCGCCATGATTTCTTTCTGAATCCGAGGAGTTTCTCCCGCAAGGCGCAAAGCCGCCCAAGCTATGAACTACCCTTCCTTTGCACCTTTGCGCCTTTGCGGGAACCTGCCACGAGCGGGAAACTTCCATTTAAGAGTGGCGAACAAAGCCTTTTCATCACACCACACGGTAGGAAATTTTCTCAAGCCCTGCCGACGCACTCCTCGACACACCCCTGCAGCCTCTCCCGCAGGCGTAAAGCCCTCATTCGCAACGTGTTCACAGGAATCCCCAGCCGCTCCATCAACTTTTTTCGGTTCCGGATCTTTTCACTCTTCTCACCCTGGTAGTACTGAAGAATCAAATCGCGATTTTCGGCGGATAAGCTCTGAAGACAGTTTCTCAGACACGTGAGCCGGCTCTCGCCGTCATCGGAATCGACGTAAGCCTCGCCCCTGTTCTCCATTTCATTGAGTGCTGACTGCTCTCGCTGCCGGCTTTTAATGATCTCCAGTAGAAGCAGCCGCGCCACTCCCATCGCATAGCCTGAATGATTGAGGATCTCCTCACCTTCGGCGACTTTTTTCGCCATGCGATTGATCGTTTCGTCGGCGTGATCTTCCGGGAACGAGCAACCTCGCCATTCGAAGAAGCGCGTGAGATTAGTGCGAATTTCGAGGTACTTTTGGCTTCCGCTGTCGCGATCGCCGCCCAGGGCAAGCAACAACTTATCGAACGCTTCCTGATTCAGCGTCCATTTTTGACGGGGAGTGATCATTGCGAATCGGCCACAAAGAGGCGCCAAAAGCACATAATCAGCTTGTGCTCTTTTTGGTGCCTGTTTGTGGCTTTAACCGTTACCGCTTGATCGCGTCGTAGAGCTGTCGCGCCATTTCAGCGTCAATGCCCTTGAGAGCTTCGTACTGGGCCATGGCGGCGTTCTTATCATCGATAGCGTAGTAAGTGAGTCCGAGATTGAAGTAAGCCGGGGCCAGGCTTGGTCTCAGTTTGATGGCCTCTTTATACGACTCGATCGCTTCGGAGTAGCGACCGGCGTTGTAGAGCGTTAGCCCAAGATTGAAATGCGCGGAGACGTTTTTCGGTTCGATTTCGGACGACTTCTTTAACGCGTTGGCCGCCTCATCGTAGCGTTTCAGACCGTTGTAGGCATTGCCGAGGTTCTTGTAAGCATAGGAACGGATCTCGTTTCGTTCCTGGAATCCTAACTTGTATGCTCCACCTGTTTCACCCAATAACTCGATCGCCTTCAGGCTCGCATCTACTGCATCCTGATAACGTCCGCTGTGATTGTAGGCAAAACTCAGATTGTTATAGACCTCAGGACTGGTTGGATCGCGCTTCAACGTTTCCTGATAGACGTCGATCGCCTCGGGATACCTGTTCATTCGCGCCAGTGAAAACGCGAGTGGCAGGTATGCTCCGTTGTAATCCGGTTTTACTTTGATCGCCTTCTGGTAAGCATCGACCGCCTCCGCAAACTTGCCCTGGTCCACATAGACATTTCCCAAACCGGCAAAGGCGCGTGCATCGTCAGGAGCAATCTTCGCTGCTAGTTGATACTGCTGTTCCGCCTCGGCGTAGCGCGGCTGCGAGGCGCTGCGAGCTGCATTCGCGCGCGCGATAATCGCATCCTGCTGGCGCACTGCCGGTTTGCGGCCCCTAACGCGTCCGCCACCAGTCGCGCCGCCGCCCTGGACGGTCGGATTCTGGGGCGCACGAAAGATCAAAGCGGCGCCTCCCGTGATGTCGCGCGTCAGGCTGCCGCCGCCGGTTATGTCCTGGGCCATAACCCATGCGACCTGTGAAACTGTGAACATCAGGGCCAAACAGAAAAGACGATTTCTCATGCGGGGGTACTTCTCCTTCAGGGGCAGATTACAACTCATTCCGGGAAGAGACACAAGCCACCAGGCGGGCCACCATAGAAGAATCAGCCACAAAGAAGTACAAAAGGCACAAAATCAGCCGAGCCCATTTTGTGCTTTTGTGCTTCTTTGTGGCTGGACTTCCTATTTGAGGTCGTCGAGTTGCAGGCCAATCGGGTCGGCGCCTGTTGCTTTGAGACCATCGAGGACGCGGGCAACTTCGCCGTAAGAGATGCTGCGTGGGGCTTTGATAAAGACTGTCTTCTGGTATAGGTGGTTTCGGCTGCGCTCTTCAAACACTGAAATCAGTTTTGCACTCAGAGGCGAAAGATTGTCGACCGTGCCCATGTCGGGCGTGTGATTGAGCTTCAATGTTCGATCAGGTTCGATGGTCACCACGAGTGTGAGCGGGTTGGGATCGAGTCTCACGTTGTTGTCAGGTTCAGCGGGTACTTTTGCGAGAAAGCGGTGTGGTTTTAGGGGCGCCGCCACCATGAAAATTATGAGCAGAACAAGCAGAACGTCGATCAGTGGAGTTACATTGATCGCTGGCGCGGGTATCACACCTTTGATTTCGCTCATCTGCTTCCTCCACTTGAGCCACGGAGATCGCAGAGTTAGACAAACAACCAGCTAAAAGGTTCCCGGGAAATTCACCTCACACTGCTCTTAGGAAACATCACCCGATCGGGTTCGGCGTTCAACTTCGCCAACAGTTCTCTTATCAACCTGCTTTTTACCTGGCCGGCGTCTTTGGGGTGGACCAGATAACGAACGATGGCTTCCAGCCAGGTGTTTTCACTGACGCGAAACATGACCACCGGACGCTCCTGGACCTCGAGTTGATTGACTGGTGTTTGCGCGAGTATCTCGCGAAAGACTTGCACCTGCTTCATCATCGCTTCCCCAACCTCCTGCTCCGCAACTTCCGTCATCGTCGCGGCGACAAACTCGAGGTCGCTGTTGTAAGCAACATGAAACTTGATCTCGTTCCAGATATAAGGAAACAGCGGCCACGTGTAGTTGTACACCGGAGTGTTCAGAACATTCGAATTGGGAAATTTTATAATCCTGCCGCTCGGATGTTCGGTGGAAAGAAAATCGCCGCCGAATTCCCACAGCGTCGTATCCAAATAATTGACGTCAATCACATCGCCCGTTACGGACCCGATTTTGATCCGATCGCCGACGCGATAGGGTTCGCGCACCAGAATGTAGACCCAACCGATAAAACTCGTGATCGGCGTTTGCAGTGCAAACCCGAGTATCAGCGAAATCAGGCCAAACGAAACGACCGCCGTGTACCAGTTTTGAAAGAGAATGGTTAAGACAAAGAATGCGATGACCAGCCACGTAATCAGCCGTGCGACGCGTCTCAGATTGTATTGATAGACCGCGTTCTGAATTCGCCCAACGAAGTAAACGTCCATCACGCGGAGAACCATCAGGCAGACAACAACGACTGCTAACGCAAGGACGAGTTTCTGTAGCAATGGATACTTCTGCGCGAATTCAGGAAAGCGATACTCAAGCAACCGGTACAGCGCGCCGAGGGCAATCAATAAAAACAAGTGCGTGCCGATCAGAAACTTGTCACGAGCTCTGGTGACAGGTCCGCTGATCTTTTGAGCGAGGGTGGCCTGCTGCAATGCTCGCTGCACGTCGGCGTCCTGTTTAACTTCCTCGACTTTTTTTTCGAGTTCGTCTGTTTTCATTGGTGTCTGGGGTTACTTCACATCCTTCAGGCCTTCGATCACGACGCGTGCAACCGTGGGAATGATCTCGCGATCGTTTGAGTGATTGGTGGTGAACGTCGCCAAAACAAACCTGGCGCCATCGGGCATTTCGATGTAGGCAACGTCGTGTCGCGTGGTGCTGGTCCATCCGGCTTTGGACCACAGCCGGAATCCTTCGCGGCCCTGCAGCGCCATGCCGGTGAACCTGCGTCCCTGATCGTCAGGATCGCTGCTTTGTCCGGTATATTCTCGTTTGAGCAGTTCCATCATCTGTGCCGTGCGTGCTGCGTTCGCGGCTTTTCCGGTAACGATCTCCATCATCAGACGAGCGGTAGCGTCGGTGGTCAACTTGTTTCGGTTCTCGCCATTCGGTCCGCGCGACACTCGTTCGCGTCCATAAGCGTCTTCGCAAAACGTTTTCTGGTTGACGTTGATGTTGGTGTAACCGAGTGAGGAGAAGTAACGATTCACGGCGTTACGCTTATACTGCCACTCCTGCATCTCTTTCGGCGGCAACTCGTAACCGCTGGTCGTATGCGTGAGCACGTCGAGAACATATTGCGTCGCCTCATTTGACGAATCGACGATCATGTCGCGTATGGCGCGAGTCAGCTCGGGCGTTTGCTCGATCTTCTTGTCTTCCAGCCAACGATGCGCGGCTACGAGATAGAAAAGTTTGACCACACTCGCCGGATAAATGCGTTCGTTTCCGCGGACGCTGGCGGTTAGCGGGCGCTTCGGATCGCGTAGATCGATCAGTGTTATCGAAAGCTGATCCGGCTGTAGTCTCTTATCAGCGAACTGTTCGAGCGTCGTCCTGGCAGCGCGATCGACCAGGTCTTGTAACGAAGGTTGTTGAGCGATTACAGGGACAGAAAGAACAAAAAGAACGACCAGGGCTTTAATCATATTAGGCTCAGACTATTACGCTTCCGCAATGCTCGGCAAGCTATTTGTAGGGGCGGGCCACCGGGGGCGCCCCGGCTGGGAGTGGGGGGTGAGATGGGGGGGCCCCGAGGGGCGCCCCCACCAAGA
>JAICGZ010000356.1 GCA_025922875.1 Pyrinomonadaceae bacterium
CGCTTTGAGCCTGAGAATATTCCGATCGATATCGTCTATGAAGATGAGACGCTCGTGGTCGTGAACAAACCCGCGGGCCTCGTGGTCCATCCCGCCGCGGGCACGCCTTCCGGCACACTCGCCAACGCTCTCGCATATCATTTTCAACAACTACCTGACGGCGGAACGGGGGTGCGACCGGGCATCGTTCACCGGTTGGACCGCGATACTTCAGGGCTGTTGGTCGTCGCCAAAACGGAAGCGGCGCTCGAAAACCTTTCGGATCAGTTTCGCGATCGAACTGTTTTCAAATCATATGTGGCGCTGGTCCATGGGCGCCTGGTTTCAAGCTCCGGCAAAATCGATCAACCAGTTGCGCGCGATCCGTCAAACCGCACACGCATGGCTGTCGTGCGCGGAGGACGCAACGCTTTAACGCTTTATCGAGTGCGGCGTTCTTTCCAACGATTCACGCTGTTAGATGTGGAACTGAAAACAGGAAGGACTCACCAGATCCGCGTTCACCTGGCATGGCTGAAACACCCGGTCGTGGGTGACGAAACTTATGGCGCGGGCCGCGACAATACAATCCAGGACGCACGGCTGCGCGCCCGCATCCGCCACCTCAACCGTCACTTCCTCCACGCGGAGAAACTGGGGTTCACTCACCCCGCGACACGTGAATTCGTGAAGTTTGAGTCGCCGTTACCGGCTGAGTTATCCGAACTGTTGTTGGTTATTGAATAGTGGTTCGCGCAAAGGCGCAAAGTTCTCGCAAAGCCGCAAAGAAAGATCGGGCATCTAGTCCTGCCTTTGCGCCTTTGCGAGAACTTTGCGCCTTTGCGCGAAATTCCAGCTTAGGGAATCGGCTCGAACCGTTTAATTAACTGCTTGAACCTTTCATCAGACCGAAGCCCATCAAACATCGGCTCGATCCTGATTAAGACAAGTCCCGGATGTCGCGCGTCAAAAGCCTTGTTCAAATACTCAATCGCCCTGTCGTTCTCCTGCAAACCGGCGAAGACGATCGCGAAGTACAGTGGCGAAACGTAGCGACGCTTAGACAACTCATCGAGTCTGACCAGGATCGCACGTGCCTCCGGTGGTTTACCGCCCCTTGCATAAGCAAAGCCCAGCGACGCCGCCGCTTCCGATTCAGCTTCGATCACCTTATCCGGTAATGGACCACTCTCCGGCGCCTTGATCAGTTTACGTAGTTCAGCGATTGCCTCCTGGTGCATTCCTTTCTGCACGTAAGCCAGCGCCAGGTAGTGACGCGCCACCCAAAAATCCGGATCGCTCTGCAATGTCAGTTTGTATTTTGCGATCGCGTCGTCGTAGTTGTGTTCGTAGTAGGAATAGAGCCCGGTGTTAGCGCTGATGATCGGCGATAGCGGATCGAGTTTGTGAGCTTCTTCAATCTCCGCTTTCGCCTGCGCGAACTTTCCCATCTGCATCAGGTACGACGCATACCATTGATGCGCGGTCGGGTACTTCGGATTCAACTTGAGCGCCTGCTGAAAATCGCTCTGCGCGCCGAGCCAGTCCCAATCGTAAGCCAGCCTGACGAAGGCGCGCGAAGTGTATGCTTCGGCCAGTGCCGGATCGGCGTCGACAGCTTTCTGCGCTGCTGCCTTCGCTTTCGGCATTTCATCGAGTGGCCTGACTACACCGATGTCACAAAGCAGAGCATATGAATCCGCGAGCCCGGAAAACGCCAGCGCAAACGTCGGATCTTTTTCTTCGGCGCGTTTGAAATATTCGATGCCGTTGCGGAAACCTTCTTCATTGCGCTTGTTCCAGAAGTATCGTCCTTTGAGATAGAGCTCGTAAGCCTCCGCGTCTTTCGTGTAACGCCTGGATAGTTTTTCCTCATCCTCGCCCGATAATCGCAGACGCAAACTCTGTGAGATCTTTTTTGATACCTCGTCTTGCACAGAAAAGATATCGGCGAGGCTGCTGTTGTACTCCGCGCCCCAGAGCTGCGATCCATCGTCGACTTTGATCAGTTCTGTTTTGATTATCAGGCGATCGTCAAGCTTGACCAGCCGCCCTGTCAGAACTGCACCAACGTTCAAATTTCGTCCGGCTTCAAGCGGGTCGTGGTTCGGTCCTTTAAACCGGAAAGCCGCATTGCGCGACATCACCTTCAGGTTAGGCAGTTGTGAAAGACTGTTGATGATGCTTTCGGTTAGACCATCAGACAAATACTCAGCGTTCGGATCTTTACTGTCGTTAATGAACGGAAGAATGGCGACGGAATTGATTGGCCGCGACGACGCGACAAAGAACGCTGCTCCAACCACTATCAACACTAGCAGCAAACCCACAACACCGTACGCCAACCATCTTCGTTTGGCTCGAGGGCTGGAATCGCCCGTGGAAACTGTTGCACGTTCTGAAGCCGTGTCGATCTGCGATTTGATACCGGTCGCGGATGCAGAGCGCAGATTGGCTTGCGTGGAGCGTGTGCCTGCGCTTGTCGTTTCAACGCTTTCTGAAAAGTGAAGCTCTTCTCTGAGTTGTTCGAGATCGAGTTTTAAATCGGTGATCGTTTGGTAACGCTTGAATCGATCCTTCGCCAATGCTTTCGAAACGATTCGTTCGAGTTGGCGAGGCACGTTGGATACGTGCTGCGCCAAAGGAGTTGGTTCGTGATCGATGATTTGAACACGCGTGTGACTGTCGGTTTTTCCTTTGAACGGCGGCTGTCCGGCCACCATTTCATAAAGCACCACGCCCAAACTAAAAATGTCAGACCGCTCGTCGATGCTTTCACCCTGCGCCTGCTCCGGCGACATGTAACCGCTGGTTCCCATGATCGCGCCCGGGTTAGTTTCCGAAATCGGTATCGTCACAGCTTCAGGATCGGTGGTCGAGGAATCTCGATCGGTTAGCTTTGCGATGCCGAAGTCCAGCACTTTCACGAAGCGATCGCGAACAAATTTGTCCTGCCGCAACATGACGTTCTCGGGCTTGATGTCGCGGTGCACGATACCCGCGGCGTGAGCGGCTTCGAGAGCCATCGCTACTTGTATGGCGACGCCAAGTGTCTCATCGAGTTTTAGTGGACCACGCCAGAGGCACTGGCGCAGTGTTTCACCCTCGATGTATTCAGTTGCGATGTAGTGGTGGCCTGCGGCTTCGCCGATCTCAAACACAGTGAGAATGTTCGGATGATTGAGCGCCAGAATCGCGCGTGCTTCCTGTTTGAAACGCCTCAGCCGGCTCTCTGATTGAGTGAGTTCCCGCGGTAAGACCTTTAGTGCGACCTTGCGACCGTGCTGTTTGGTGTCTTCTCCAAGGAAGACTTCACCCATGCCACCCTTGCCCAACCGCCGTAAGATGCGATAATGGGCGATGTACTCAGGCAGTGAACTGGTGTTGGCTGACTCCAGGTTGTTCGGGGTGTCGGGCATCAAGGGAATGGTTGCGCGACTAAGTTGGACGAGAGCGCATTGTAGCACTCTGTGCAACCTCTGTGTTTTCTGTGACTCTGTGGTTGTTTTTTCTATGCAATAGTGAACCACGGAGGCATAGAGAACACAGAGGTTGCACAGAGAAACAGCCAGCTAAAACGCTGAAACTCCTAAGGAAAGGGCAACAAGTTCAGGGTCGACCGCATCGAATCGCCGGTGTTCAGCAGACTGCGGTCAGCTCCCGACCTATAATCCATAAGCATGTCAGTAGATCTAACACGGTTTTTATACAAATACTTGTCAGCGGCGTTCGTTATTGCTTGTGCCGCATCGTTTGTGTGCGCGCAGAAACCGAATCCTTCCCCCACGCCCTTGCCGGAAGACCCGCAAAGCACAGTGAAGATCCCGATTCGGCGTGTGCGATTGCCGATCACAGTGACGGATAAGAAGGGTCAATTTGTACCTGGGCTCACAAAAGAAGATTTTTTGATTCTTGAAGACAAAGTGCCTCAGGTGATCGAGACCTTCTCGGACGATCTTTCGCAAACGACACCGCTGTATGTAGCAGTGTTGATGGACACGTCTCCTTCAACCGCCGGCAAATTGAAGTTTCAACAAGAGTCGGCGATGAACTTCATTCAAACGGTCGTCAAGCCGCGTAAGGATCGTGTGCTCTTCGGTACGTTCGACGACGAGATCAACTTGCTGCAAGACTTCACTGATAAATTGGATCTACTCGATAAGGCCGTCTACAGCGTCAAAAAGATGGGCAAACAAACCGCGCTTTTCGACGCGATCTGGCAGTTTTGTGATGAGAAGATGCGCTCAGTCCCGGGCCGCCGAGTGTTACTGATCGTAAGCGACGGTGAGGACACCTACAGCCGCGCAAACATTCGCGACGCGATCGATATCGCGCAACGAACAGAAACAACTATCTTCGCTATCTCGACCAAAGCCGGATTCCTGGCGACAGTGCCGGGAGTCGAAGCAGGGCAAGTCGCCGATAAGAAGGACAGGGATTTGCAAACCCTCTCCGAAGAAACCGGCGGGATGGCTTTCTTCACCGGCGACATGATTTCACTCGAGCGGTCATTCACCAAAATAGCAAAAGAACTTCGCGCGCAATATCTCGTCACTTACGATCCGACAAACAAGAGTTATGATGGAACGTTCAGAAAGATCGACGTCAAGCTTTCAGATCGAGGAAGAGATCTAAAAGTGCGAACGAAGCGAGGCTACAAAGCGATCGCTGACAGCGTAAGACCATAGAGGTGTTAAGAGGCAAGATGCAATACCGCGAAATGGGTCGTCCAGTTCTGTTACTAGTTTTAGTGTTCGTGATCGTGTGCGGAAGCATAGCGACGCGCAGGATGTCTGCGAAGAACGAAACAGGCGTCGCTCCAAACGCATTTGCATCGCCGTCGCCCACGCCACGCACGCGTGAAGAGTTGCCGCAGGATTCTGACGAAGTAGTTAAGTTTGACACTAACCTTACTAACATCTTCTTCACGGCCGCTGACAAGAACAAACGCTTCATCAGCGATCTCAAAGCCGAAGATATTCGCGTGTTGGAAGATGGAGAGCCGCAGGAGATTTTCACCTTTCAACGAAACATCGATCTGCCACTCTCTCTCGCTATCCTCATCGACACGAGTGCTTCTGAAGAGCGCACGCTGCCCGACGAAAAAATAGCTGCACGCGCATTTCTCGAGAACGTGCTCCGGCCAAACAGGGACGAAGCCGCTATTGTTTCGTTTACCGGAGAGACAACTCTCGAACAGGGCTTCTCCGGAAATCTCGAAAGGCTTCGAAGGGCTATCGATCGTGTCGAGTTTGTGCCGCCGTCAGGTTATATCGGCGGTGGAGTAGTGGTTAACGGAACACCGCCAATTTCAGGAACAAACCAGAGTCTCGCCGGTTCGACTGCGATTTGGGATGCGGTTTGGGCCACCGCTGAAGAGTTGATCAGCGGCTCGGCGGAACACACACGCCGCGCAATCATCCTTTTAACCGACGGCGCCGACACCAGCAGCCGCATGAAGATGCAGGACGCAATCGAACGAGCGCAGAAAGCCGACGCGCTTATCTATGCAATCGGTATCGGCGACCGTTACACCTTCGGGGTGAACGAAGGTGACCTGAGAAAAATCGCCGAGAAAACCGGCGGGCGCGCGTATTTCCCACGTCACGAACGAGACCTGCACGAAGCCTTTGCTCAGATACAACGAGACCTTCGTGAGCAGTATCTGGTGGCCTACTCACCTCGAAATAAGGCTCGCGACGGGTCATACCGGCGGATCGAGATTGAGTTAGTCAATCCGGCTCTGAAACAACGCCACCTTAAGCTCAACTACCGGGCCGGCTATTTCGCCAAAACGAGCGGCCCCGAACCCGCTACCCGTAAACGCGTCCAGGACAGGTAAAGCCACGGATTACACGGATTAGCATAGATAATGCATCTCTGTGCTAATCCGTGTAATCCGTGGCTAACTCTGCTCAAACCTGTTATACTTTCGCGGCTAGTGCAGCCACGTAGCACTGCTAAGAACCCCGCACCAACTCCCAAGTTCCTCGCGAGGTGTCGTACTCAAAACGTCCGGAAAACACAGATTCGATGACCATTAGCACCTCAGACCGGGGCCGAGTCCTGATAGTCGATGACGACCAGAAAATACTGGATCTCCTGGTAGAACTCCTGGAACTGGACGGTTACGAGGTATCGACCGCCAGCGACGGCGCAGAAGCCCTCGATCTCGCCCTTTCATTCGAACCGAATATCGTGGTCAGCGATGTGGTGATGCCGATCGTCGGTGGCCTCGAGCTTTGCCGCCGCTTGAAGGAGAACCCTCGCACTACAGATATTCCCGTGCTCCTGATCAGCGGTCTCATCACTTC
>JAICGZ010000357.1 GCA_025922875.1 Pyrinomonadaceae bacterium
ACGCGAGCAACGAAAACAGAGATGCACCAGTAAACGGGGCTAATAGTCGATAGAAGTCCGCCATTCGCACAGGACCCGATCGCCCGACAAACCAGTAGAGCAACGGATTCGCTACGAGAACTCTTCCCAACGAAAAGGAAGCAGCAACACCAACAACGCCCCACGGCAAACCAGCTATTATCGACAAGATCGAGATAGGTGCGTTGATCAAGGACCAGCGTAGCATGTCTCGCACGCGGCCCTGACTGACAAGCAGCCATCCACCGGTGAGCGCCACCGGTGCAAACAGCCCGGCAATACCCATGAAAACGAATATCCTTGCGCTGTCGCCCCACTGTGGACCAAGGATCATCAGCACCAGCCAGTCGGCCGTCGCCAGCATCAGAATCACTGCCGGCATCGTGACCATGAGTACCTTTTCGATTATCCGCAGGTAGGCCTGCCGGTATCGCTCCGGCGAATCAGCTAAACGGCTCAGCGCCGGAATCGCAACCGAAGCAATTGGTTCATTGATCTGCTCCGTCGGCAGGTTCAGGAGTTGCACCGCTTTCGTGTAAAGTCCGAGGAGTTGCGGGCCAAATGCTCTTCCGATTATCAGGTTGTCGCAGTTTTTTGAAACGTAGTTGATGAGCGCATAGCCGGTGACGTTACCGCCAAACGACAGCATCGAGCGCACGCCGGTGTTACGTTTCGGACGACCGGGACGCCAGCGGCACGTTACCCAGACACCGATTGCATTCGACGCCAACAGCGCCAGTTGACTAAAAACCAAAGCCCAATAGCTCGCTCCGCGCCAGGCCAAAACGATCCCGACAACATACCCGATCATCATCGAGAGAAACGCGATGACACTGAGCGCGTAGAAACGCATCTGCCGCTTCAGCAGGGCTTCGTGCTGAACGGCCAGGCCGCCAAAGAAAAATCCGAGTGACGTGACGATCGTGATCATCGTCAGACGCGGCTCACCGTAAAACCAGCCAATCAGCGGCGCCAGCAACATCATCAGCAGCGTGATTGCGATACTGATCGTGACGTTGATCCAAAAGAGTGTGCTGATCTGCTCGAAAGTAATCTCTGCTCGTTGGACCGTAGCGAGCGATAGTCCCATGTCCTTGAACATCGCTACGAATCCGGTAAACACCACGACCATTCCGATAAGGCCGTAATCCTGAGGCGTGAGCAAGCGTGCGAGGATTGCGGTAGCGAGTATGCTGAGAGCAAACTTCAGACCGTGTGAGACGATCGTAACCAGTCCGCCGCGGGCAGTGCGGCTCCCGAGTGTGTTGGTCAGATGTTCGGTATCGAAATATTCGTGACTTCGATTCGACATTATCTTGCCTCAAAAAAGAGATACCCACAAAAAGACACAAAAGAATTCCGCGAAGCAATTTGTGTTTTGCGCTTCTTTCGGGGTTGAAACTTTTGAGGCAAAGCTTTTGTCAACTTCTAACCAGGATGGCAACTGTTCGAGGTTCACTATCGCCATCGGCATACTCGCTCTGCGCTGCGATCCGGAAGGGAACGGTTTTGCCGAACTCCTCGAGGTATCGAAGAGACTGTTCGGTCGTTTCACCCTCGTGCCCTTCATAAATCATGAATGCCCAGGGAATTTCTTTCAGGGCGTCCAACCAGTTTATGTGACCGCGCACGGCGAGATACGACACAACGCAACCGTTGAGATGGGGCTTCACATGTGACGGAAGATGGCCCTGCAGATCGATGGATTGAGTGATGACTCCGCCCGTAGTCGAGAACCTCGTGCAGCCCAATGTATACAGCAATTTTTCAGTGTGGGGCACAACCACTTCCTGGTCCCAACCGTGACACCAGAGAGCGCCGTGTTTCAAGTACTGGGCCATCATCATCCCAACATTGCAGCCGATATCGAGGACGAGACGGTTCTCGACTGACACTCCAGCCTGATTCATCAGCTTGCGAAGAACCTGCATCCGCTTTTCGGGGTGTCGCTTTCCCGGCAGGGCCACACCGGGAACTGACTGGTACAGGTAACGGCCTCCACGCAGAATACTCTTGTCGCCGAAGTGCGAGGCTTCGGCTGCTTCCAAAGCAACCGACTTCAGGTACTCTCCGTAACCGGGAAGTGCAAAGTTCTGAAAGTCGATGTAACGAAATTCGCCGTCTGCGGTCATGAACGCATTTCCACTACAGTCGGGACATTTAAACTCGCCGTCGTCAAACCCCTCTGGAAGAATGATCATGACGAGATTTCGTTGTTCCAGGTCTCGTATCGTCTTGATGCCCTTCTCGCACACCTCCCTGGACGTCAACGGCTGCGCGACGTGCTCGACGACAAAGGCCGTCCACAGATTGTTGTTGCACTGCAATTCGACCAGATCGTGAAGCCGCGGACCAACGCCATTAACGTGAAGTAAGTTGGCCACCAGCGTGAGATGGCGCAGATTGTGTATCAACTTCAGATGAATACGGCTCTCGCCTTCGCCGTTGTAAACGTAAACGCTCTCAGCGAGTCCTCCAGGGTGTTTGAGGATCTTCAAACCAGAATTGCAGGGATAATACTTTGAAAGCTCTCGGAACGGCGTCTTCTGGATCGTCTCGGGCGGCAGGTAAATGGCGTGTCCTCCAGTGCCATAAGGGAGACCTGCTTGCTTCAAGTCACTCAAAAACGAATCGAGGTTGGAAAGCTCGAGGTTCGGAATGTCGATCCTGCGCGCGGACTGGACCGGCAGTACTTCCTGCCACGATGCTGGTGTGCCGATGGCCTTCTCGAGGAGAGTCTTGATCCCGATACGTTTTACGACGCGATATTCCGAAGCAAACTGATCGCGAAGCTTTCCGAGGAAAAAGTATGGCTCGGGAAAGTGGACTGAAATCCAACCACGCACGGAATGTTTCGCCGCACGTAAAAGAAAATCGTCCGGGTCTCTGTAACGTTGATAAGCGAGCTTACCCTCTGGAGACAAGACGAACCCGTCTCCGTTGAACTTCAACCAACCGGCCTTCATCGGCGCGACACAGCCACGCAGCAACTGTTCGCCAAGACGCCTGCTATCTGAATTCGATCCGTTGGGAAGACACGTCTGCAAGGCTGCATGGATAGGCAAACCATCAGGATGATCCAGGAGAACCTCAAACAATCCGCGAACGAGTGCTCCTGTGTGTCTTCGCTTATTCTGCTGCATGTAGTCGAAGCTGGGTGGCTGCCGCCTCAGCGCTCAAGATAAACAATTTGACGGGCCGAGACAATCAGTAAACAAAAAAGCTGCTGCGCTCGTCGCGCGGCAGCCGGGGTCTACCAGACTTCCGAGCAATCTGTGGATTAGACGCTCACTTCTTTCTCTTCCATGTCAAAAACCAATGTCTTGACGTGTTCCCTCAGTGCCAGCTCAAACTGCTTGGCCTCCTCAACCTCGGTAAAGGATAACGCTCGCAACTCCTGCTCAATGCGCCTGCGGTAGTCAGACACTAATGAATCAGAAACTCCCAATACCGCGGCCACTTCCAGTTGCGTCGAATGGTCCGGGCTCAAGTAGCAGTACCAAAGCACGCCGATAATACGATTGTATTGCTTTACTTTGCCCCGCACGGCCTCGTTCAAACTCGCCAGAAACTGCTCGACATAACCCGCGGCCTCTCGCTCCGACTCCCGTCGCATGAGCCCTTCTTCAGGATTCTCGCGCTTGTCCACCGGTTCGTAGCTATTGCTGTTCTCGTTGTCGCTGTCGTCCCCGTCCAGTGGCACAAGGTAAATGTCCATCACGGGCAGCCGCGACATCACGAGACTGCGCAATGTCCGAACGTCGACAGGCGAGTCGACCGCATCGAGAACTGACACGATGAGGTCTTCCAGATCGGCATTACTGATCACTATCTGCGAATCGCCCGTGCAGCCAACCATGCGCGTATCTCTTTGTCGCACCGGAATGATCTGCACGCGCTGCTCGACGTCGTGCGACCCGCGGCGGGGTTTGCTGTCTTTCCATTCACTCAAACCATAAACACGATCGGCCAAACGGCGGTGTGGCTCATCATCAACACCGCTCGAATCAAAGCGGCGGAAGTTCGGGCTCGACTGGATCAACGTCGAGATTCGACGCGCCAGCCGGTAACTCTCAGGATGTCGTTTACGTAGTTCAGCCGTCAGTAAATTTGTTAATTCGATCTGGCTGATCTCGCATTCAATCTCGTAATCAGTCATTCCGCTGTCGAGGTAGTGCTCGAACCGGTTTTTGCTCAGCAGTTGAACGAACAATTCCTGGGTGAGGTCGGTGTAAGCGGCGCCGGAGCCCTCTTCAATCAACAAGCCCGCGCTGCGTGACGCCCTGACAAGTGGATGATGCGAGACAATGCGGTGAAGGTCAGTCCACAGACGGTTGACGTCGGAAGACCGAAGGCTTTCGACCCATTTCGCAGTCTTTCCCTGACGCTCGTTGCGGCGCGGCATCGGGCGTTTTTGGCCCGTTCCGGAGTCTGCTAACTTTTCTGGATCTTCACTTATGGATTTCACAGGGGTTTTCCGTGTTGCCTTACTCTTCTGGGAGTTCGTTCTTCGAGAATGGTGGGTGCCCCATGTTGGGTGCTGCGCTGTGTCGTGGACGTCGTCCGAGGTGAGTCCGAGTTTGGTTGGAACAATCTGCTAATTCGGCATGGAAAGTACGAGTGCCAGCCCACAGCAAGCTGTTTGTAATTCTCGTTTTTGCCCGATTTTTTACCGCGGATAAGCGGTTTGGTGCTCCTGGAAATGCGTCAGAGAGCCTGATTCGCTCCTGACTAACGAAGGCATGGTAACAGCATTTTAAATAACGAGCAACAAGTTTTTACACTCGGAAGAGAAGGCAAAAAAGCACAGAAAAAGGTCTGGAATGAAAGGTGAATTACGTGTTTTGGTATGTTGAATCTAGAGGGAACGGATGAAGGTCGCAACGAGAACATTGGCTTTCAGGAAAACGGCGGCTTGTCCTGCATCTGCGACCCTGCTTTCCTTTCGCGCGAACAGCCTCTCGGCCACTATGGCCATCGACATCAAACAGCATCTCGAGCGCTGTGATTTTTGTAATGCAGAACTGCCATTGCTGGCGCATCACCAGCCTGCGGTCGGCCGTCGACCCAAGGCGCCCGAGATTCCTATAAATCTCCGCATCCTGGCTGAATCAATCCTGGGCCACAAAGAGGCGCAAAAAACACAAAAGAGTTAGCGGCAGATTATTGTGGCGCCTCCTTGGAGTGCGCATAATTCAAACTACTTGGCTAAGTCGAAGGCTGTTTGATTGCCCACGTCTCAATGTAGGTTCCCATGTCACCAATCCTGCTCGCTGCCGTTACAGCTTTCGCTGCTTGCTGTTCCACGAAACCGAATAGTCCGTGATTCGGGACAAAACTCGTCCCACCATACACGTGCCAGTGTTTTGGTGTGAAGCCATGCTTTGATAACAACTTACGTAGAGACTTTGGACCAAACCCGAAGATATGAAAAGGGGAAAATGTCGGCGCGAGATTCACTACCCAATCCCGTCCTCTTAGCTTTTGGTAAAGATTTCCTAGCCGGAAGTAAAGTCCTACCTCGTTAGGTACGTCCAAAAATAAAGCGCCACCGGGGCGAAGAATGCGCGAGATTTCCTGAATGGTTTCGTCAGGGTTATAAAGGTGCTCTAACACACCGGCAAGTACCACCACATCGAAAGAGGAAGAGGGGAAGCGGCACTGCTCGACAGGCTCTTGCCTGACCTCGATTCCTGACTGTCTCACATGTTCAGCAAAGGTCGTGGATGGTTCGATGCCAACCACTTTCCAACCCTGCTCGACTCCCGCGTGAAGTAATTCTCCTCTTCCGGCTCCTATATCAAGCAGCACTCCTTTCTTCCCAACCAGAGCTTCGGCTTGCTTTAACAATCCTGCGGCACTGTTGTTCTTACTTTCCGTTTCGTGGTGCTCGAAGTAGCTGTCCGGCGCGACTGCGTAATGCTGGTCCAAACCGTTGACCGGGATTGGCAGTGGGTTGGGAAAGATCAGACCACACTTACCGCAACGCCAAATCTCACTTTCGACCCCGAGATGTTCGCGGTGAGCTCTGCCGCCTCTACGACCAAGGTGCTTCGTAGGTGGTGTTTCACAGATCGGACACTGCTGAAACACCCATTCGTACATTTCTTTTGTTACTGCCATATACTGCAAGTCCGCTCGCTGTACCTCCTTGGAGTGCGGGGGGGGGAGGGGCCCCGGGGGGGGGTAACAGAAAACAGAAAAAAAAAACAAGCGCACCGGCGCCCCGCACAACAAGCAGGAGAAGCACGGGGTGGGAGG
>JAICGZ010000358.1 GCA_025922875.1 Pyrinomonadaceae bacterium
CGTCTTCAGCTCGAACGCGCCCGATCCGGGAAACTTCGACGGCAGCGAAGGTGGCCTCGCGGCTGACGGCAATTCGGAGATCTGGATCTACAGACTTCCAGCAGTGACTGACGTCGACTTAACGTTGGGCGCCGAGTTGCCGGAGCAGGATTTGACTACGGGTATGTTCGATCAAATTACTGACACGGACGCCAGTCGCATACCGACACCGGGTTCATCAACTGCCGCTCCGTTCTTTGCTGACGACAATCGCGAGCCGGCGATCTCCGACGATGGCAATCTGCTGGCGTTTATCTCGACACGCAATCCCGGTTCGCTTACCGGCAACGGTGATGGTAATCCGGAGTTATTCTTCTACAACATCAGCGACGACACGTTTTTCCAGGCAACAAACACGCAGGATCCTACCCCGGGAGTCGGGCGCATCTTTCAAAGTAATCCATCGTTATCCGCAAATGGATCAAGAGTGTCTTTCGTTTCGAGCGCCAATATCGCCAGCAATAGCCCTAACAACGCCGATGCCAACGCGGAGGTTTTTGTCGCGGACTTTGGCGGCGGGGCTTTGAGTAATATCCGGCAAGTCACGCGCACACAGAACGGCGTGACGGTCGCGAATGTCGCCAGTCCCGGGCGCCGGTTGAGTCGCAATGGGGAACTGATTGCTTTCGAATCGCGCGCAACAGACCCTAAGTCAAATACCGCAGTCACTAATCCTATTCTCGGACTTTTTGTTTACACGATCGCGACTGATACGTTCGTTGAAGTAGGCACTCGGCCGCAGTTCGACGACCTGTTTCGTTTCCCGACTTTCACAGACTACAACGGATCGCTCGCTCCATCGAGTTTGGTGTTTGTCTCGAGAGTAAATTTCCGGCCTGACGGAACGCTTCCGCCCACTGCCCAGGCTTCCGAAGGTTTGAATCCGACGAATTCGCCGCAGATATTCTTGACTGCGCTTCCGGTTTCTACTTCCAGTACTTTCATCCGTTTGACCAGGACGCCCAACTTTACCAGCCTGGGAAGTCTGCGGTTTGTTACCGCCGAAACCCGGAAGCGCATGGCTTTCGCGGTCGGCGGCGTGGATTTTGGTAGCGGCAACCCTGATTTCTCGATCGAGATTTTCTATCTATTGACTCCGACGATCACAGCTCAGTCCGCGGCGGTGTTGTCGTTCTTTACGGGCGCGAGCAACATGCCTGTGGCTGCGGCAACGCCGGTTCCGAGTCCGAGTCCCAGTCCGACACCGACACCGAGTCCTGTTCCGGGCGCACCGTTTGGTTTAGCAGCCGGTGAGTTGAGTATCGTTCGTTCCACCGTGGCCCTTGCGCCTTCCGATGTTTTCGCTGGTCCAGGTCAAGAAAACGAACCGGATGCCGATGACCCGCGTAGCCCGGCGCTACCGATAGAACTCAATGGCGTTTCGGTTAGCGTTAATGGCGCAGCCGCGGGACTTTACTTCGCCGGTAATACCAGCAAGCAGATCAACTTCGTTATGCCCATCACCCTTGCTCCAGGTTTGGGCACAGTAGCAGTGAACGTGCTTGATGCCGCGGCGAACACAGACACGCTCCACCGTGGATTTGTGCAGATTGTCGCGGGACAGCCCGACATCTTTACGTCAACCAACGATGCCGGCGGACGCGCGAGGGCCTTCAACGTGACCAACCCGATTACGCGACTGATGGAGCCGTTCAGCGTTACATCGCCGGACGGGAGCGGTAACACTGTTGCGACAGTGATCGAGCTGAATGTCACTGGGTTGCGCAATGCCCAACCTGCGGAAATCACTGTTATCGTCGGAACGACGAATATAACGGGGGCTCAGATTCTGCTCGTTCGCTCAAATCCGAAAATGCCGGGCTTTGACATTATTAACTTCACTTTGCCGGATTCCCTGGCCGGCGCCGGAGACGTGCCGATACAGGTAACGTTCACGCGTGGCGGAGTTACGACTACGAGCCGTCCTGCCGACACTGCTCCGCACATAACCATCGATTAACCGAAGCCACGAAAGGCACAGAAAGCACAAATTTAATGTTTGTGCTTTTTGTGCTTCTTAGTGGCGATTTTTAGCATCTTTGCGGCCGGATCCGTGATACCATGCGCTCCGCTGGCCGCTCCCCCGAATTCCAGCCGTCCGCGCGTTAGTTAAAACTCGTCCTCGCCAGGAAGCTCTGAATGCAGTATCCGGTAGCGATAATTGCCAGTGTGGCCATGTTTTTGGCTCTCGGTTCCCGCGAGCGACTGGAGACGCGCGATTCCCTCGAGTTCGAACCACCTGCACAAACTGTCCGCAAGATACGTTGGCCCAGGAAGAGCATCGAGGTTTCGTTCTCGACTTCATTGCTCTCGCCAGGCGCGAACATCAAGCCGGATAGCGATGTCGTCGGCGCAGCACGCCGCGCGCTCGCTCGTTGGTCCAGTTTGTCAAACATCAACTTCGTCGTGACCTGGTCGCCAGTGACTTCAGTCAGTCCCGCCGAAGCAGGCGATGGCATCAATCTGTTAACTATCGCGACCACTATCGAGAACGAGGCGTTCAATTCCGACTCGACTACGGGACGCACGCGCGTCTTCTTCGATCCGGAAACAGGCAACATCGTCGAGGCAGACATAAGCATCAATCCTCGCCCGCTAGCCGACGATGGCTCGGATTTACAGTTTTCTACTGACGGCACGCCCGGCACGTACGATCTCGAAGCTACCTTCACGCACGAGATTGGTCATTTCCTCGGTTTGGACCATTCGGTTCTTTTATCGTCAACTATGCAGGGCCGCCAGGCAATCAACGGAACCTACGGACTGCCGGCGTTGACGGAGCGAACTTTAAGCGAAGAGGATCGTCAGAAGATTCGCAGTCTTTATGGACCAAGGCAGCGAGTCGGCCGCATTGAAGGTCGATTGGCTGACAACCGCACTCCCGGCGTGTTGATCCCGCTGAATGGCGCAATTATCTGGGCCGAGAATATTGCGAACGGGCGCGTAATCGCGAGCGATGTGACGGCGGAGGATGGTAGTTATAAGTTGGAAGGCCTTGCGCCGGGCCAGTATCGAGTAATCGTGTCGTCGCGATCCGAGTCCGCTCAGAAGTTTCGCAGTTTTGAACTGTCAAGCCAGCTTGCGGTCAAAGCAGATACGCCGGCCTTGCTCAACTCCAGTTTGGTGCCGGCTCAGGCGTCAGCGCTCAATCCAAGAGTAATCGGACTCAACGCGGAACTTTCGAGTGTTGCTCTTCCGCTCGTAGCGGGCCGGCGCGTGAAGATCTATCTCGGGGGCGAGGGAGTCGATCAAGTACCGGGTACCAGCATCTCAGTTAACTCGCCCTTCTTCACGGTCGATCCTTCAAGCCTCGCGCGCGAGCAGATTGCCGCGCCGTTTCCGGTTGTCAGTATTGAGTTGCAGGTTGCGGCGAATGCGCCTATTGGCGAATACACGATTCGACTTCAGTCCAACTCTGGTGAAACCGCGTACGTACCGGGAGCGATTACGATCGATCCGGGCGCGGTATCAGCCTCGAATGCCGCGGACGATTTTATAGACTTCAGCACTCCGCAATATGCCGACCTCGCCTGGCTGGATGTTATATTTGCTGAGCCTTGAAGGAAAAGCTACTGACCTTTCTTCTGTGTCCCTCCTGTGAAGGATCTCTGAATCTTTCTGTCAGCAAGTCCGACGACGGCGAAATTATGGAGGGAGAACTGCGCTGTGTGTCATGCGCCTCTTCCTTTCCGATAACGTCCGGCATTCCTCGTTTCGCGAATCTCGAACAAGTTGAGAGTGACAAGCGCGCTACAGCCGAGGGCTTCGGTTGGCAGTGGCAGCACTTCACGCAGAAAGATGAAAAATACGCCGAGCAGTTTCTCGGTTGGATTGCGCCAGTCACGCCGGAGTTTTTCCGTGACAAGGTTGTGCTCGAAGGCGGCTGCGGTAAGGGGCGGCACACGCAACTCGCTGCTCGCTGGGGCGCGCGGGAAGTTATTGGCGTCGATCTGAGCGCGGCAGTTGAAACAGCGTTCGCCGCCACGCGTTCATTGCCCAACGCTCATATTATTCAAGCTGACATTTATCATCTGCCGCTCGCGCGCGAGTTTGACTATGCTTTTTCCGTCGGCGTCTTGCATCACTTGCCCGATCCGCGCGGTGGTTTTTTATCGTTGGCCTCGAAAGTAAAGCCGGGCGGGCGCGTGTCGGCGTGGGTCTACGGCGCTGAGAACAACGAGTGGATCACGCGCTGGATCAACCCTCTGCGCGAGAAGGTAACTTCGCGAATGGACCAACGTGCGTTGCTGCAAGTGTCGAAGGTTCCGGCTGCATGTCTTTACCTCGCGACGAAGCTGATCTATGGACCACTGAATAAGAATGGCTCATCCCTCGCCAAGCATCTCTTCTACAACGACTACTTGAGCGCGATATCGAAATTTGGGTGGCGAGAGCAGCACACGATAGTTTTCGATCATCTGCTGGCCCCGACGGCCTTCTATATTTCCCGCGCTGAGTTTGAGACGTGGTGGCGCGATCTTGGTGCAACTGAGGTGGTTGTCGGCTGGCACAACAAGAATAGTTGGAGAGGAACTGGACTGGTGCCACAAAAAGGCACAAAAGTCACAAAAGAGGATATGAAGATCTCAGCTGATTGATTTTTATTTTTGCGCCTTATGTGCCTTTTTGTGGCACAGCGGATTGACTTTTCATTTTTGTGCTTTATGAGCCTTTTTGTGGCTAAAATTTGGCAACCGCTGTGGCAACTACCATCTCGGGCGGACCTGATCTTCTCTTTCGCTAAAAGAGAACTGCTGGGCCGTTACAAAGGATCGGTGTTGGGTCTCGCGTGGGCGGTGCTGACGCCCGTGGTGATGATCGCGATCTTCACCTTTATCTTTGCGGGTATCTTCGGCGCACGCTTCGGGGCAAGCGATTCTCCCTGGGACTACGCTCTCTACCTCTTCTGCGGCCTCTTGCCCTGGTCCATGTTTCAGGAGTCAGTGCAGCAGTCGGCGAATACCATCCTGGCCCACTCGAATCTCGTCAAGAGAGTCGTGTTTCCACTCGAAGCGCTGCCGGCGGCGCAGGTGTTCGCGGCGCTTGGCAATCAGTTGTTCGCTACGATCGGTTTACTAGTAGCGGCGATCATTATCCGGCAGCATCTCAATCTCACTGCGTTCTGGTTGCCGGCGCTGCTGATTCCACAGCTTCTGTTTGCGCTCGGAGCGGCATGGCTGATCGCGTCGCTGGGGGTTTTCCTGCGCGACATTGCGCAGGGCGTTACGTTGCTGTTGATGGCCTGGATGTATCTAACGCCGATCATCTACCCGGAATCGATCGTGCCCGACCGTTTTCGCACCTTCATCAACCTCAATCCCTTCACACCACTGGTACGCAGCTATCGTAGAATTTTCCTGGACGGACAAGCCCCCGACTGGCGCGGTCTCGCATACTTCACCGCCTTCGCCCTCCTGGTCTTCATCTTCGGTTACTGGTGGTTCGCCCGCACCCGCAAGAGCTTCGCCGACGTCGTGTGAGGGGTCACAAGAGGCACAAAAACTCTCAGCCACAAAGAGGCACAAAGGCACCAAAGATGTACGAAATGAGTTTGTGCTTTTTGTGCCTCTTTGTGGCATGATCTCACCTGTCGCTAAAGGAAATAACCATGAACAAAGCAAGACTTCTTACCCCCTTCATTTTCGTGTTTCTTGTGTCAACGGTCGTCAGCGCGCAGGAGTGGACGCAGTGGCGGGGGCCGGGTCGTGATGGGTTCGTCTCCGCGAAGAATGCGCCCGCGGCGTGGCCTGAATCTTTGCAGCGAAGTTGGCGCGTGGAGATTGGTGAGGGCTACTCATCGCCGGTCGTGGCAGGTGGACGTGTTTTTGTTCACGGAAGACGAGATCCTGAAGAACTCGTGACGAGTGTCAATCTTGCGGACGGTAAAGTCCTTTGGCAGCAGAAGTACCAGTCTGAGTTCAAAAAGAACCAGTACGCGGTCCAGATGGCGAAAGGACCACATGCTACTCCACTCGTAATCGGCAATCGCCTCTTCACCCTCGGCGTCACCGGAATTCTTAACGCCTGGGACACAACGACCGGAAAGCAGCTCTGGACGCGAGACTTTTCAAAATTAATCGACACTTCCAAATTGTTCTGCGGCACCGCTGCTTCTCCGCTCCTGGTCAATGGGCGTTTGGTGGTCCAGGTTGGCAGTGACGTGCACGGCGGCCAGATACTCGGCCTCAATCCCGCAACCGGCGCCACCGAATGGGAGTGGCGCGGACTTGGGCCA
>JAICGZ010000359.1 GCA_025922875.1 Pyrinomonadaceae bacterium
GACCACCAGACCGCGACCGTTCATTCGTGCGAGCACCTCGCTCACGCGCGCGTCCACTTCCTCGAGCGTGATCACCTCGGGCTGAAAAGCGCGGTGAAGTGTTCCATCGACAGGCCAGAGCGCGAGAGCGATGAGGTTAGGATCTTCCTGGAGTGTTGTTTCTAGACGCTGATCGTAGCCCTTGTCGTCCAGGGACTGGATGCCGCCCGCAATCTCAAAAGCCCGGGCGAGGCCGGTCACAACGTCGCGGTATCGCTGTCCGTACAGTTCGATCTGGCGCGCCTTATCTTGCACGAGCTGGGCCTGGTAGCGGCCTTCTATAGACCTCAACTCGTTGGCGCTGCGGCTCGAAAGCAGGAACCCGGTAATGGCCAGGGGCAGCAAGCCGACCAGGAGCAGCACTCCCAGCACGATGTAGAGGAGACGGATTCGTCCGAGTTTTTCGAGCATTTTTGACGTTACAATCGCGGTAGGTCTTGGTTCGGCAGGATTCAGCCTTGGCTATTATTGTCGAGCCATTCTTTTGGTGTCAACGAGTTTTAACGTGATTTTTTCCCGCAAAGGCACAAAGAGAGCCAAGGTAGATCCAATTACCAGACTATACTTTGCTGGCTTTGCCTTTGCGGGAAACCATTTTATCGACTTCTACGACCCTACCCGCGTCTAAACCCCTGAGCGCCAAGGCTCGTGAATGGAAACTTTGGGTACCGACGAAATCATCGTGGAGCGTGCTCTGACGGGAGATGCCGACGCTTTTGGCGAGCTCGTGCGGCGCTGGGAGCGGCGGATATTTGCGCTTGCCTACGGCATGCTCGGCCGTGAAGAGGATGCTCGCGACGCGACCCAGGAGACGTTTCTCGCTGCTTTTCGCAACCTGCGGGGCTTTCGCGGCGACGCGAAAGTCTCCTCCTGGCTTCATCGGATTGCGGTGAACCAGTGCATTTCACGCCAGCGACGCGCGAAAGTTAGAAGCGAGTCGGCGCTTGATGACGAGCAGGATAACAGCTTCGCGACGTCATTGAGCTATTCGCCGGCGCATGTGGCTGAAGGCCGGCAGGAAACGGCGGCAGTGCGGCGGGCGATAAACAGTTTGCCGATTGAGTTGCGACAGGTCGTGGTGATGAAGGAATTCGAGGAGCTTACGTTTCGCGAAATCGCCGACGCACTTGATCTGCCATTGAGCACCGTGAAAAGCAGGCTCTATACCGCGATGAAGCAATTGCAATTGCGGCTGCAGAAGTTTGAAAGCAGAAATTAAGATGAACGATACGAAGAACTCTCCTACTTGTGAGCGCGGATCCGATTTGATCGCGTTCCTCTACAATGAAGCGAACGAGAGCGAAAGCCGCGACTTCGAATTGCATTTGGGGCAATGCAGTAATTGCCGTGAAGAAGTTGCCGCATTCGGGCTCGTGCATGAATCGATCACAGCCTGGAGAGACGAAGCGTTGTCAGTTTTCCATGCTAAACCCATGGCTAATAAGAAATCGGCGCTCGCCGCATTGCGACAGTTTTTTGATTTGTCGCCGTTGTGGTTGAAGGGCGCAACAGCTTTTGCAGTCGTAGCCTTCTGTGTGCTTGCCGCGGTGGCGATTGTCAGACTGAAAGCGCCGCAGCCTGCCTTAACTGTAGTAAACCCTGGCGCGGTTTACACCGAGCAAGACGTTAATCACATGATCAAAGAAGCGCTGGCGAAGCAAGAAAACACAAAACCGCCAGTTGAAACGCCGGCGATTGTTGTTAATTCGCCAAACCCGAAGAGAATCGCCAAGCCTGGTCAGATCGCAAACAGCCGGCGCCCTCTTTCGCGCGCAGAGCGTGAGCAGCTTGCGGCCGATCTGCGCCTGCTTTCTACCCAGGACGACGCCGATCTCAACTTACTCAGCGATCAAATTAACCAGTAATCATGTTTGAGGTAAAAATGAAATTAGCAGCAATCTTGTTTCTGTTCCTTGCGGCGGCTATCTCAGGCGACGCGCGTCCCTTCCAAGATCAGGACACGACGCCCGTCGATCCGATTGAACACCTGCATCTCACACCCGAGCAGCGACAGAAAATACGAATCATTACCCAGGAGACCAGGGACGAACGACAAACGACGAACCGTCGAGTGCGCGAGGCCAGAATTGCTTTGGATCAGGCACTGGATGCACAAGCGCCCGACGAAAACCTGATCGAACAACGAGCAAGTGAACTCGTAGCCGCACAGGCGGCACAATTGCGGATGAGAATTCAGACGGAATTGCGAATTCGCCGCGAGTTGAATCCCGAACAACTGGCAGCGCTGCGAAGCTTGCGTCGCCAGCTACGTGATGTGAGGGGTGTCCAGCGCACGCTAAACCAACGTCGTGGCCGCCAGGGATTACGCCTCAATCAGCGCAACCGCGCCTTATCACGCCCGAATATCCCACCTCAGTAGAGTTCCCGGAAAGACATTTTTTGCAAAGGCGCAAAGAGGCAAAGAAAATCGCTTCACTTTGCCGTCTTTGCGTCTTTCCGCGAAACCTTCATGCTTGACGCCCTGCGTAAATTTTGCGCATGATAGGCCGCTTTTATGCACTCTCTTCCGCGACCGAAAGAGTAAGTCTGATAAGCTCTCCATGAACTTCGCTACGCGCGCCCTGCTCGAGCTGCAAGAGACGACGCTGTTGGCGGCTCGCGCTTTTGGCGGTGTCTTCAAGCGACCCCGTTACATTCCCGAAACCATCGCCCAGATGGATGCCATCGGCGTTGGCTCGTTGACCATTATCATCCTGACAGGATTTTTCACCGGAGGCGTGCTAACCGTACAGACGTTTCCCACACTTAAAGCCTACGGCGCTCAGTCTCAAACCGGATACCTGGTCGCCGTCTCGCTCGTGCGTGAGCTTGGACCGGTGTTATGCGCATTGATGGTGACTGGAAGAGTCGGATCGGCGATCTCTGCTGAGTTGGGCTCGATGGTCGTGTCGCAGCAGATCGATGCGATGCGCGCGCTGGGTACGGATCCGATTCGCAAGCTTGTTGCTCCTCGTTTATTCGCGCTGTTGGTCAGTCTGCCTTTGTTGACGGTGCTTGCCGACGTGCTGGGAATCTTCGGCGGCTGGGTTACAGCCGTCGCGCTTTATTCGGTTTCGTCCAGTGTATTCCTTTCCGCGGTGCGCGACGCGATTACGACTGACGACTTGATCGGCGGCATTGTAAAACCGATCGTCTTTTCGTTGATCATCGGAACAATCGCATGTCGCCAGGGACTCAGCACGGAAGGCGGAACAGTCGGCGTCGGCCGGTCCACTACACGCGCGGTAGTCATGGCTTCGATCATTGTCATTATCGCCGATTACTTTCTCGCTAAGGCGCTTCAGGTTATCCTAGGTACCCAGTAATACCTTCAGAATTTCAGATGGCAGCCGAGATACATACCACCGCACCGACAATCAGCGAAAACGCTGCGGAATCGACTTTTCAGGAAGTCGACGATCGCGACCGCGCGATCCCGGCGATCGAATTTCGGAATGTAGTGCTCGCGTTCGATGACCGCGTTGTCTTAAATAAACTCAGCTTCAAAGTTATGAAGGGTGAAACGAAGATCATCCTTGGCGGTTCTGGCGGTGGTAAGTCGACGATCATCAAGCTTGTCTTAGGCTTGCTCAAACCTGATGAGGGGCAAGTGCTCGTTGATGGCGTGGACATTACTAACTATAGCGAACAGCAGATGATGCGCGTGCGGAAAAACATCGGCATGGTTTTTCAGGAGGGCGCGCTTTTCGACTCGCTTTCGGTTTACGACAACGTTGCTTATCGCTTGCACGAACAGGGTGTCCCTGAAGATGAAGTGGAGCCTGAGGTCCGGCGCATGCTGCGGTTCGTCAATCTCGAAGACGCAATCGATAAGATGCCGATTGAATTATCAGGCGGAATGCGTCGCCGCGTCGGCATCGCCCGCGCACTCGTCGGCGATCCCAAGATTGTGTTGTTTGACGAGCCGACAGCCGGTCTTGATCCACCGACCGCGCGAACAATATGCGAGCTCGCGATGAAGTTGCGCGACCTGGAAGATGTTTCGTCGATCTTCGTGACGCACGAGATGAACAATGTGCAGTACATTTGTTCGGAGTATGCAGTGGTAGATGAAGATGGAAAAGTGATTTTCGAACGCGAGGGCGAGCGACTTTGTCTCACCAACAGCAAGGTGATGATGATGCGTGAAGGCAAGATTATTTTCAGCGGTACAGACGAAGCTCTGCGCCGATCAGAGGATCAATACATTCAGAGGTTTCTGCGCGGACATTAAAAGGGAGTGAGGGAAACATCATGCCTCGATCAAAAGCGAGTATAAGTTTGAGCCAGGTACGAGTGGGCATATTCGTGCTCTTTGCGATCGCGGTGCTGATCTTTCTCATACTCAACGCGTCAGGCGATATCAACCCGTTCAGCCGAAAGCTGCATTTGAAAGCTCGATTCGCGGATGCGAACGGTTTGCGCGAGGGATCCGAAGTGCGGCTGGCGGGGGTTCGCGTGGGCAAGGTGGAACGAATCGTTTTGTTGGAACCATCGCCAGTACCGGGAGCACCGCGCGTCGAAGCACAGATGACTATCGACTCTACGATCGATGGTCGTCCCGCGCACGAACGTATTCGTTCAGATTCAACGGCTCAACAGGGCTCGCCGAGTCTTCTCGGAAACGAGATGCTCATCAACATCACACCGGGAACGGCTGTGGGCCAACCTGTGGCGGACGGCGCCATCCTTCCCTCTTCGTCGTCGAATACCGTAAACGACTTCGCCACTTCCGGAACTGATCTGGCGCAGCGACTGAGTAAGTTGTCAGATGAGATCAGCGGAATCGTGCGCAGTGTAAAAGACGGAGAAGGAACTGTTGGACGTCTTTTCAGCGACGAAGCTCTTTACAACAACCTGAACGCTACGATCCGCGAGACTGAAGACGTGATGCGAGAAGTCAGATCGGGTCGTGGTTCCGCGGGCAGGTTTATCAACGATCCGGCGCTTTACAACAACGCCAATGAGATCGCCATTCAAATGAGAACAATCGCCGAGGATCTGCGCGCCGGGCGTGGCACCGCTGGAAAGTTGTTGACGGATGATGAATTTTACGCGCGCATCAACCGCACGGCGGATCGCCTCGACAGGTCTGTGGACCAAATCAATCTCATGATAGCGGATATCAATGCCGGGCGCGGCACACTCGGTAAACTCATCCGCGACGAACAGATTTACAACGACGCCCGCGCCGCCATCGCCCGTTTCAATACAACCGCCGAGCGCATCGACAACCTCGTCGCTGCCGCACAACGTGGCGAAGGCACGGTAGGAAAACTCCTCAACGACGACACGCTCTACACCAACGTCAACCAGCTATCCTCCGAAGGCGTAAAAATGATCTACGACTTCCGCCAGAACCCGAAGAAGTACCTGACGATCAAGTTCGAGCTGTTTTAGCGCGGAGCCACATTGAATAACAAAATATACGAGAATACCCGCGGAGGCTCCGATGATTCAGACTGTAGAAGCTGTTATAGACGAGAATGGCAGAGTTCAGTTGCTTGAGGATGAGCGTTTACCGGAGGCGCGCCGTGCTCTCGTAACCATCTTAGAGGAAGAGCCTGCGACTGAAGTATCTGAGACCGCGTTGTTGAGCGAGCAGTCACTCGCAGAGGACTGGAACCGGCCTGAGGAGGATGAGGCGTGGTCACACCTTCAGCAGGTTCAGTAGTCCTCGTTCCGTTCCCGTTCTCTGATCTATCTCACTCCAAGTTGCGCCCCGCTTTAGCGTTGTCTTTGGAAGTATCCACAGTGAGTCAACCTAATCCAACACTCGAATGGCTTGGCTGTCGACTAAATGCAAACGAAGTGATCGACGCTTCCCAGAAACTCTTCATATCGATTAAGGAGGCGGGTAGTGCGTTCCCACGGTTTGCCGAATGTAGAGTAGAAAGCAACTCACGAGGAACGTTACAGCAAGCTAAAGCTTGAACTCTGAACATAGGTTACGCGGCATACACGATTCCGAATGCACGTACCGGAAACGTTCCGAACTGACGGACCTTCACCGGCACGGCGAAGAAATTGAAACCACTGTCAGGAAGATCTCCTAGGCCACAAAGGTGCTCCACGATCAGGATGTCGTGGCCCAGGAGGATTGAGTGGGCGGGGCGATTGCCGTCGTGGGTGGCGTCGATGTTGAACGAATCGATTCCGACTAAAGCCGCGCCGTTTTTCGCTAAATAAGTCGCGGCGCCCTCGTTGAGAA
>JAICGZ010000360.1 GCA_025922875.1 Pyrinomonadaceae bacterium
CCGGATTAGTTGAACTGGGATTGAGAGTGTCGTAACTCGACGTTAGATAATTTGTTTGACTGCGCCGCACCAACGAACCAGCAGCACCTGTGCCAAAATCATATTCATAGACGGCAGTCTGATTTGTATATTTGTCGTAAGTGAAAGTCTGTTTCGAAACCTTATTTGCCTGTGCAGGCTCAAGTGTCGTTACGAGCTGAGTGATCTGCGGATTGTTCGCTTTTGCGGCCGCATTGGTTTCAGCTTGAGTTAAGGGCCATGACACTCCAGCGATTGGCTGCTGCCAGGTGCGCACAGCACGACGCAAAACTGTACTGCCGTTCTCGGCAACTGAATCCGACTGATATTCCTTACCATCTTTCCACGGCGAGTATTCAGTAGGCGCCCGGTTGAAGGAATTCGTGGCAAACCCTTCGTAGTAGACCTTTTGTTGACTAATCCGCGTCGTCCCATCACTCTTGAACTGATCGATCAAGACGTAATTTGTATTACCGGCTATGACTTGTTGTCCGCTGAACGTCGTCTTCCCGTCCAACGCACTGCCATCGGCATAAACGCGACGCGTTACCAGACGACGATAAACATTAAGTGAATAATCATCGAAACCGCCTCCGATAACTCCACTCGCCGCCCCTCCTGAAACTCCTGCCGCGTGGTCGTATTCAAAAGCACCTCCAGTGGGTAACACGGCACGGGCCAGTTCCCCATACGAGTTGTACTGAAACTGATACTGCCGGTTATTCGGCAACGTCACCGACCGAACTACTTTCGGATTGTAGTTGGTGGACCCTGACCCACTGACCTCCGGGAAGAGCTGCTGGTAAGTTTTTATGGAAAAGCCGGATCTCAACACTCCTGCATCCTGAAAATTCGCGTAGTTCACGCGCAGAGTGCGCGGCGTTCCACCAAAACCTTTGTAAACGATCTCGTCGTAAGCAATGCTCGACGTGGAATAACTGACTGTGACTTCACGATTCAACGAGTCCTTGGCGACAGTCATGCGCCTAAAAGCGTCGTAGGTGAAAGTCATCTTGTTGCCGTTGCGATCGCGCAGCCACGACACGACTCCGTTATCGATTCTGTAACGCATACCATCGCGCAGAAGGAGATATCCTGAGGGATAGAAGAGATCGTTTCCGCCATTGGGAACCTGGATGTAGTCGGTTATTGCTTGATCCGAAATGAAGGTTGCCGCGCTCCCATCCGTCGTAACAAAGACTCTGCCGCGATTAAATCCCGTTGCGTCACAGATACCGACTGACGCCGGCGCGCCATCGGTTTGTTTATCCTGAAGCTCAAACTCGGTGCCATCAGGAGCCGTGAACGTCAGCCGTGTGAGTGTCTGGACGGCTCGCATTGTGCTGTCCGCACAAACCTGTGCATCAAATTGCGCGACTCGCCCGTGCATCACACCGGGGCCATAGCCGGGTTTGATGCCCGTCCACCAGTTGGCCGAGGGAAAGTAATGGTAAGAGACCTGCGGGTCAGGTAAAGGACCATTGCCGCCCTCTTCGTAAACTATGAGATACGTGCTGACGACGTTAATGCGCCATTTTTGTTCCAGGGGCAGAGTCATTGTGTAACCTGCTCCACCTCGGCCGCCAATACTCAACAATGGCAGACGAAAATTGAGAGAGCCGTTATAAGGGTTGATATTCTCAAGCTCGCTCAACGCGTAAGACCCGGCAGGTGCGCCCGGTTTAAGCGCCAATGGTGTGCTGCCGTCAGTGCTGTCAGCCTTGATCGCCACGGCGTGAAAGACAATCAAGATTGCTGCCCACAACAGAGTCTTTTTGCGCGGTGAGATTGTTGGAGGATTCATGGCGGTCACTCATGGTGGAGGAAATCTTTTGGTTAACTTCAACGAGGAGTTATTGCGATCCTGCACCGCCAACTTTGATCATTGGCTGCTCGCAAGACGTAGTGTCCGGGTGGAAAATCGAACGTGTCACGCCACGCCAGTTTGCCCTTGCGACTAAGCGCCACATTAAGCCGGCCTACTGTTTCACGTTCGACGTACAGGTCAACCTCATCCAGGCCACTGCGATTATCAATGGCAAGCATAAACCGTCCCTGCGAACGCGTGATCTCGACCGGCTCAAATCCCGTGGGCGTGATGGTTACCAGTTCGGTTTCGAGCTGAGGGCTTTGTACCGGATTGCTCGATCTCAACTCCGGCGCCTTCCATCGGGCCCGGATCAACGTGCCGGATATGAGTAGAAGAATGAGTAGTAGCAACAGCCTCAAACGATGAGACTGGACTTGGGAAACTAATGACATGGCCCAACTCCTTTGGGTGAGAACCAACACTTAATGGGCGGCGCGAGTTGCGAGAATGGCGAAACGAGTATAGCTGTGGTGTTAGAATGCCTCAACAAAAATCGAGTTGGGTGAGGTGTAAATTGAAAATCGCCTTCTTCTTCATTCTGGCTCTGCTCGCTATGCCCCGCTGGACCATGCAAACAAGTGGCGTCTCTGCGCGGCTGCGAGGTGTAAGCGCGGTCAGTGAGCGTGTGGCGTGGGCGAGCGGATCCGGCTCTACCGTATTGCGCACGGTTGATGGCGGCCTGACCTGGCAAAAGCTGACTGTGACCGGTGAAACTCTCGACTTTCGCGACATCGACGCTATCGATGCACAAACTGCCTATGTACTCGGAGCCGGCAGTGGTCCAGCCTCACGTATCTACAAAACCACTGACGCCGGAAAAACCTGGACCATGCAGTTCAAAGGCGAGGACCAGAAGGTGTTTTTAGACGCGATGTCGTTTTGGGACGCTACTCACGGGATTGTCTACGGCGACTCGGTTGATGGCCAGTTGTACATCATGACTACCAGCGATGGCGGGCGAGTTTGGTCGCGTGTGCCCGCGGCGAACCTGCCGCCGGCACTGGAAGACGAGGGCGCGTTTGCTGCGAGTGGGACCAACATCGCCTTGTTTGGCAAGTCTCACGCGTGGATAGGCACAGGCGGCGCGGCGAGATCTCGCGTGCTGCGCACTTCTGACGCCGGTCGTTCCTGGCAAGTTGCCGATACTCCGTTCAACGCAGGTTCATCGGCTGGAATCTTCTCGATAACATTTCGCGATGCGAAGCATGGAGTGATCGCCGGTGGTGACTACCGAAAGGAGCAAGAGGCCATCAACAATCTTGCAGTGACAAGCGATGGCGGAGTTACGTGGACACTCGTGAAGGGGTTGTCAGGCTATCGTTCGGTCGTGGCTTACGTTCCGGGCAGGAAGGCGTTGATCGCACTTGGACCATCGGGTGGTGACTATTCGACAGATGATGGGCGAACATGGACCACTATCACCGGTCCTGGTTTCGACACGTTTAGTTTTGTTCCACGCAAGTCAACCGGTTGGGGCGCCGGCGCAAATGGCACAATCGGTAAACTCGAATTCCGGTAATTAATCTCAGCCACAAAGAAGTACAGAAATTCTAACAACACTCACTCGATAAGGAGACACACTATGCGATCTAAAACCCCGACGCAATTTGCAACCATTGTCATCCTGCTGACTTCAAGCCTGCTTTCACCCCTTGCAGTGGCTGCGCAAACCGGAACAAATGATTGGTCCCGACTCACCTCTGTGGCGACGGGAAGCAAACTTTCAGCAAAGCTAAGAAATGGGAAGACCATCGATGGTTCATTTGGCGGCGTTTCTGATACGGTGTTAACGCTAATGGTCAAGAACGCTGCCACCGAAGTAAAGCGTGACGACATCCTGAGTGTTCACCAGGTCACCAGGAAGTCTGCTAAAACATCGACGTTGATCGGCCTCGGCGCAGGGGCAGGCGCCGGAGCGGTAGTCGGGGCGGGCGCCGACTCGAACAACGATAGCTTCGAGGACCTTGACAACATAGCGACGGCAGTGACCACAGTGATCGGTGCCGGTGTAGGAGCTCTCGGCGGATTTCTCATTGGACGAAGCGGGAAAAAGCGAGTGCTCATTTATGAAGCGAGATAAAATTTTCTCTTATGACTGAAGACAATCAGATTTGTCCTTGTGGGTCTGGCGTTCCGTTTGCCGATTGTTGTGAGCCGATCATTAACGGCACGCGCGAAAGCCAGACTGCGGAAGAGTTGATGCGCGCCCGTTACTCTGCTTTCGTGACCGGCGCCATCGACTTCATCGTGGGCTCGACTCATTCGCGCACGCGAAAAGAGATTGACCTTTCGTTCATTCGCGAGTGGTCGCAAACGTCGACGTGGCGCGGGCTGCAAATCTTAGAGATCAAACAGGTCAACGACAACAAGGCGTTCGTCTCGTTCGAGGCGCATTTTACGCAGAACGAGAAAGACCAGACCCATCGTGAAAAGGCTCTATTTGAACGTGAAAGCGGACAATGGCGTTTCGTCTCGGGCGACGAATTGAAGAACCCGACCGTCAGATACGAGACACCACGGCCCGGTCGCAATGACCCGTGTCCGTGCGGATCGGGTAAAAAGTATAAGAAATGCCACGGCGCGGAGTATTGATGGAGAAGTGATTGCGAGGGCGCACGCGAACAAACGGCGCCTTGCAGCGACGACGGTTTGCTCGAGGCCGTCGGTTGTTTATATTCAAGTTACCAAGAGATTAGCCACAAAAGGGCACAAAAGGCACATACGAAGGAGCATCAATCATTTGTGGCTTTTGTGCTTTTTTGTGGCCTGTGCTTTTGTGGCCTAGTTTCGAAACTCCTGGCTGACCATCAATCCGCGCATTCCTCCGTCCATGATTCCGATACCGAGACGGCCAAACTCTCTGCGCAAAATGTTTGCACGGTGGCCCGGAGAATTCATGAGACCGGTGTGGGCCACGGAAAGCGCCGGCGCGAGCGCAAGGTTTTCACCCGCAGTGAGAAAGCGAACGTTTGCGGCACGCATGCGATCGAATGGCGTTAGACCTTCCGGCGTGTCGTGTGCGAAGTAACCACGCGCAAACATATCCGCCGAATGACGTCGCGCAACTTCCGTTAGTTCGGGATCAGCCGCCAATGGATTGAGCCCCGCTGCTTGTCGCTCCTGGTTTACAAGATCCAACATCTGTTTTTCCAAATCAGGACGAGGCCGAGTCTTCTCAACTGTGAACGGCAGCGTGACCCGTTCATTTGAATCGGGACGAATCGTCAGCAGGTTGAGCGTCCGCGCAATAGCGTCGCCGAACACCGGGCGAAGGTGACTCTCGAGTCGTTGAGCGTAGACGGCGAGACGATTGGCAATGGCGCTATTGCGCGTGCGCTCGTTTAATCCTTCATTCAGCGGAATGGCAAACAGCAGGGCCGCGAGAATGGCCGCAGTTATCAATCCGTTTGCAAACCCGGGAAGTAAGCCGAATAAACGGTTGACCTGATTCTCGTGAGCGTCTTCCGGTAAACGCCGCAGCAACGCATAACCTATTAAATGAACCAGCACTCCCGTGACTAAGGCGACGAGCACGAACGCGATTGGCTGGTTCCACACTTCGGACCAAAGGTCGAGTGTGCCAAGCCAGTTCGCCACCGGATGGTAATAACGCAAACCGGCGAGCAAACTCAGCACCCAACCAGCAAGGTCCAGCACACCGTGAACAAACCCACGGCGATAGCCGTTGAGCAAGCTCAACACGATTACGATCACGAGCAGAATGTCAATCAGGTTAATAGCCACAGTTCAAACTCCGGTCCCACAGATTACACGGATTCTTTCTTAAACGTTCTGCGTAATCTGTGGAATCTGTGGATTTGTATGTCGATCCATTGCTTCGCAGTTCAAAATCAGCAATGGCAATGGGGTTTTTGAACTTGTTTGCCGGATGGGAAAGTTGATTCGTCCGCAATTCTCTTCGCATTCTCAATTGGAACAACAACTGCATCCTCACCAATCAAACTTGTCTCCCCTAAAAAACTAAATACCCATACAACAACTCGTTGAAATATAGGGCAAAGAACCAGGAGATTGCTCATGAGTAAAAGCAGATTTGTAAGTTTTACCCTCCCTGCATTTCTTGTTTTAGTACTGTTCACGGTGAGTGGTTACGCTCAGTCAGGCGGCTCCACCGTCCGGGGTACAGTTAAAGATCCAAACGGCAACGTCGTGAGCGGCGCGAGCGTAACTCTCACGGACGAGGAAAGAAACTTCACTCGCACTCAGGCCACGAATGAAGACGGCGCTTACGTCTTCACTGCGGTCCCGCCAGGCACCTACAAACTCGACGTCTCGGCACCCGGCTTTAAAACTGCCTCAGCTTCAGGTCTCGTCGCACTAGTCGA
>JAICGZ010000361.1 GCA_025922875.1 Pyrinomonadaceae bacterium
CCCCCCACATTTCAAAACACCGCCGCTTGGTCGGGCGTGGGGGGGGGGGCGGGGGGCGGGGGCCCGTTTTTTTTCATTTAGTGGTTGCCCGCGCCCCCGGGGGCCGCCCCCCGCCCCCACTCCAGGGAGGTACACTTTTCCTTCATACTTTTTTGGAACCACTCCTCCGACAACGCGTGTAAAGCGCAAACTCTTCCGGAGGAAATCTGTATGAAGCTGAAATTTTTCTTCAGTCTCCCACTCGCTATTTTTCTGGCCACGGGAATCGCGCTCGCGCAGGAACCCGCCCCGCCGCCTGAACCGCCAGACGAACCTCTCGAACGCAGCTTTTCACTTTTGGTCGACGGCGGTGGCTTCTTAGGTGTTTATGCCGAGAACATCAGCCGCGAGAACATGAGTCGCTATCGCATGAATCAGGTGCGTGGCGTCGGAGTCACCCGGGTAATTAAAGACAGCCCCGCCGAGAAAGCGGGATTGCGAAAAGACGACGTCATACTGCGCATCGATGGTGAGAACGTAACCAGCGTTCGCAAACTCAACCGGCTGGTTTCCGAGCTCGCTCCCGATCAGTCTGTAAGAGTCACTTTCAGCCGCGCGGGTGCGGAGCAGGAGATCACCGCAACCATCGGCAAGCGAAGTAATTCAAACATGGTCGGAGATCTGATGGGCGGAGAACCGCGGATTTGGAAATGGGAAGGCGATCCGAAGAACTTTAAATTCGAAGGCCTGGACAAGCTTCCCGGCAGAAACGGCGACCTGACATTCTTTTTCGGAAACAGCCGGAGGATCGGCGTGAGCACGATGGAGCTTACCAAACAACTCGCCGATTATTTTGGCATCACCGGCGGCAAAGGTGCGCTGGTAACTGCCGTTACTGTTGATGGACCAGCGGCGAAAGCAGGTGTGAGAGCCGGCGACGTGATAACCGCGATCGATGGTGAAGCTGTCGATTCGCCGGGCGACATCTCGCGGGTGATCAATCGCAATAAAGACGGCGACGTTACGTTGACCATAATCCGGAACAAGGCTCAACAAACGATCCGTGTGACGCCGCGAGAAGGTGGTTTTTCGGGAACGTTGGGGCAGCCCCAGATCGGACGTCGCATCGTCATTCCCAGGGTCGAGATTCCCGACATCGATATCGCTATGCCGCGAATCGTAATTCCCGCTATTCCTGCCATCAACATCGACCTGCCACGCGTGCGTGTGTCGCCGCGAGTCAGAGTCGGGACAAGTGAGCGCGGCCCGATTTAAGATCAATCCACAGATTACACAGAAATCTGTGGATGACTTGCGCCAAACGCTTTGTTGTGTGATGATCGCCAGCGATGGGAACCGTCATACATACCCCCGATCTTTTGAGGAGTGATAAAGCGTGAAAGCGGAATTACAGAAGTTAATCGCTTTGCAGAATCTTGATACCAGCATACGAAAACTAGAAAAAGACCAGGAAGCGATACCAGAAAGGCGCGCGGAGATCGAAAGAGAGTTCGATCAGCGCGCCTTTGAAATTAGGGCGCTCGAAAACCGGCGGGATGAGGCAAAACACGCGCGCGCCCGTTTGGAAAACGAAGTGGTCGAACAACGAGGACGCGCCGAGCGTGCCGAACGAAATTTGATGTCGTCGAAGAAGCAGGATGAGTATACGGCTGCAATTCGCGAAGCAGATGCGGCCCGCAAACAGATCTCCGCTTTGGAAACGCAGATCCTCGAGCAAATGGAGAACCTCGAACAGGCAGAAGCAGCTTTGAAAGAACGTGCCGACGAGATTGCGACTTTGAATTCCGATCGCGAAGCCAAACTTAAAGCGTTCGATGACGAATCGGGAACGATTGGAGAACGATTGGCAACAGCTCGCAAAGATCGAGAGGAATTGTTTACCAACTTGCCGAAACAGATGAGCGGGCTTTACTCGCGAATCAGGGCGCGCATTCGCGACGGAGTCGCAGTCGCCGAAGCACGCAATCGTTCGTGCACCGCGTGTTTCATGTCACTGAGGCCACAAGTGATGGCAGAAATTCGTCGCGGCGAGGAAGTCATTACCTGTGATAATTGTGGTCGCATCCTCTACTTCGTACCAACAGAATCCATTCAGGCAGACGCGGCAGCGCCTCAACCCAACGTTGCCATAACCTGACACTAAGTCTTGACAGGATTACATGATTTACACGATGTGCCCATACGGGTAGATCTTGTAATCTTGTCCTATGCGCGTTCTCGTAACCGGAGGCGCCGGCTACATTGGCAGTGTAGTCAGCGAGGAGTTAGTCAACGACGACCACTACGTTGTGGTCTACGACAATCTCGTCAAGGGCCATCAACAGGCGGTCGTCTCCGGAGCGGACTTTGTTAACGGAGATCTGCTCGACGCGGACCGTCTGCGCCAAACACTCAAAGACAATCGAATCGAAGCCGTCATTCACATGGCTGCGTATTCACTTGTCGGTGAGTCGGTGGAAAAACCGGCGAAGTACTACCACAACAACGTTGTCGCGGGACTCGTGCTACTCGATGCGATGCGCGAGTCTGGCGTGACGAAGATTGTGTTTTCTTCAACCGCCGCGACGTATGGCGAACCTGAAGCGCAACCGATTTTTGAAACTGCTCCTACGAATCCGACCAATCCCTACGGCGAATCAAAGCTCGCTTTTGAGCGAGCGATGCACTGGTACGAACGGGCGTACGGGCTGCGCTACGCTTCGTTACGATATTTCAACGCCGCGGGAGCGAGTGAACAGTGTGGTGAGGATCACGATCCGGAAAGTCACATCATTCCGATAACTTTGCAGGCAGCGGCCGGCAAGCGTACTCACGTTGAGATTTATGGTGACGACTATCCGACTGCCGATGGGACGTGTATTCGCGACTACATTCACGTCATTGATTTGGCCCGAGCGCATATTCTGGCGCTCGACGTGTTGAATGAACGCAGCGCGATTTACAACCTTGGCTGTGGCGGCGATGGGTACAGCGTTCGCGACGTTATTGAGACCGCGAAGCGAGTGACGGGGAAAGAGATTCCGGTTCGCATGGGGCCTCGCCGTGCGGGCGATCCGGCTGTTTTGATCGCGAGTTCAGACAAGATCAAGAGTGAGCTTGGCTGGCGGCCGCAGTTTCAGGATCTCGGGTTGATCATCGAGTCCGCCTGGAAATGGATGATGGCCCACCCGGATGGTTACGGGAGTTAACCCCTATCTTGGAGAGTTCCTAAGCTCGGCGGCCGACAATATCAAACTCAAACTTGACCTTGTCACTCACGCGCACCAACCCATGGAACGCTGATGTCGCCTTCACTTTGTAGTCGTCGCGATCGATGCTGAACTCACCAACCGCACGCAGGTTGTTGCCATTGAGTGTAACCACTGCCGGAATCGTGATGCGCCTGGTCACTCCATGCAGAGTAAGATTGCCCTCGATCTTCACGTCATAGCGATCAGCCCCTGAACTCTTCGCCGAAACGTTGGTGCTCTGAAAAGTGATGTCCGGGTATTGCTCCGGATGCAGCACGATCTCGCGCAGTTCTTTGTTGATGATCTGCTTCTGCGGTTCCGTGAAGTCGGCACCTGTTTCGTGTAGCGAAGCCGCCTTCACCACGAGGCGCAAAGTCGCGGGCGTCACCGTTCCCTCAGTTAACTCGACTTGTCCCGAGAAGTCACTGGCGGCGAGATGATGGCTCTTTCCTTTGAACCAGAGAAGACCGCTCCTGTTCGCATGGGCCATGAATTTGCTTTGGCTGGCGTCCAGATTGTAGGTTACGGTCGCGGGCGCTGCCCCGAGCATCGAGGTGAGCACCGTTAGCAGCAGAGTGGTAATTATTGTTCGCATGGCAGGACCAATTTAGCAGCACTTCCGTGAAAGTTGGGTTGTAAAGTTGTTCGAATATTTTTACGGTTTAAATGATGCCAAAAGAGGGGGCCAAGTTAGCTGGAGTTAAACGGACGCGTCAAAAGGGTGGGACTGTCGTTACGGTTGAGGAGTTCCTCGGTTTGGAGCGCCCGAAAGGGGACCTTCTTGTTAAGGTCGGTCGCGAACAGGTTTCGGTCACCAGTTTGGACCGTATCTATTGGCCCGACGAGAAACTCACCAAGTTTGATCTTCTCACCTACTACTTAAAAGTCGCCGATTACATCATGCCGTTCCTGCAAGACAGGCCGGCCATCCTGCAACGCTATCCACGGGGTATCAAGGCGCCGATGTTTTTCCAACAGGACCTCGATAGCGCGCCCGACTTCATCAAGACGGCGAGACTCACAAACCAGGAAGGCCGGGAACTGGATTATGGCGTCTATTCCACAGCGGCCTCGTTGCTTCACTTCGTAAATCTCGGAACTATCGAGCAGCATCCGTGGCATTCGACGGTAAAACGACTGGACAAGCCCGACTGGATCGCAATCGACCTCGATCCAAAGCGCGCGCCCTGGGAGAACGTGTTGCAAGTTGCTTTGGTGGTGAAGGAAGTTGCCGATGAGATCGGGCTGGAGGCGTTTCCGAAGACATCCGGGTCTTCGGGCATTCATATTTACGTGCCGCTGAAGCCGAAGAATGAGTACGACAAGGTAGCGGAGTTTGCACGGCTATTCGCGAGCGAGGTTGCGCGGCGCGCGCCGAAGATTGCCACGGTGGAGAGAACGATTGCCAAGCGCAAGAGCACGCAGGTTTATGTCGACTGGATGCAGAACGCGAGAGGCAAGAGTTTGGCGGCGGCATTTACCGCACGAGCAAAACCGCACGCATCCGTGTCGATGCCTTTGACGTGGAAACAGATCTCGCAGGGTGTAAAGATTGCTGACTTCACGATCTTGAACGTCCCGGAGCTTTTGAAGAAGGGGGATCCGTGGGCTGGGTTCTTCGATGCCCGGCAGACGCTGAAGTTTTAGAGTTTTTTCGCGCAAAGGCGCAAAGGTACAAAGAAGAAGGCAAAATTACTTTGCGCCCTCTTTGCAACTTTGCGCCTTTGCGCGAAATAGACCTTGACGGCCGCACGATCGAGCGCTTATTCTGCCTGTCGAGTCGCCATGAACCGAAACTCTTATCGCTATTATTACTATTACGGCCCGCTCTCCACTGGGAGGGACGGTCTGGCGATGGGCTGTCGGCGTGCGATGACGATGTAGCACCTTAGACAAGTTTCCTAAACCGGCCATCAATCCCAGGAGGATTGGTGGCCGGTTTTTTTGTGCCGTGAATCGGAGGTAACCAAAGTGACGACTGAAACCCAAACATTATTACGTGACCATGTTGACATGCGCATGATCGTAGCCAACGGCGACGACAAGGGCAGCGATCGCAATGCGATCGTAAAGCTCGACCCCGACCACCCCGGATTTCGAGATCGCGGGTATCGCGCGCGCCGCAATGCAATCGCGCAGATCGCCATGACCTATGAACCGGGTTCGCCTATCCCTTCTGCTCCTTACACGGAACTCGAACACGGTGTCTGGCAAACGATCTGGAGAGCGCTTGGGCCCGCGCACCGTGAGCATGCCTGTGCTGAGTATCTCGAATGTCTCGAGCGTCTCGACTTTGACACCGATCATATCCCGCAACTCGATGAAGTCAGTCAAAAAGTGGAAGCGATCAGCGGTTTCAGACTCGAACCCGTGGCGGGCCTCGTCGAGCCGCGAGTCTTTCTCGAGTCGCTGGCTCAGGGCGTGTTTCTTTCGACGCAGTACATTCGTCATCACTCCACGCCGTTGTACACGCCGGAGCCGGATGTGGCCCACGAGATCATCGGCCACGCTGTGACGCTGGCAAGCAAACGCCTCGCGGAGCTCAATCGCCTCTTTGGCGAAGCGGTGAAACGTACAACGCGCACAGACGATTTCGATCGTCTCGCACGCATCTACTGGTTCACGATTGAATTCGGTGTGTTGCGTGAGAACGGCCGGGTCAAAGCCTATGGGACGGGTCTGTTGTCGTCCGCGGGCGAGTTGGCGGAGATGCACAAGGCTGAGCTGCGACCGCTGGACCTCGAAGCAGCAGCGAACCACGTCTACGATCCGACTCACTACCAATCGCTTCTATTTTGTGCGAGCTCATTTGACGAAATGTATGGGATGCTGCGGGACTTTCTGCTGCGTTGGTAGAAGCCCCTCCTTGGAGTGCGGCGGGGGGGGGGGGGGGGGGGGGGGGGGAGAGGGGTGGAAGGCGCACAGCCGGCGCCGGGGGCCGCCGCCCCCCCGCGGGAGACAGGGTTTGTGGTGGGGGGGGGTGTTTTTTTTTGGGGGA
>JAICGZ010000362.1 GCA_025922875.1 Pyrinomonadaceae bacterium
AACATTCTCGGTAATCGCGACGGCGAAGTGCTCGACGATCCGGACTCGTTCAAGACAAAAGAAGAATCGAAACTCTCGGTGCTCGAATACATCCTTCAGCCCGAAGTCTATCCGGCTCTCTACAAAGACTTCTCGCACGTCGTCCGCATCAACTACTACCCACCACGCGGAGACAACAAGGAAGGTTGGGACAACATCGACATCTTCGGCTGGCTCGGTTACCCGATGCAGATCAAGATCGATTTTCTCTGCCGCGACTCGATTCTCGCCGCACCGATCGTTCTCGACCTGGCGCTGTTTCTCGATCTCGCCCAGCGGTGCGGGATGAAAGGCGTGCAGGAATGGCTTTCGTTCTACTTCAAATCTCCGCAAACGGCGCCGGGCCTTTATCCCGAGCACGACATCTTCATTCAGCTTATGAAACTGAAGAATACGCTGCGCCATCTACGCGGCGAAGATCTCATTACGCACCTGGGATTGGAGTATTACGACTGAGCCCGGGTGCGACTCACCAATCCGTGTTCCCATATACGGATTGCGCTAAATGCAATTAAATGTCAGTTATCTTTTGACAGGAAATGTCACGGTAAGTAGAAGCCTCGGAGGCAACCAAAAGCGAGGTGCGATATTTTGTGGTGACATTTTCGACGGAGTTGTATATATAGCATCCGGTCAACGGGGGTGGAACCCGCTAAAACTCCCGTTGGCGAACCTTAGCCACTTTTATACGCATCAATTTTACGTGCGGATCGTTCCTTGCTTGTAAGGGGGTGGGCCAGTGGAAGTTTTCAAGGCCCAGCGCTCTTGAAAACGCCCCCCGGCGAACTGGCAAGGAGCAACGCCAATGTTAGCTGAGATCGAAGTGACGAAAACACGAGACATGAACAACACAGGAACAGTTTTCCTGGATCCCGATCAGAAGAGCCCCCGCGCTCAGGATTTTGAGGAGCGCCTCAGCGCGCGCATCGTGGGTCAAGAGCGTGCGGTGCGTCGCATGAGCGGCCTTTATCAAATTTTTCTCGCCGGGATGAATCCCCCAAACCGGCCCATCGGGACGATGCTGTTTCTCGGACCAACAGGTTCGGGAAAGACGCGCGTCATCGAAGCCGCGGCGGAAGTTCTTTACGGCGACCCAAACGCGGTCGTGAAAATCGACTGCGCTGAGTTTCAACATTCACACGAGATCGCCAAGCTGATCGGTTCGCCTCCGGGTTACCTCGGACATCGCGAAACGTCGCCCATGCTGACTCAGGAAAACCTGGATCGCATGCATACCGACGATATGAAAGTATCGCTGGTGCTGTTTGACGAGATCGAAAAGGCGTCTGACAGTCTGTGGCAACTGCTGCTCGGTATTCTCGACAAGGCAACGTTGACGTTGGGCGACAACCGTCGCGTCGACTTTTCCAAAGCCATGGTGATCATGACGTCGAACCTCGGCGCGCGTGAGATGTCGGAGTTGATCTCCGGTGGTATCGGTTTCGCGCCGGGTAAAGGTTCGAAGACGCCAAACGACACTGAGGTGGACCAGAAGATCTATCGCACCGCGGTTGAAGCTGCGCGCCGGAAGTTTTCGCCGGAGTTTATGAACCGCATCGACAAGGTGGTTGTCTTCCGTTCGTTGAAGGAACATCACCTGCGCCAGATTCTCGACCTCGAGTTGCAGGCGGTACAGGATCGCATCATGCAATCGGCCGGAACGAAGTTTGTCTTTCAGTGCTCTGAGACAGCGAAAGATATGCTGCTCAAGGAAGGTCTCGATTACAAATACGGCGCGCGTCACTTGAAGCGTGCGGTCGAGCGCTTTCTCGTCTACCCGCTGTCGAACCTCGTTGCGACGGGCCAGATCGGATTGGGCGACCTCGTACACGTCGACGTCGATGGAATCAAGAACCGCCTGGTGTTTTCGAAGAGTTCGGGTGGAGCTTTGATTCACGACAGCATGCCGCAGGCTGATGCTGTGGAAGCGTCGAGTGAATCGTTCTCCGGCGGCGTTGGATTGCCAATCCCGGCAGCTTCGAAGGCTGCGAAGAAGGGACAAGGCCGCGGCGACAAAGGCGACACCAGTAGCAGTAACTAACCAGGTTCAATACACAAGGAAATCCGTGTTCTCGGCAATCGCAGGGAACACGGATTTTTATGTCTTCGCGTTTTATTGATTCGCCTGTTGTGGAGTGATATAAGGCGGCCCATAAAGGAGAGAAGACATGGATAACGTAGAGTCTACCGAAAAGTGCGCTCACACTCCCTGCAAATGTCCATCACGCGTTGACGATGAATATTGCAGCCTACACTGCAGGAACGCGGCTGGCGGAAAAGAGACGAACTGCAGTTGCGGTCATCCGGACTGCCTGTGATCAGGCGCGACATAGACCAGCGGGCCGACATTCACTGGTTCTTATAGACCGTCTCCGACGGCCCAACTCCCTCAGCCTCGAGCACCGTTTCTTCGTCCCACCACTCGTCGTGCCAGGCGTGCGCGGGAACAACAAAGACACTCCCTGCCGCAAACCGCTGGACGCGGGATGGGTCCAGTGGCTCGCCGATAATTATGAACATTGAACCGCTCAACACCTTCACCTGCACATCCTTCGAATGCCGGTGTACCGCTACTCGTGTGCCCGCCGTTATTTTAAGCTGATACTTGAAAGGCCCAGGCCGGCTGCTATCGCCAACCAGATCGCGCCGGAGCACGCCCGGGATTGTTTTGTGAGGTTGCCATTGATTTCCGTCGAGAGAGTCGGGCGGAGAGCCGCCTGAACACGCAACGTTGCTGATTAGAAGCAATACCAAGAGCGCCAAAGCTATTACGCGTACAGCGATCGTGCTTGAGTTCACGGCGGGAGCCGCACCCGCACGAGACTCGATCGAGATTAATGATGGTGTTGCCGAATGCGAGTAATGCATTTGATACCTCGAGAGTGATTGCAATCTGTTTGTAATGCGAACGTAATACGCAATTTCGTAACCCAGGCGTATAGTGCGCCCCACCGATCAGGCTCACTACTCCATCCGGCATTCACCCCGTAGTCAGCCTCAATGCTCGGAATTGGTTTTTTCGGCAGCTCTGAAAGTAAATGCTGCGTCGCCTCAACAAAAGGTAAGTAGCAACGCAGCTTACTTCCAACCTTCCTGCTGAAGTTTCTGGAGTATAGAAAATGAAACGTCAACTAAGTCTGGCGCGAATGCTTGAGATGGGTGCTAACGCCTCCATCATACTCGCAGCGATACTGTTCAGTGTGGTTCTGGCGAAGTTTTATTTGGGCCAGGCTCCCGACAAGAAGGATAAAACGCCTCCGCCTCCCGTTACACAAAACGTATTACAAAAGGGTGATGTGTTGAGTATCCCCAACGTAAATTGGCGAAATGGCCAAACCTTACTGCTTGCACTATCAACCTCATGCCGTTTCTGCACTGACAGCGCTCCGTTTTATCAACGGCTCAGCAAGGACCCTGGCGACACTCGTCTGGTTGCGGTGTTTCCACAGGAAAACAGTGAAGGAGAAAGATATTTGTCGAATCTCGGCGTCAAAGTTGACGACGTGGAACAAGCATCACTCGGGGATCTTGGCATTTTAGGAACGCCGACTTTGGTCCTTGTCGACAGTACCGGCAAAGTAATTAACAAGTGGGAAGGTGCTCTTTCGCCAGCCGTCGAGAGTGAGGTTATCGGTCAACTAAAGACCGCGTTAGCCCGAAATCGTTAGCACCTTGAAGGAGGATTGCATTATGCACGACGTAATTAGAACCTCATTGATTCGCAAAGTCATGATCCTTGCTCTTTTGGTTGCGGGCACCTTCTGGTTTAGCAGCGGCGCAATTGGGCGACTTGTAACCAGCGAATCCGGAAACCTACAGCAATCCCCTACGATCATCCTGGCGCGACAGCCAGATACGCCACTTCAGATCATTTCTACATGGATCGCAACTGAGACACCGCAAAATTTTAGACTGATGGCGCAGGTGCAAAATCAAAGCGGCAAGGCCATTCGAGCTTATGCCGTTAATTCACAAACAGCTTCCACTAAGCAACAGAATGGCCATACACAATTTCTGAACCTCACGCAGCGATCTACCTTTTGGCAGCCGGCCGAAATCAAGACCGTTGAAGTGGCCGATTCCCAAGACGAGCCAATCAAGACAGTCACGCTAACAATCGATTTCGTCGAGTTTGCCGATGGTCTAACTTGGGGTCCCGACTCCGCTAATTCGCGCGATCTCCTGGCAGGTCAGCGCGCAGGAGCCAAGTTAACGCGACAGCGGCTGCGGCAGCTCATGCAAACCAGAGGCGAAGAAGCCGTGACTCTCGAGGTCCAGAAGGGTGATGCCGCGCAAACAGTCGACGCGGACATTGCTGCTAATCACTCGCCGCGGTGGGTCGAGGGTTTTCGCAATGGTGCGGCCTCAGCGCGCCGGCGTCTCAGCAATGCAATCGCCTCCAGGGATAAGGAACGAATCAAAGCTGAACTGGATCGACCCTTTGACACATTTGAGGAGGAGCACAAATGAAAAATCTAATACTGCTCCTCGTCGTTGTTTGCTGGGCCATCGGCATGGTCCTGATTATGTCAGAATTCGAGGTCCAGGCGGATAACGCTCCATCTTGCTCCACCTCGGGTTCATACCAACAAGGGACGCGCGGTTGCTCCGTCAATACGACCACGCGTTGTGGAACCACAAACTGTGGCCAGATAACCGTCGCCCAGGCTTGCATGGTGTGTCAGTCACCTACCAACAACCTGAATTCAACGCTTTGTGAATCCAGCGTGCCGTCTGGCTGCACTGTGAATGTTGCTATTCACTGTTCGGCGGACAGTGCCACCACCTCATTTGGATATACCTGTCCAAACAATGTGGAAGGAGTCTCGACTTCGATCTCATTCTCTTGCCCGGTCGCGTGCCAAAACTGCAAGAAGAGTGAACGGGTCGATGATTCCAGCAAGACCTGCATAGCCTGTCCGTCTCCACAGGTCGCATTTGAATCTCAATCGGATACCTGGAGAATTTGTCATTGCCCCTCCGGTTCGGAACCGAATGCTCAGGGCAATTGTCCGAGCGGATATTACAAAAAGAACGGCTGTTGTGTTTACTTGGGTAATATCGCTTCGAGCGGGGAGTGCGAAGAAGCCGGCGGGTATTGGAATTTTACGAGCAGCACTTGCAGTGAAAACCCGCCGTGTGTCGAGTTTTGCAATATTGACTACGAATGTCCTCCGCCAACGGTACCCGATTACTGTGTTTGCGCTTGTGTCGGCGCCCCCTCTCCGATTCTTATCGACGTCGCCGGGAATGGTTTTGATCTAACGGACGCAAGCAACGGGGTGAACTTTGACTTGAATGCCAACGGCATGCTCGAGAATTTGTCGTGGACCACTGCCGGTTCAGACGATGCGTGGTTGGCATTGGATCGGAACGGCAATGGGGCTGTCGATAACGGCAGGGAGTTGTTTGGAAATTACACCCCGCAGCCTGAACCGCCTGATGGTGTCGAAAAGCATGGATTTCTGGCGTTGGCGTCGTACGATATGCCGGACAAGGGCGGCAACCAGGACGGCAGACTCGATCAACACGATGCGATCTTTTCATCGCTGCTGCTGTGGCAAGACACGAATCACAATGGCGTCTCTGAGGCGAATGAGTTACATCGCTTGGTAACTTTAGGGTTGGCGTCGATTGACCTTGACTATAAAGAGTCACGAAGACACGACGAGCATGGGAACTGGTACCGTTATCGCGCCAAAGTCAGGGACGCGCGTGACGCGCAGCTTGGGCGCTGGGCGTGGGATGTATTCCTGGTAAGTAGCGGCGACATTCGATAGCCGCAAAGCCGACGTTGACAAGCATCCGCAGACTCGTTTGAGTTTGCGGGTGCTTTTGCTTTGCTTCAACTTGTTTTGTGCGGTGTTCTTACGCGCGAACAAATTTCCGGCTAGGGGAGAGCAATTTGGATCGCAACTAAATGCGATTTTATGAATTAACTCCTGATGATCGCGATGGCTAGTTGTAATCCTGGCCCCCATCTTCACTCTTGGGGTTGAGATCATTCCCAGGGCTGAGTTGATAGAAGACGTGAAAACCGTAGGAAAGGTATGGTGCCGAGGGCGGGAGTCGAACCCGCACGTCCTTTCGGACAACGGATTTTAAGTCCCGTGTTGACGGTGCTACCTGAACTTACGAAACGATACGAACCAGTATTTACGCGCCTAGCGGTCGTCAAGGTATC
>JAICGZ010000363.1 GCA_025922875.1 Pyrinomonadaceae bacterium
AATGTCGCGTGATCTGCTCTTCGTCGCTTCAAGCGCCATTTCTTTGTTGGTGCCGCGATTGAGAGCCTCGCGCAGGTTCTGCGTGGAGTCGGTGTAGATCAGAGCTTCTTCCCTTGCTCGCGAGACGGCAACGTATGCCATTCTGTCGTTGAGTAGACGGAATGATTCCTGGGTATCGGCGCTGATCAGCACGCGATCTACAGTTAGCCCCTGAGAAGAGTGGCTCGTGACGGCGAAGCCGTGATCGAGGTGGCGGAACTGCTGAGGGTCAAAAGAAACTACGCGTCCATTGTCCAGGGCAACGCGCAAGTGTTCTGGTTCAATCTGGTTGATTGTTCCAAGCTCACCGTTGACTATTCGCTTCTCCGCAAAGGGAGCGCGAAACTGAATGCGATCACCTTCGGCGAATGAACGCTCTGCTTGGCTGTAAACACTGACGCCGGAAAGGCGCGTGGGGTCGTAGGTGAGGGTGCGGCCGTTAGCAAAACGAACCGTGAGCTCGTTTCGCTCGTGGTTAACGCCGATGACGCTGGCGTAATCGCCCGGCTTCACTTTGTAGACCTTGCTGGCGCGGTTGTAGCGAATGATGTCTTCCTCTGGTCGGTAGGCGTTGGCGAAGGTGCGTTCGGCGCCGGTCATGTCCTGGCGATTGACGTAGACGTTCATCTGATGGTCATCGCGGCTCACTTTTCCTTCGCGCTGTAGTTGCTGGTGTATGAGTGAATTCAGTTGTGCGCGTTCGCGGTTGGCTGGCGAGATAACGAGCGTGTTGGTGGGATGCTTCGCGTAGTCCTGAGCTATTGTTTTGAGGCGTTCTCGCTCGTCACTGATTTCGATCACCTTACCGCGGCTCTCCAGTTCAGTGATCGCTTCTCGAATCTGCCGCACTGATAGTTTCGTCACCGTCTGTTTCAGTTCGGGATCTCGCTGCCTCACGATCTCGTTAAGCTCGGCGGTAGTCATGCCGTGCTTTTGCAGTTGCTCAAAGGGACTGCCGGCTTCCACCGCCTGATGCTGCCGGACGTCACCAACTAAGAGCACTTTGTCTTCAGCCTCGAGGCGGCCAAAGAACTTGTGTAGCTGTTTGGTGCTTGCTAATGAGCTTTCATCGAGCACGAAGAGTTGTTTTGAGGTTGTGGGCTCCCGTCGCCGGCGCAGGAACTTCTGGAGTGTTTCTGTCTCAATTCCGCTTTCGCCAAGCTGTTTCGCGGCGCGTGTTGTCGGCGCAAAGCCACGGACCTGATAACCCTCTTTCTCCGCTGCTTCCCTCAGCACAGAAAGGCCCAACATTCAAATTCCTCGCGTCAACAGATATGTTGTCGTGCGAGCTTCGCCTTCCTCCAGCGCTACAAATTGTTTGACAACACTTGTTGGTTGTCATAGCATTCGCCGCGATATTTCTGTCGAATCGGTCGGACCTTCTTTACGAATGGTAAAGGCCGCTCCTCGAACCCTTTACTTTTCAGCGTTACTCAACCCCTGGCTGCGCTGATTACGCCGCCTTCACAGAAAGGCTTACTGATGCGTCTCACGTTAAGATTTCTTGCGCTTTTCATCTTGCTTGTGATAGCCACGGTTCCGAAGTCCACTTCCATAACGACTTTCGCTGAGGAAGGTGGGAATCCGTGTTTGGAGGGTTGTATTAACGAAGAGATAAGTTGTACCGGCGGTTGTGGCTATAACATGAGTTGTGTCCAGAACTGTAAGAAGCAATACGATAAGTGTGCCGCCGGCTGCAAACCGCTCAACGACTAGACCAGGCCTTTCGGGCACGTTGACGGACCGCTTCGCGCAACGTGCCCACCAAGTGTTTAAGGTATGGATCGGGCATGCAAACTAAAAAGATTCTATCGTTAGCGATTTTGATTTCGTTGGTTTTTTGCTGTTCGCCATCATTATGTCGAGGTCAGAAAAAGAAACCGGCCGCCGATTACGACTACTATGCTTTGGCTACTTCCTCCATTACAGAGATAGCCCGAGATGCCAGTAAACTGCCAGACATTCCGCAAAGATTAAGAATTCTGATTGACGCTGCAAAAATTTTGGCGCCAGCCAATCAGCCGGAAGCAGTTCGGCTGCTTGACGTTGCGCTGGCTGACCTAAAGGAGTGGGGTTCATCAGACAACACAAGTTGGCGGCAACGAAATATTGCGGCAACTCTGCGGAATGAAGTGTTGGCCCTCTACATGCTGATTGATTCAGAAAAGGCGCTTGTTCGAGACAAGGAGTTTCAATCTTCAGGCGAGTCAAGTGTCAATAACACTCCAAAGGCTTTGAACTTCAAGAGTGAGTCTTGGCGCACTCAGTTCAACGATCAGCGAACGGCTGCTGACCAGCCTGCCAAAGTCGCCCTTTCGCTAATTGACTCCGATCCTGAGAAAGCGTTGGGCCTGGTGGTCCAAAGTGTTCAGGGCGGAATTGTCTCAAGTGTCTTATTTGATATTCAGGAAAAGCTGATTAAGAATGGTAACCGGGCACTTGTTGACAGACTTGAAAATAGGATCGGTCAAGTGTTGACAACGAGTGTTGCGCTTGATCCCTCAAGTCCCGACTACGCCGCAATTCTCGGCCTCGCTGATCGCGACATGCCGCAATCGGCAAAGAATTCGTTTGTCAGCTTTCTTATGCGCTCCCTTCAAGCGTGGGTAATTGTTGCTAAAGAGCCTGGCGTCGATTCGTTTTACATTACGCGCGGATTCACTACCTTCTCAGGGAGTCCACGCGTGCTCATTTCTCAGTATGCGCCGGACCAGTTGCTTGAGTTTGATTTGCTGTTGGACCAAACGGCGCCCTTGGTTCCTGAAAAAACAAGGGCGAGAATACAGGGGTTTCAACCAGAACCGTCCTCAGATCCGAAGGATAGATTGGCTGATATTCTAAAAGATCCGGTTGCTGACAGACGTGATCTCAGGCTTATTCGCCTAGTCTCTGAGCTTTTGAAGAATGAGTCGGAAGACTCGCAGAAAAGCTCTGATTTGGCTGCCGAAGCCGTTTCGGGTTTTAGCGATGAGGATGTGAAATCGGCTTACACAGATCGACTCACGATTGCTCGCGTGAACGCGTTCGTGAAACAGAAAAAGATCATTGAGGCTCAACAGCTTACCGGGTCCATTTCTTCCCAAGAGGCACGAGCATGGGCGTTGCTCGCCGTAGCGTCAGTTGCTGCCAAAGAGGATAAGGTACTAGGGTTTGAGTCGATCACTAAGGCGCTGAAAGCCCTGGACGGATCGTCTCCGACTCCCTATAAAGCAGAATTGGCACTGTTGGCGACCGCAATGCTGGTGAAGAATGACCCCCGCCGAGCGTTTGAGACACTGCTAGCCGCGGTAAAGTACGCGAATTCATCCGAGTCGAAACACTCTGCGCGAACCAAGCCACCAGTTGGATTTGGTCTGGAGGCCAGGATTGGAGAAAGTCAAACGAGGCTGGGCGTAGTGCCGTCGAGTCTGAGCGACATAAGAATTGAGCCGAGTCTGTCGGGTCTTGCTGTAACTGATTGGTTTCGTGCCGATCAAATAGTCAGCACTGTTCGTGAGCCATCACTGCGACTCGTGTTGAGACTTCAATTTGCCGGGGCCGTGCTTGCGAAGGAGTTGAAGTCCAAACAGAGCCAACCAGTTCCGAAATCATCGGTGAACAACTGACCGTCGAATTCTGACCAAAATGGAAATATCATCTAAATCTCTGCGGCGCTTTCTTGAGGTTTCAGCCAATGTGGCTATCGTTATTGTCGCACTCATCATCGTTGGCAATTTTGTTTCGTCGAAATGGCGAAGCAAGGCTGAGCCCGATACCATTAAAACAGGATCACAAGTATCACTTTCAGGTGTTAACTGGAACGATGGAACTACTCTTGTGCTGGCCCTTCAAAGAGGGTGTAGGTATTGTGATGAGAGTGCCGCTTTTTATCGCCGCCTATGGCAACAAAGATCCGGATCGGAGCCGCGCATGATTGCCGTAGTGCCGGGAGATGAAGCAGAGGGAGGTAAATATCTTGAGGGTTTGGGTGTGGTGGTTGACGGCATAGTGACCGCTTCACTATCGGATATCAACGTCTCCGCAACGCCAACATTGGTCCTTGTCGATCGCTCAGGCCGAGTAAGCAATGTTTGGGTCGGCAAGCTGGACAGTAACAGAGAAAACGAAGTAATTCAGCGGGCCTTCAATTCGCATTGATCTTTTCCTTGTAGCTACTACGCGTGCGGACAACATGCAGCTAGGGAAGGCTGCAGTTGCTGCCGCTCGCAAGCCTGCCTAAGAAGGCGCAGACACCCCACTTTTCTAACTATATTGGTTACACTCTTGCCGTGTTGGACCACTTTGCACTTTGGTATTCAAAGAGTAGGAAAAGTGAGTTGGTTTTTGATCTCGGAGAGAACTATACGCACGAACAATACGCGAACATCGAAGAGCCGAAAACAGCCTAAACGAGCCTACATCAGCCTAAAGCACCGATGACGTAAGCTCGTTATAGTCAACAAGATCCGTTGATTTCAAACCACTTCCGCGATTCGGTAGGCGGCCCTGAAAAGGCCGGCGTCGGCGGTTCGATTCCGTCCCTGGCCACCAATAATTTCAACAACTTAGCGATAGCCAAAAACAGCAATTTTCCTCGCGCGTACAATACGCGAACATTCATCAGCCAACGTTCGCGGCAAAAGTCGCCAAGTGCCAGGCCACCATCGTGGGCCACTAGATCAATCTCCGCAAAGCCAGGCTGTGGCTCATCCCACTCGGCGAAGGTGCGAATCGGGATCTGATGTTTGAGTAAAGTGCCGGCTTGGTGTGCGAGCGCCGGCATAACTGCTGTTTGCGCCGCTCGGGTTGCAGCAGGCGATCGACAGTCGCCGCACTAATGCGCCGCGCCGGACGTTCCGAAGTCGATCCCATCACAGCATAGTCTCCCCGACCTAACCGCTCCCTGAGACGACATTTTTTTTGCTCGGACGCCATCAGGGGAGCAAGGATCAACCCTTGTACTGAAGAACTTTTATCGGTTCCACTGTCACCATTCCATCGGTGATCATTGCGTCCAGCTGAGGCAGAAAGCCCTCCACATTTTCTCGACTATCGACGATCTCAATCACCATGGGAAGATCCTCGGACAAGCGAAGAATCTTTGCCGTATGCAGGACGCTATGTTTACCGAAACCCATCACACCTCGCAGCACCGTAGCGCCCGCCATGCCTTGTTCTCTCGCCTTTAAGACTATCGCCTCATAAAGCGGATGGTGGCCGTGGCGGTCACTCTCACCGATGAAGATCCGTAATAGAAAGCCTTCCTCTGGAATAGTCATAATTCCCCTCACAAAACTCTCCCCAAAACGTACCCGACCCACACCATAAACAGCCCGAGAATATTCGACGTAACCACGTTCAAAATCGCCAGTCCAAATTCGCCATCCCGCAGCAGCGTAAAAGTCTGCAAACCGTAGGATGAAAATGTCGTAAATCCGCCGAGTAATCCGATCAGGATCACCGTCCGAACTGTCGGACTTACCAGAAATCTTTCCTCAGTCAGAAAGAACACGGCGCCGGTTATTAGACAGCCGATCAGGTTGACCGCCATCGTTCCCCAGGGAAACGTCTCTCCATAGTGTCTCGCCACAAATCCGGACAGCCAATACCGCAAGAGAGTTCCGACCAACCCCGCCAAAGCAATGAAGATTGTTTTCTGCATACGTGAAAGAGAATCAAAAAGAAACTCCTAATCACAGAGCCGACCATTCGGCGCTTTGATTAGGAGTCATCAATCCCTTGCGGGATGGTTAATGGCGAACTCCATCGCCCCAAGTTTTGCCGGAGCAAGTCTACTTCGGCATCGTTGTAAATTCAACGCCGCGAATTGACTCACTGAAAATTGGCGATCCCGCCGGAGCTGATCGTTAAGCTCGAGGAGTTCGGCGAGTTGCGAGTGGTTACACGCACCAGAGAGAAGTTGCTGCAGAAGCAGACGAGTCTCACCTTGAAGCGGCTGAACATGAGAAATGAATGTGCCTGGGGGCGGCGCGAGAAGTCGCCCAAACCGATAGTGATCGGTTAGTATTCTGCCCACAACAATCCTCTCCCTGCTGAAAAACTCTCTAATGGTTTGCACGGAGGTAGATCATGAAGCAAGCTATCTCAGCGATCTTTATCGCTGTTCTAGGCACCCTGACCTTGGTTCAAGCCCAGCAGACTCCTCCTGTTGGAAAGTG
>JAICGZ010000364.1 GCA_025922875.1 Pyrinomonadaceae bacterium
ATTGCCATCGTCGTCAATGCCGTTGGCTTTTTTGTCATGACCCGTAGAGTCGGTGCCAATTTCACCCGGATTCTGCCAGATGTTGGCGGCGATATCTTCGTGGTTGTAATCAACACCGCTGTCACTTACGGCCACGACCACGTTCTGTCCCGTTGAACTGTTCCAGGCTGTCTCCGCTGAGATATTCTGCAGTCCCCATAAATCCCGAAACGTTTGTCCCCAGGCACCCGAGGACGAATAGTACGGATCATCGGGCACAACCTGTGTTCGCAGAATGTAGTTCAGTTCTGCGTACTCGACTTCGGGCCTTCCTTTCAGTACCAGCATGAGTTCTCTGGTTTTTTCTCGATTGCCTTTTAGTGAGGGAGCAGTGAGCTTAACAACGTTTTTGAGACGACCCGCTGTCGCAAAAGCAAAGGGTGCTGCCGCGTGCTTGATTTCGAATTTCTCGAAAACATTCGTTAGGCTAACCGACGCCGCGACTCGCAGACTGCCCTTCGAGGTCTTCTGTGATTGGACCAAATGATCCGCGAATGCCGGATCAGCAAACTTGACTAACACTTCGCCCGGCACGAACTCGAGTTGCGTCTCTTCGCCTGATCGTACTTCGGAAATTCTGTCACCTTGCACTACTAACTTCGGACTTTGTAGGCGAGGTCCGTCAGATTGGGTTGGTGAGGTGTCCGCAGCACTGGGGAATGAAATACAAAAACAGAATGCGAAAAAGGCGATCGTTACGATAATTGCCAATTTCTGCATGGTCGGGGGACTAACGAAGTATTTATCCTTCCACGTTGGTCGACGCGTCGGTCTGAGGAGACCAGAGAAAACGAATCGTAAGTCCGAAAGCCAAAATAAGCAATATGGATACCGATACTTATTAAGGCGAAATAATTGCGAAAATGGGACTCAACCGATCCCACAACCGACCTCGGCAACCATCACATTCAGCGCCCACCTCGCTGAGATTTACTTACAGTCTGTATCGGGCCGATATAATTTCCCGGTTTATTGGGAATTTCATCCCTGCTCGCTCTCGTGAAACGTCTGGCACACCGGTTGAACGGCGGGAAAACGATTGGCTCTAAACACGGACTTCAGTCTGTGAAGTGACTCGTACACCTACATCTGAAGGAGAGAAGCACAGACGAAAGTCTGTGCCACGAGTTATGGACACACTAATCAAGGATCTCAGGTACGGCATGAGAGGTCTGGTAAAGCAGCCCGGCTTTACGGCAGTGGCGGTGCTTTCCATTGCTCTCGGAATCGGCGTTAACATTACGATCTTCAGTTTCGTTAACGCCGCGCTATTCCGACCACTTCCCTTTTCCGAACCTGATAGGCTGGCCCGCGTCTGGGACAGCAATGCGGTTTCGTATCCCGACTATATCGCTTATCGAGATGGAACCACCGCATTCTCAGGTCTGGCTGCTTATGCGCAGCGCCCGATGAGCCTGACAGTCAATGGCCAGTCAAGCCGCGTCTGGAGCGAGTTTGTAAGCGGCAATTATTTTGATGTCTTAAAGGCCAGTCCGGTCCTGGGACGCCCCTTCCTCGGCGAAGAAGATCGTCTCGGAGCAAATCCCGTTGTCGTAATCAGCAATTCGCTCTGGCGCGGCAGTTTCAACTCGGACCCGAGCGTCATTGGGACCAGCCTTAGCCTTAATCAGCGGCCGTACACAGTTGTCGGAGTAATGCCCGAAAAGTTCGTTGGGGCAACGGTCATCTCGGTACCCGACCTCTGGGTTCCGCTCGCGATGGAGCCCGTCGCCAATCCGGGTTCGCGCACGCTTACTTCACCCGATGATGGTTGGTTAATGATGTTGGGACGACTGCGGCCGGACGCCAACATCAGCGCAGCACAGGTTGAAGTCGAGACGATTGCCGCGCGCCTTCACCACGCAAGGCGCGAACGAAACTCCGGCCCAGAGTCACCCGGCGGTAGGACCGTAGCGGTAGAGGAGGCCCGTGGCTTGATGATTCCTCCGCAAGGCCGCACACCAGCTCTCATGGTGGTCGGCGTTCTAATGGCGGTTGTCACTCTGGTGCTGCTAGTAGCCTGCGCGAATGTCGCCAACATGCTGCTCGCCCGTGCTGTAAAGCGTCGGAAAGAGATCGCGGTGCGGCTGTCCCTCGGCGCCGGACGCTGGCGCATCACTCGTCAAATGCTGACTGAAAGTTTGCTGCTTTCAATAATCGGCGGCGCGGCGGGTCTACTGGTCGCCTTGTGGGGTACGACTTTGTTGGCAGCGCTCTTGCCTCAGTCATTATCGGGAAATGCTGTTACTCCGGATGTAACTCCGGATGTGCGTGTCTTCGGCTATGCGCTGCTGCTATCGCTGGCCACCGGAGTTATCTTCGGACTATTGCCTGCGCTGCAAAGTTCCAAGACCGATTTAGTAACAGCGCTAAAGGACGAAATGATAGGGCTGGGCGTTACTCGCCGGCGCCTATCGCTCCGCAATCTTCTGGTAGTCGCCCAAATAGCGGTGTCCGTACTTTTGTTGGTAATGGCAGGTCTATTCATCAGAAACCTGCGCAATACCCAGCATGCTGAGCCGGGATTCAGTACTGATGCCGGTTTAATGGCGTCATTCGATCTTGGTCTTGCCGGTTACGACAGCGCGCGGGGAAAAGTATTTCAACAGCAATTGCTCGAGCGCCTCCGGGCCTCGTCGCAGGTACGTTCCGCGTCGTATGCAGAGACAGTTCCGCTTAGCGAGGGCGGAAGTACGTCACCGCTCTATGTGGAAGGCGAAGCCACCCCGGATCGTTTCGATGAAAGTTCTTTGGTACAGCACACCACAGTTGCTACGGATTATTTCAAGACCCTGGGCATTCCGCTGGTGCGTGGTCGTGACTTTAATGATAGCGATACAGCGTCGAGCACTCCCGTAGTCATTGTGAACGAAACGCTGGCGAAACGGCTGGCTCCCGATGGCAACGCCATCGGCAAACGCTTTCGCATGGACTCTAAGGGCGACTACCTGGAAGTAGTCGGAGTAGCGCGCGATATTAAATATCATGAGCTAGCAGAGGCGCCTTTGTTCTTTGGTTATCGACCGCTGAGTCAGCGCAATCGCGCGGTGTTGACTTTGCATGTGCGCACGGCCGGTGACCCAAGCTCGGTAATCAGCCTGGTGCGCTCAGAGGTCAAGGCCCTCGATCCCGACCTTCCGCTGACGGACGTTAAGACAATGCAGGAGCATATGCGTTTGCCGTTGGCGCCGGCAAAGCTGTTCGCTTCGTTATCGAGCGCCTTCGCCGTGCTGGCATTGTTGCTGGCCGCTATCGGTTTGTATGGAGTGATGGCCTATGTCGTTGGCAGTCGCACGCGCGAGATCGGGATCCGCATGGCTCTCGGAGCGCAGATTGGTGGCGTCCGCAAACTGATCATTGGGCAGGGAATGAGACTGGCGCTTACAGGTATTGCGCTTGGTCTAATTGCAGCGTTTGCGGCGACGAGAGTGTTGAAGAGTTTGCTATACGGCGTTAGCGCAACTGATCCCCTCACCTTCGTCGGCGTAGCTGTTTTGTTGGCCGGCGTTGCATTGTTTGCTTGTTACTTCCCGGCGCAACGCGCAACGAAAGTCGATCCTCTGGACGCGTTGAGATATGAATGAAGCCACGAAGGTGGATAGTTCTTGTGATGGTTACTCGCGCACGCGCAATCGTGCTGCTGGCATAGATCAGAATCGGAATCCAACTAAACTATTGCGATTTACGGAAATGATCTAGCAGTTCTACCCCGTCTCATTCGCCTCCGTAAGAACTCGCTCTACTCCACCTTTTCGTTGACCCATTCGTTTGTTTGGTGAGGGTCAGCCTGTCGGTATCGTTGAATGTCTCGAGAGAGTTAGTCGGAGTCTCTAACCAGATAAACATCCCACGCCCATCGCCCCATTTGTTGACCTTGAGAGTTCCTAACTTTGGCTCGAAAGCTGAATGTATTGCCGTGACCATCAGTCTTCTTTGAATACTTGTATTCGAGCTCGATTGCGGCCACTGTTAGCGATGGCAGAGCATGTAACTCGCTTGGTTCGGACAAGCCATTGTGATTTGCATCCTGCCATAGTCGCAGGCTGGAAAACACGGCATCGCCGCTCGCAATCCGACCATCAGCATTGCCCCCATTGGCTATCTTGTCGTACTCAGCTAACGCGCGGAATCCGTTTCTCTTTTCACCGGCGGGCGGATCAGGCTGGGTTGTGAGGTCTCCAAATAGTTCAGTACCGTCGTCAATCGTCCCGTTGCCGTTTCGGTCCAACACTAACCAGGCATCATCAGAAGTAGCGCTGGTCCAACCAAGCTTTTCTCTTCCACCAATGTTGTTGAGGTTGAAGGATACGCCGTTGTCTGCATTAGTCAGGTCAAATCCGTTGCCGTTCAGGTCTACCACGATGGGGGTGTTATAAGGAACACATCCACACCATTGAAAACTCCATATTCCGTTTTCGCAAACCTCGGGGATTAGGTTGCATTCAGGCGGTGCTTCTTCCTGGCAGGAGTCGCTAAACGGGTTCCAAAACCAATTCATACTGTTGCATTCTTCTTCATTCTGGGGATTACAGCTGCGACTCTTCAGGAACATACGCTGTCCGTTGTCGTTACAGAAAACCTCTTCAAATTGAACAAGAGGGATTGCACAGTTCTTCGTGATCTTTTCAGTAACCTTGCTAACAACAAGAATACTAAACACACCAAAAGAAGTTACGACAGGTGTATGGAACTCGGGCCAACAATCTGTCGTTGCATTGCCTTGTAAAGGATTACAAGTCTTCCTATAGGTGCATTTTCCGGTACCTTCGGGTAGCAAAGTGTCGGACTGTGAAAGAGGCCAATGTATACTCCATCTGCTTTCTTTAGTTAGAATTTTCTCTTCAAAAGCAGCACATGCAGAATTAGTCTTTTCACTGATAAGTATTCCTAACGGTGTACAATCGGCCCTGGTGACCGCCACTATTAAGAGAACAGTTATAGTCGTAAACAAAGCGCGACCGAGCATGAGGGAACACTTCATGATGAGGTCCTTTCGAAGAAGCGTTATCGATGAATTAGAGTTTTGAGAGCAACTTCTGGGCTCGGCCTTTTAGTTCTATCAACCCTTGTTCCTGGCGCTCAGTTGGCAGCTGTTCCAGGGTTTCAAATTTTCGCAACATCTTTTCTCGTCCCCAATGAAGACCCATCTTCAAATCTTCCGAAAGGTTGTCATCCATACTTGAGGACGGAAGCAATTCCTTTCTGACGATGCGCGCTTCATATTCGCCGGCCTCCAGAGCAGCCTTCACGTCAGCCTTAACCGCTTTAATGTCCTTACGTAAAAATCCTTCTTTCTCAAAAGCCTTAAGGATGCGGTGAAGCTGAATTTTTTCGCCCAATCTTTCATCCCTTACTTGCTGTGCTACTTTGGAGTTTCCATCCGCAGTACCATCCTTTAGCAAAACGGTAAGCAGGTGAAGCGTTGGGAGTTCAGCGTCAGACGATGAACGGGCGAAGGGATAACTCTCCTCAATTGTCTCGCCGGGTTCGATACCAAAATGGACCTCTGAATACGCGAAATCCGCTATAACCGTCGTATCGTCAAATCTGATTACGAAGGCAGTTATAGTCGCTTTGTGGTTATTCGTTAGACGCATTCTTATTCGGTCGTCTAAGAAGTCGGCTTTCAGTACCTCGTCTCCTTTGGTTTGACTCTTCACAACAAGTTCTTGAGGAGATGCGGAAACGCTAGGATTTAGCAGTACTGTATAGGTGAAGACGAGAAGTAGCGACAGGGTGCCAACGGCCGCGAGGAATCGACGTAACATTTGAGGACTCCTATTAGGAGATTGAGTTTTATTCGTTACCAATGTCACCGGACCATTGGTAGTGAGCCGTTAATAACAGCCCTTATACGCCCCGCTTTGACCATAGGTCAAGACATTTGAAACCTTGAACACGCGCGTCTGAACAGGGTTTCGCCATAAGCGAAGACAGACGGTGGAACAAAACGTCCACTGCGGTTGTCAAAGTCAAGCACACGTACCAGTGCTTACCACATTTCGGATCGCTGGAAGGGAGATCTTATGGGAATGACAGCCGGAGGAGGCGGGCGCGGCCTTCAATCAGAAATCAACGTAACCCCGATGGTCGACATCATGCTCGTGTTGCTAATCATCTTTATGGTGGTCACACCTTTCTTGCAGCC
>JAICGZ010000365.1 GCA_025922875.1 Pyrinomonadaceae bacterium
GCAGTCATCACCTAGTTTGAAGCGGCGGACGTAAATATATCCTAAATAACCTAGCCGAGCAGTTGGTTTAGGCACCGGAGATTCTTGGTAACTTGTGACGGTGTTGTGACGGGAATTCAGATAAAGGCACATGGAGGCGATATAGCTGCATAAAGGATCATCAAAAAACCCCAGTAAAACCGCTATGGCTGCAACCTGTTTTAGTTAATAGAGTTGAGAATTTGCGTGTTTTCGGATTATGAATCCCACGCTCTAACCATCTGAGCTACCCCGCCGTGTGGGCGTAGTATAACCGAATCAGTGGTTTAGCTCTATGCCTCAATCTTGCCATTCAGCGCTGCCAGACTTTTTGCCAGACTTTTCTCGAAACTCACTCTTTCATGCCCATAATTGCCAGAATCGGAGCGCACACGGGCAACTCATCTAATCGTCTTAGTTAACACCCTATTGCTCGACCGCTCAACTGAGAGTAGTATCGATTGAATTTGGTGAGAGTGTGGGGGGAGACACCATGCTCACGGAGGATCTGTGTTTTACTAAACTTAGTGCAAACATACGCTCTACCAGATCTCGAGCCATCCGAACTGGCCTCAAAACTCCAATCCAGAAGAACGTAATTTTTGCCTAGGTTTGACGAGCCGATCCGTGGAATTCCGGGACTGGCTCAATGTTCTGGTTGAGGCGGAAGAAGTTCGTCGGATCGTATTTGTTCTTGATCGCCACGAGCCGCGCGTAATTGTCGCCGTAGGCGGCCCTCACCTTCGCCTCGCCTTCGTCGCCTAAATAGTTGACGTACGCCGAATTCTCCAGGAAAGGCTCCGCGGTCCGGTAACACCGGCGCGCCCAGTCAATATTGTCTTCGGATTCCGCAGGGTCTTGCCACATCCGTAACACAAGAAGACTGTGCTGCGCGTCCCTGTGATTGAATGCGGTGTCATGCGGACCGACGCGGCTGATGGCGCCGCCCAGGTGCTCGATAGCTATCGCGGCGAATGGCTTGGGAACGGCGCCCGCGAAAAAGTCGACAATTGCTTCGATAGCGTCATCGCTGAACTCACGCACGAAACCAGCCTTCCAGTAATGTAGCAAGCCTGGTTGAAACACAGCAGTAAGGAAGTTCTGCACGGTTTTGTAAGGGACTGGGGCAACGGTGTCGATTATCGGAGGACACAAAGACCGGAGTGGCTGCAACACTTTCTCGCCCTCTTCGATGGTCCCGCAGTAACAAACTTTGATGTCCAGCACAGGTCCATTCGGTCCCGATATCAGTGTTGCATCGGCTCTGACTTCGTCGGGCACTGCGATGGACCAGTCACGAAAGAAACGCAGCACGGCCTTCGCGCGATCCAGTGGATAAATAATCTCGCCTGCAAGTACCGAACGCACCGGGTGAATCTGAAATTCAAAAGAAGTGACCACGCCGAAGTTGCCACCACCGCCCCGGAGAGCCCAGAAGAGATCCTCGTTTTCGCTGGCGCTGGCCTTTAGCAGTTGCCCGCCTGCGGTCACCACGTCGGCAGATCGTAGGTTGTCGCAGGAGAGGCCATACTTCCGGTTGAGATAGCCGATCCCGCCGCCTAGTGTGAGTCCCGCGATTCCGGTGGTGGGAACAATGCCTCCGGTCGTGGCCATGCCAAACGCCTGCGTCTCGTGATCAAAGTCGCCCCAAGTTGCTCCGCCTTCGGCCCGAGCCGTCTGATTCGCCGGATCCACGTGAACGCTCTTCATTGCAGATAGGTCGATCACCAACCCACCGTCGCACACGGCGTTGCCAGTCACACCGTGGCCGCCGCCGCGAACGGCGACCAGGAGATTTGCCTCGCGAGCGAAATTGACGGCCGCGATAACGTCCGCGAGGCCCGCACACCGCACGATCAGGTCGGGTCGCTTGTCGATCATGCCGTTGAAGACCTTGCGAACATTGTCATAACCCTCGTCGTCTGGACAGAAGAGCCGACCACGCAGGCTTTCCTGCAATTCGTGAATTCTTTTATCAACCATCATGTCATCGTCGCTTGTCGCTCCGCTTCTTTCAACTCACAGTTGAGCGTTTGAATTGAAAAGCGAGCAGACTGGTGTTGCGTCAATCAAGTGCGTCAACGGGCCTGGAGCGGGCCTGGAGAATGTCTGGGTAACCAACGAATGAACTACAAGACCGAAAAAGGCGGCGTCAACCAATACGCCTCGCGAGATCACGATTTTCGTAAACTCTGACATGGAACCCTGGCACTGGCATTAACGAAAAGATATCACACCATTATGTTTAAGAAGGCAAAAACCTCGAATCGGTCTTAATACTTACGAGGCGTAGGTACTTTCACCCACAGGGCCCTCGCGGAGCGCCAGGCCCCGAGCAATTTAGACACTATCCACAACGAACGTTGACACGGCATTTCAAAACGGTATGATGATGCCCATCGGTCCTCCCGCATTGCTTGCCCACCGCATCGGTTTTCAAGCCCAGGATAAAGAGACGCTCCCGTAAGTGCACTAAGCTATGGTCTATGGCGCCGTATCGAAGCAACTTGCTGTGCGGAATAAAATCCTTGCGGCCCTTCCTCACGAAGAGTTCGCACGTCTTCTACCGCATTTGGAAAGTGTCTACCTGCAGAAAGGCGAAATCGTTTATTTACCCGGAGACGATATCCAATTCGGCTATTTTCTGGTCAGCGGGTTAGTCTCTTTCCTTTTCACAACCGAAACCGGTTCCACAATTGAAGTTGCAATGGTCGGTAACGAAGGCCTGGTGGGCGTTCCTGTGATCTTAAGAAACCGGGTGATTCCATACGAGGTGACAGTTCAGTTCGTTACTGAAGCATTCAAAATCAGAGCAGAGGCACTACAGGAAGAGTTCGATCGAGGAGAAACTTTACATGACCTGGTGCTTCGCTATCTTAACGTGTTGATTGCTCAAATCTCACAATCATGTATATGCAATCGTTTTCACACTCTCGAGCAAACACTTAGCCGCTGGTTACTCCTGGTCCAAGATCGAGTGAACTCGGAGAGTTTGAATCTCACACAAGAGAGTATTTCACATATTCTGGGCGTTCCCAGAACCGCCGTGACTATGGCGGCAGGCGATTTACAGAGGGCGGGCCTTATTCGTTATAGCCGGGGAAAGATTTTTATTCTCGACCGCAGGAGACTCGAGGCTAATGCCTGCGAGTGTTATCGAATCATCCGCGACGAGCTTCAACATTTTCTCAAGTAAGAGTTCTCTTGGTCTGCTTTCAGACTCAGTCCGATTCAAGACAGACAGCCGTACATCTTTCAGGTACAAAAAGCCGCATCTCGACAACCGAAAGCAAGTGATAAACAGGAGTAGTTTTGTTTCCGCGTGGGATTTGTTCTCTGGTATGCACGCCAACAGGAAGACGACAATTTCTACTTAGGTTCTGAACACCTCCTGGCAGCACGTTGACGAATATCTTCCCACTGAACCTTTAGCGATACTTACTGCGCGTTAGTTAAAGATAGGACTTCGGGTCCTCAAATTACCTGCTTTCGATCTTTGAAGTTACCGGCCTTAAGGGCGGTAGCTTGCCTTCTTCACCAAAGCTTTGTCTCAAAAGTCGGATCTTTAAGGGCGCAATTGTAGGGGCGGCCCTCCGTGGCCGCCCCTCTCACGAAGAATGCGCAATTAAACGAGGGGCGGCCACAGAGGACCGCCCCTACAGTTGCGCTGATTGCAGCCCAATACCAAAACAACAAGTGTTTAATAAACGCCCGTATACGATTCTCCTGGGTGGTCTTGGCGGCGATTCACATTCAGTCGGCCTGACCATTCTTCGCCAGAGTCTGCTCGCAAATGGTTATCAAGTTAACTATCTGGGTACGCAAAACACGCTCGCAGATTTCTTTCAGACAGCCGGCCTCACTAACCTCGTGATGATCTCCAGCATGGACGGTCATGCACGTTATTACTTGCGTGAGTTTTTCACGTTCAAGCGTGAGTTCAAAACGAACAGCACGCTGTGGTACCTCGGCGGAAATCTCGGCGTGAGCGAGGGCGGTGAACGCGAATTCATCGAGATGGGTTTCAACCGCGTGTTCGTGAAGTTCGTTGAACTCACAATCGTGCTGAACACGATCGAGCGAGACTTGGAAGGCGTGGAAGCAGTCGCAAACTATCCGGAACGTTGGAAGCAATCTGTGCAGGCGTCCTGTTCTTCCGGAGTCGCAAGCGATGAGTTGCTTGAACATGAGACCTTCGAGTCACGCCGGCGGGAGGTACTCGAACACTGGAAAACCGGAAACGCCGCGCGAAACCTCGCGAGCAATGCGCAATTCCTCATGCGGCAACCTTCATTTCCCAAAGCTCAAACTCAGGTAAAGATGGACCATGGCCAGATCCTGATTCAACCGCGCTGCGGAGTCGCCTTGATTGGCGAACAAATCAGGCTCTTCAAGAACTTCAAACGGGCGGGCGTTAAGGTGCTCTCCTATCAAGTGGACTCGTTAACCCGCAACAACAATTATGCAGGCGCCGAGGAGATAATCCGTGATAGCCGTTTGTCCGGAACTTCAACACTCAATGGCTTCCCGGTCATTAATCATGGAGTCACGGGGCTGCGACGAATTGCACAGCAGGTCCATTTGCCTTTGCAGACCCGTCACAGCGCGCGCGACCCGCGTCTCCTTGCCGAAATCTCATACGCGGGAGGAGTGACTTCGTTTGAGGGCGGCGCCATCTCTTACAACATTCCTTATTACAAAAACTATCCACTGGCCGAGTCGATCAGAAACTGGCAATACGTCGATTATCTAACTGGTCTTCATCACAAGCTCTTTGGCGTCGTGCTCGATCGGGAATTTTTTGGCACCCTCACGGCAACCTTGATTCCGCCCTGTCTCGCCATCGTGACCAATGTTATAGAAGCGCTTTTGGCTGTCAGGCAGGGTGTGAAGTGCGTCAGCCTTGGCTACGCCGAGCAAGGTCATCGTTCCCAGGACATTGCCGCAATTCGCATGATGAAGAAGATGACGAGCGAAATTCTCGATCGCATGGGTTACAAGGACGTGCAGCTCAACACAGTCTTTCATCAGTACATGGCCGCATTTCCTCCTTGTCTGAAGCGTGCCGACGAGTTGATTCGAAACTCAGCGATAACTGCCGCCCGCTCGGGTGCAACTCGTATTATGGGCAAGACACTGGTCGAAGCTTTCGGGATTCCCACCCTCACGGACAATATCACCGGCATAGAACTCATTCGGAGTGGTCTTGCCGGGGCTGCTGATTGCTATGTGGACGAGGCCCGGGTGGCAGAGGAGTGTGCTGCGATACGGCGCGAGGTTGAAGCCATTTTCGAGAGCGTCGTCTTGTGTGGGAACGGTGACATCGCACAGGGAGTAGTGACTGGTTTTAAAGAAGGGTTAATGGACATTCCTTTCTCCTCAAGTATTCACAATCGGGGCGAGGCGATGACTATGCGCGACGTAGAAGGCGCTGTGCGTTTTCTATCTACGGGCAACCTGAGACTCGATCGCGAGTCATGCGAATTCCATCAGCACAAAGTAAATGAGCGGCGCAAGGCAGAGGGGGCACGCTCATGTTCAGAGGATCACCGTCTGGTCGAACGCGATGTTACGCGAATAGTTTCCTGCCGGTACGAGCGCTGGCCACTGGGCCAGTAAGGACATAACGCCGAAGGCGTTGGCTAATTACAGCCCAGCGGTTGGAGCGTAGCGCCAACCCTGGGATCTCACACATAAAAGAGACATTAACGCTGAAAGCGTTAAGCATGTGAATGTTAACCCTTTCAGGGTTTAGCACCTGACTGCCAATCATTTCCCAGGGTTGTCGCTGCGCTCCAACCCCTGGGCTGGAATTAGCGAACGCCTTCGGCGTTATGAAATCGTAGACGCTCCTAAAGGATAGCACGGTAGAAATGGACCAGGAGTGTATCCAGCAGTTGTTTGAGCTACAGGTGACACTGACACCTGACGCCGTGGCCGTGATCTTCAATGAAACGCGCAGCACGTATCACGAACTCAACTGCCGTGCGAACCGGTTAGCGCACTATTTGCGGCGCCTGGGCGTTGGACCAGAAGTGCAGGTGGGCATCCTGCTGGAGCGTTCGCTGGAGATGATCGTCAGCCTGCTCGCAGTGCTCAAGGCCGGGGGCGCTTATGTGCCGCTCGACCCGCGTTATCCGGCTGAGCGGCTGGCGTTCATGATTGAGGA
>JAICGZ010000366.1 GCA_025922875.1 Pyrinomonadaceae bacterium
ACGATATCGAGCGGGTTAAAGCGCGACTGCTCGACAGCAACATCAACCATAATGGCTATGACTTGTTGCTCATTGGCCGGCGTCATCTACGCAGCAACAATTCGTGGATGCATAACAGCGAGAGGCTGGTGAAAGGCCGTCCTCGTTGCACGCTGCTGATGAATCCCAACGACGCCGCAGACCGCGACATCATTGACAAACAGCAGGTGCAGGTGCGCTCGCGTATTGGCTCGATTGAAATTCCAGTAGAGATTTCCGAGGAGATGATGCGCGGTGTCATCAGTATTCCACATGGTTGGGGTCACGATCGTTCGGGCATTCAGATGGGAATAGCAGAACAACACGCCGGCGTGAGCATCAACGATCTCACCGATGACCAGTCGATCGACGCCCTATGCGGCACCGCCGCTTTCAACGGCACGTGGGTATCGGTAAAGAGCGCTTAATAACGATGAGGCGCCTTGCGGGCGCCTCATTGTCTGGGCGATGTGACCCTCAGTGGCGTTGATGCTTGCCCAGCCAGTCCAAGCGGGGTTCAACGAGTCACATCGAAGCTAGTTAAGTTGATAGTAAAGAGGGCCCAACGAAAGAGCATCCGTTATAACACCTATAACTAATAGGTGATTTCACCTATTTACCGCAAAAGAAGAAGAGAAGCGGTCAGCTCACATTTTCTGCATGGTGATCGTCACAATTGGTTTGTCTCCGGCGGTGCGGTTGTAAGAGACCCAGTAACCCGCCTCCGGATAACGCTTGAGGTCATACATTGAACCGTCTGGTTTAGCTTGTAACTCCGCGCCAAGCACTGTAGCCGGTGACGGCGCATTACTGTCACCGCCGAAGTAATCGATCGAAATGGCGGTCACCGTTCCCTTGTCGTCATAGTAGATCTGAGCTGACTCCTTCTCAGAAAAAACGAAAACATCCAGAGCCTTATCTTTCTTGAGGTTATTGAGTGTTGACCGAACCTCTTCCGCGTTCATGCCGATACTTATACCGCGGTAGCCTGTAAACACCGGCGCGTTCGCCGCCGCGTTTTTGCGCTCCGTATTCGTGACTGTCGCAACGGTGTCCTGTTCTGAGGCGCCTGAGTTTGTCTGCCCGTTCGCGACAGAAGCCGTCAGCATAAGCCCGATGACAGGTAGAAATAGCAATGTCGAAGCCAATCTGCCCGGATTAATTCTCATCTGTACGTCCCCTCCAGATTCGCTAGGTCCGCGAATAGGGTAAGCAACCTGGGTTTTAGGCGGCATCCGTGCCACCACTCAGACCGCATAGGTGTTTTTACCTGTGCCGCGAAGCCTGGCTTCAGAAAAGCGAGATATTTTGTGCTTTTTGCTTCTTCGTAGCTGAGCGTAATTACTCAGTTCGGCTTGGTGTTTTTACTGATTCGCGTCCACGCATCCGCGGCTAGTATCGGGGCGTGATGTCGGATTAAGATGGTTCGGTTTGGTAAGCCGGCATCGCAGCTGCTTACTTCTTTTGGGTTTGGACAGGGGAGTAATGAGAGCTATAGGGCAACACGCCCCCCGGTAATAGCGACGTTCTGACCCCGGCAATTTCGGGATGACTTGCGATTCACTGGAAGCGTGTTGTCCTATACGCGATTCCTTTACACGATTCCTTTTTGCACCTTCACCTACAACAAACTCGCGAACAACGGCACGTAGCACGTCGACTATTCACTATCTAAAAGCTTTGTAGTGTTTTCAGTGACACTTGGTGGCTGGACCAACTCGTTTGTTCTCACTTGCTGCCTGCCGGCGGTCGGCATCGAAACGTTAGAGGCCGGAGGTAACGAGCCTTGTGCTGACATTGAATTGAGGGCGGTTGTCTGTGCGTCGTGAGTTTTCACCGGCAAGGCTTCGTCTCTGAAGAGGCGTGTATAAAGCATTACTACCGACGAAATAAAAAACAGGATGAGCGGGACAATCATGGGCGCCCCATCACCGACGACAAGACTTATCACGAGGAAGATAGGAAGAAGTGCGCCGCTTACGAACATCAACTTTGCTGCTCGACGCCGTTTCTTGCGCGGTGGAAACGCTGCAACCGGTGCTTCCTCTCCACGCTTTGCCGGTACGCCGCCGCGTGCAAGCCACTCTGCCAGCCCGCTCAGCGCCAAGCCACAGCGCGAACAGAACCTCATCTCATCGGAGACCTGTTGCTGACCACAATTAGGACAATACATAAACCCTCGAGTAGGTGGATCTTTAACTGAACCCACGAAAGTACGGTAGGAGTGTACTTGATGTTCCCGGCGACCCTCTATACCGAGAAGATCTTTCCGCGCAAAGACGCAAAGGCTGCAAAGCGCTACCGGGTTTTGACGGCTTTCTTTGACCCTTTCCCGCCCTTGCGCCTTTGCGCGACACTTTTTCAGACAAAACGACAGCGTTTAGCGAACTCGTAGGCCTATGACATTGGTTGTCAGACAGCATTTGCCTCGAGGAGAAACGCGATGAAAGGTTATGTGACCAACATCGAACAAGATTCGCTTAGCAATAAAGATTTTCGGCGGGTACTATATACCGCAAAGAATACCCAACTCGTGTTGATGAGCATTCGTCCAAATGAGGATATCGGCGAGGAGATTCATTCGCTGGACCAGTTCATTCGCGTCGAGGCGGGCCATGGTGTTGTGATACTCGACGGCGTGGAACATCGAATTTCAGATGGCTCCGCTGTCGTCATACCCGCAGGCACGAAACACAACGTGGTGAACGATTCAGATGAGGACTTAAAACTCTACACGCTTTATTCACCACCCGAGCACCGCGATGGCACGATTCATCAGACTAAGAATGACGCGCTGGACCATGAGGAGCACTTCGACGGCAAGACGACGGAATAATATGGCCCATAACGTAAAACACACGGGCTCCTGTGTGCAGCCTCTGTGTCTCTGTGGTTAATCTTTACCCAGCACTACCACCCCAGAGACACAGAGGACACAGAGGCTGCACAGAGGAGAAGCCATGAAGGCGCAAATCAAACTCGGCCGGATACTGGGAGTCCAGATCGGGCTACATTACAGTTGGTTCATTATCGCTCTTCTGATCACGCTCTCACTCGCCAACCAATTCCGCTTGCAAAATCCGGCCTGGACCGACGGCTTGAGATGGGGCATGGCGCTGATCACGGCCCTCCTCTTTTTCGCTTCGATCGTGCTGCACGAACTCTCGCATGCGATCGTCGCCAAGGCCCGCGGCCTGCCAGTACGTTCCATCACGCTTTTCGCTCTCGGCGGCGTGGCGGAGATCGAAAAAGAAGCCGTCGATGCCAAGACTGAGTTCTGGATGGGAATTGCTGGTCCAATCACCAGTTTCGTGATCGGTGTGGTCTGTCTGGTCCTTGCAATCGCTTTGGGATTCAGGCCGCCGGAGTTTCCGACAGAGCCTCTGCCTTCAATGCTGATGTGGCTCGGGTACATCAACATCGTGCTGGCCATCTTCAACATGATTCCCGGTTTTCCACTCGATGGCGGCCGCGTGCTGAGAGCAATCGTCTGGTGGATCACGGGTAACGCAAGACGCGCCACCACGATCGCCGCGCGCGTGGGCCAGGTCATTGCGTTTATGATGATCGTTTATGGAGTGCTGCAATTCTTTCAGGGAGCCGGCCTCAATGGTTTATGGATCTGTTTTATCGGCTGGTTCCTGCTTAACGCATCGCGTGAGAGCTATGCGCAGGTGGCGATCACTGAGGGCCTGCGCGGGATCCGCGTCGCAGATGTGATGTCGCGCGACTATCCCACGGTCGATGCTTATTCGAATCTCCAGACTTTCGTCGAGGACCACCTGGTGCGCACCGGACGGCGCTGTTTCGTCGTGACGCTGAATGGTCGCCCTGAGGGAATAATCACACCGCATGAACTCAGCGGTCTTCAGCGCGCGCGCTGGCCTTATACTACCGTCGCCGACGTGATGCGACCTCTGGACCAGGTTACGACCGTTGGTCCCGACACTCCTCTCAGCGACGCGCTTGAAATGATGGGGCAGCAGGATCTAAATCAGTTGCCGGTGCTGGCAAATGGTAACCTCGCCGGGCTGATTTCTCGCGCACATGTGCTGCAATTACTTAAAACGCGCGCTGAGTTGCAGGCTTGAGTAGTCCGCGGGTTGAGTATTCGAACATAACCACACACGACTGACAAATGACGTGGAGGACACCCGATGAGCGAAGAACGCGCCGAAACTGTTACAGACGACAGGGGCAGGCGATGGCTTATTTATGCGGCGATTCTGTCGCTAGTGTTCCTGCTTGGATTTATTCCCACTTGCATGCTGGCGCGACGTCGCGGGATTGAACGTGATACTGCCCAGGCAGCGCTTCGAATCAGCAATATGCAGAACTCTCTGGGCAACGCCATGGTCGACGCTCGCGCCGGCAACTACGAACTCGCGCGCCAGGGCACAAGCGATTTCTTCACGAAATTGGGAGCCGAGGTAGACCAGGAGCGAAATTCAATCTTCAACTCAGCCCAGGAAACAAAGTTGCGATCTTTGCTGGAGGAACGAGACGCCACGATTACGTTGCTCGCGCGCAGCGATCCGTATTCTCCGGACCATTTAACCAAACTCTACAATCAGTATCGCGAAGCAGTGCTAAGTACTCCGGCGCCTTAAAATCAAGAGTTAGTTTTGACAGGATTTACATGATTATCAGGATGAACCTGTAAATCCTCTAACTTATGAATGTACTTGTACTCAACTGCGGCAGCTCGTCCGTCAAGTTTCAACTGATCGCTACCGATCTGGACCAGATCTCGCACGACTCCGACGCGCGTCTCGCGCACGGCATCATCGAACGTATTGGCGGCGCTGCCATCATCACTTTCACCACCGAGGGATCGCCGCCGCAGCGCTCCGCGGCGCCTGTCAGAGATACTCGCGCAGCAGTTGACATCATCCTGCGTTGGATTGTTTCGAAGGAATCAGGCATCGCGACGGTGAATAGTTTTGCCGACGTTCACGCGGTGGGCCATCGAGTGGTGCATGGCGGTGAACGATTCAGCAAATCAGTGCTGATTACAGAAGATGTTTTGCGTGGAATCGAGGACGGGATCGAACTTGCTCCGCTTCACAACCCGGCAAACATCGCCGGCATAACCGCGGCGCGCGCAAGCTTAGGGTTGGGTGTGCCGCAAGTAGCGGTCTTCGACACTGCGTTTCATCACACTCTTCCCGAATACGCTTATCTCTACGCGGTGCCGTATCAATTCTACCGGCGTCATCGCATTCGCCGTTACGGTTTTCACGGTACGTCGCACCGCTACGTTGCGTATCGCTATCGGACTTTGCGTGGCCTCGCGCGCGAAGCAACGAACGTGATTACGTTGCACCTTGGCAACGGCTGCTCGATCGCAGCGATCCGCGAAGGCAATTCCATTGATACTTCAATGGGCCTTACGCCGCTTGAAGGATTGGTAATGGGCACGCGGTCGGGCGATGTCGATGTGTCGGTGGTCGATTTTATCGGCTCGAAAGAGGGCTTGTCGGCGGCGGAAGTTGAGAGCCTGCTGAACAAGCAGTCAGGCTTGCTTGGTGTCTCAGGACTGACTGACGACATGCGCGAGTTGCTGGCGGAGGCGCATGAGCACAATGACCGGCGCGCCCGCCTGGCTATCGAAATCTTTTGCTATCGCGCACGCAAATACATCGGCGCTTATCTCGCAGCAATGAATGGCGCGGATGCGATTGTTTTCACGGGTGGCATCGGCGAGAACTCTCCGGAAATTCGAGCAGCTATTTGTGATGGTCTCTCGTGGTTGGGAGTTCAAGTCGACGCCGGACGCAACGCGGTTCACACTTCGGGACGTGAAGGGCAAATCAGCGCGGAAGGATCGCGAGTCAGTGTTTACGTAATCCCCACGAATGAAGAACTGCTGATCGCACGTGACACTGTGCGAGTCGTGACTGGGGCGCCACAACGTTTTTGACGCAACTGTAGGGGCGGCCCACCCTGGCCCCCCCCCCGGCGAAAAATGCATAATAGCCAAAAAGGGGGCCCACGGGGGCCCCCCCAACAAGATGCGCCTTACCGGATTAGCGATAAGGAAGTCCAGAAGGTTATGAAGCAGCTCAAAAAGGACACGGAAAAGTTCCGCAAGAGCCTCGATTCGTCACTCGATAGAAGCCGTCTGG
>JAICGZ010000367.1 GCA_025922875.1 Pyrinomonadaceae bacterium
CGCGTCTGCTGACCCGTCGCACGTCGGCTATATTCGGCATGGGCTGGCGGAGGTGTACCGGGAACAAGGGAAGTATCCGGAAGCCGAACTGGTTCTTCGCGAACATCTGGAAGCGTCGCTCAAATCACCGCAAGCAAGCACACAGGTTCACGCCGCTCACATGGGCCTCGCGCGCCTCTATCAGGAACAGGGAAAACTCGCGCAAGTCGAAGAGCATTACCGCGCGGCGCTGGCGGAAACCGAAAAGCCCGGCGTGTGGCCCGACGGGGAACTCTATTGTTCGACAGCCTTGTGGCTGGCGAGGTTTTACGTCGAGCACCAACGCTATGCCGACGCGGAGCCGTTGTTTGTACGAGTGGTGGAAATTCGCGAAGCAGACAGACCTTCGGCGCCGCATTATCTTCAGGAGTTGGCGAAGGTCTACGAAGCCCAGGGAAAGTATGCACCGGCGGAAGACGCGTACCGCCGAGCACTGAACATCGCTGAAGAGCTGGACCAGGCAAAGGATTTCGTGATCGTGCGCGCGCTGGATGATTTGGCTCTGTTCTGCCAGGAACGAGGCCGCTACCGTGAGGCGGAAGAGCTTTTCCGCAGACGTCTCGCTGTCGTGGAGGAAAAAATTCGCCGTCATACCGAACCCGATACAAGAAAGTTGGAGCGACGGCCCACCGACAAGAATCTCGAGGCCAGGATCAAACACGCTCAAGTTCCTATCAGCGAGGCGCTCGATCGACTGGCCGGCATTTACGAAGCTCAGGAAAAGTATGTTGAGTCAGAGCCACTCCGGAGACGATCGTTAGAGATCAAGCAAGAGGCGTGGGGCGAAAACAGTTGGACCTGGCTTGACGCGTTGGCTGCGCATGCGAACGCGCTGCATAAGATCGGCCGAGAAGACGAAGCACTTAAACTGGACGAGCGCGTGCAAGCTATACGCGCGAAATATCCTGAAGGCTCTGTCCGTTCGCGTCTACATTTCTCGTCAAGACCGATGAAGAGGACTCTGCGTGGACGGTTCCGTATCTTCATGAACGCGCTTCGTCATCCATCGGCTCACTGAACTTGCTTGAGGACGAGTTTGACCGGCTCGGGGTTTGAGGTGATTACGATCTCGAACGTCCCGGATTTCTTTACGTGCTGTCCGCCGGATTCGACGTAGGCGCTGAGCTCGTATTTGACTCCTTCGTAAACCGGATACGAAAACCGGCCCTCGCTGTCGGTGTCTCGTCGATAAGGCATGTCGGAGTCGTTGTATTGTCGCTCCTTCAGCCAGACGACTGCATTTGCCACGGGTTTTCCATCCGCATCTACAACTGCTCCGTTGAGCGTTCGTTCGACAAATCGCGGCGGCAAAACCAGTTCGTCCAACCTGATTTGTTGGCCTTCATTGATGGTCAGCACGGTCGCTTGTGATCGATCTTTGACTCCGGGGTAGTAGGTTTGCGGGTAGGGAACGTAAGTCGAACCTGCCGAGCCGGCGATTCTAACGCCGAGGTAATAACGGCCGGGCTTCACGAGTTTCATCACAAAGCGGCCCTCTTTGTCTGTCCTGACATAATCAGGGAAGGCCTTCTCCTGTCGATGCGTCGGAACGAGTTCCATCAAAACGTCTGCCGCCGGCATTGCCTGAGCATCGAGTACTTTCCCCGTGATCCGCGTGTCAGGTTCGGCAGCAAAGTACACTTCGCGACAGCCACGATCGAAAAGTTCAAGTTCGATTTCGGGATTGTAAATGCTCAGGCCGTCAGGCAGTTCAACCGTTACTTTGTACTTTCCCGGTGACAGGCCCGAGATACTGTACATACCTTCGGCATCTGTCTTCTGTTCGAGCTGTTTGCCTGGTCCTTTGAGTAAGATCTTTGCATCCTTAACGGGCGGCAAAGGGTTGGGATACTCGTAGTCCGCACGGCGAAGTATGACCTGACCGGAGATGGTTCCGCCGGGCGCAGCCTTCGACAGTCCCTCAATGTATTCGAGATCGGAAGAAGCATTTGCGAACACGCCTGTCCGGGTGCAAATGCTGGTTGAGAGTTTCCCCTTCTCGCCGTGGGCATAAACCATGTATTGACCGCCGAGTCGAAAGGGGAACCCGCAATCAGCATCGCCCCATCCTGTGGTGACCTCGACATCAGCGGTGTCTACGTTCTTGATTGCGCGATCGACGTGAAGACGGACCAGTCGTTTCGTAAATTCAGATCCGTATTCCTTCACTTTGGTTGACGTAATGAAAGTTACAGTGCCGACGAAGACGGCCGACGCGTCGCCATAAGCTTCGCATGGACGTTGAGGACCAACGCACTGGCACGCGATGGCTTGTGTCGCAAAAGCGGTGAGACACAAAGCGGAAGCTAAAAGAAATTTCATCGTGGAGTTTAACCCGATCTCTTGCGTCTGCTAGTTCAAAGCCACAACCATAGCCCGCAACGAACCCACAATATCCGAGACGTGGCCGAAGCGATAGTGTTCACGCGTCAGTTGGTAGTGTTAATCTGATTCAGAGTTGGAACCAACGCCACTTTATCGTATTCCAAGGTCAGCGACTCTCTGCGCACGGACCCGCGATGCAGACCGCGTGAACCACAACCTAAGACCGATTCTTAAACGTGTATGTTCTCCGGACCATTTCGCTGGGATCTAACAAATCGTAATCATTTAGGCAGCCTGGTTGACGGCGAGCAAGCTCCATCGTACCCCGACTTCTTAGATGAGCTTTTGTCTTGTTGCTCCAAAGTTCTGGCTATGAGTGGCGATTCAGATCTGATCTTCATCGGTAGGTCACCAGAGAGCATCTTTGATCATTTAAGTGGATTGCTCCTGGATACATCCTGGTTCAATCGCCTCGTTCTATTGCACTTTTCTATAGGCTTTCGACAGGAAGCGATCCCAACGCAACATCCAGAAGCATTAGTTGCGATGCGTGAGTATCTGCAGCACCTGGAGTTACATCCCGAAGGCATCGCTACCAGAGTGACGCCAGTAGCCTTCATCGATTTAGTCGCAACGGGTGATACTTTTGGCCGGTTAGTCACATTCATTCGCGATTGGGCTAATTCGACTGGATACGATTGGAATGCCGTGAGAAGAAGATTGCGGTTGATCGGCATCACCGAAAGAACAAAAACAAGCCCAAAGACATGGCGCTGGCAACAACACGCTTCGTGGGTGGGCAGCCTTCAAAGCGGATCGATAAAGAACGTTTCGATTCCTCGGACACTTTGGCGGTACTTGGGGGATTATCAATATAAGGTGACCGAGTCCTACACACCTTCGCGCTGGGGCGACCCTGCGCTTTCCTTACCAGGCTATTCGGAAGGGCAGGTCAAGGCGTTACGGCTGGCTTATCACCTGTTCGAGTCTGGTCGCACCAAAGAGCGAAGACAACAATTCAGCTCCTTGCTGGTGAAAGAACCCGCGATGAAATATCCCTGGTTTAGAAACTTGCTTCGAGAGATTCGGGGGCTGGAGTAGTTCGCTCACAGATAATTCCGCCCGGGTCAGAAGTGCCGTCTAGTTTGCGGCACTGCCGGTTCTTGACACTGCCGGCTTGAGCATTCCGTGCATCCCGATCCAGCGCACAAAGGCTTCGAACCAACCCGTGCTCGTCGTTTCCTTCGGATACATCCCGAAGCCATGGCCACCCTGTTCATAAAGATGAAATTCGACGGGGCGCTTCGCTGCCTTCCAGCTATCGATGAGGCCATAGCCACTGTTTGCGAAGAAAGGATCGTCGGCGGCAAGGGCGATGAACAGAGGTGGGGCGTCGGCCGGAACTGTAAGCGGCGCCAGAGGACCGTAGATGTTGCCTATGAAGGCCGGCTTCGCATCCTCGCCTGCGAGCGTGGTCGCCATTGTCAACATCGCGCCGGCGGAAAAGCCAACCATGCCAATCCGGTGCGGATCGACGCGCCACTCGACAGAACGCTTCCGGATCAGTGCAAACGCAGCGCGGGCGTCGGCGATCTGCGGCGCGAGAGCGGCCATCGCCTTCTCAGGGTCGAGGCGCGGTGGCCGCGCCGTTCCCGAAAACATTTCCCGCATGGACTGCTCGAACGCGGCCATGTCCGCGGGCGTCTGGTTCAAGCGATACTTAAGGACGAACGCGGCGACACCTTTTTCCGCGAGTGCACGCGCGACATTCCAGCCTTCATTTTCCATGGACAAGGTGCGAAAACCGCCACCGGGCGCGACGATGACTGCCGCCCCGCTTGCCCTGGCTGGTTCCGGCAGAAAGGGTGTCAACGTCGCCATAGTTACATTGCGCGCAAATTGACTGCCGTACTGCGTATGCCAGGACTCCGGGTTCTTCGCACCGGGTAGCGGACCGGTCCCGAGTTCGATCGCATTGGGCTGCGACGGCGTAGCGATGGGAGTCATCTTGTCGTTCTGCGCCTGGACCGGCGTGCCGATCACAGAGATGAACGCAAGTGCAGCGACGATCAAGCTAGAAGTGGATAACTGCGCTAACGACAGCTTTGTCCAGAGATTCAACACTTGCCTCATGCCACCTTCTCCTCCAACCGCGGTTTGATTCGCAGTCAGTGATACTGCCTTACAGGTCGAGCCCTGTCACGCGAAAAATAGCGCGCCGACGTTTCCAAGCAGTTGAGAGCGTTGTTGCTGAGCCATAGCCGGCGAGATCGTTGTGGTAAGATGCGCCTCTCGAACACCACGGAAACAGGGAAGAAGATGACAACGAAGAGCTTGTTCCTGATATTTGTATTACTCGTTCATGCGGGCTTCGGCGGGCGTGAAAGCAGCGGGCAGACGCCACAGACTGATACCCGATCCGAGCAGACCATAGTTATCGTTCACGGCGCATGGGGCGGTTCCTGGGCATTCAAGAGAGTGGATTCCTTACTTAGTCAAAAAGGTTTTGCGGTCTACCGCCCGCAACTTACCGGACAAGGCGATCGCGTGCATCTGGCGCGGCCTGATATCGGGTTGAGCACACATATCGATGATGTGGTCAACACGATTCTTTATGAAGACTTGCGCAATATCATCCTCGTTGGTCACAGTTATGGCGGGATGGTGATCAGTGGTGTCGCAGATCGGGTTCCGGATCGCATCAAAAGATTGGTTTATCTCGACGCGATGGTGCCCAATGACGGCGATAGCGTTAGCACGATGTTGCGAGGTCGAGCCGACTTCATCAAGCAAATGACTAAGGGCGACTACATCGTGCCGGCGTGGGTCAAACCGGATCAATTACCACCACACGACGTGCCGCAATCATTGAAAACTTTTACTGATCCAATCGTTTTGAAGAATGAGGCAGCTCGCAGGCTACCGACGACTTACATACTCACCGTTGATAAAGGAAAGGAACCTAAGGATGATGACTTCTTTCCGCAGTCGCAACGGGCGAAAGACAGAGGATGGTCCATGCTGCAGCTGACGTCCGATCACAATCCGCAGTGGTCTGCACCGGAAGCGCTGGTGGAGATGTTAGCCGGAATCCGTTAGCAACTTTCCCTCTAGAGTCAGGAAGTTGTTTGGCGTCAAGGTCGCTCGAACGTGAGCGCAGCTCCTGAAAGTGCGGTACTCGTCCGCAACCTCTCAGCTCTCACACCATTTGAATCAGGCCTCTCAAATGAGGATGAACCAAACATTTGGACGATTCTCTGAATAGAATTCCTCGTAAAAGGCCATCAGAATTATAAGCGGTGTGAATTGGCCCGCGGCGAAATGGGAATCCTTATAAGTGATTGATGGCTTCGATGGTTTTCAACTCTACCGTGTTCAGACTAATAATCCCAGTGCGCGAACTGGCCTCTGGCGCTTCACCGGAATTGCCTGTCGGGGCCGTGTTTGTTCCGGTTGGCAAAGGATCGGTGACCTTCACTTTCTTAGCAACTGGAGGGCAATGGTAATCACCTCTACTACAAATGGGATACCGGGGATAATATGGCGCTTCAACGGAAAACCATGTGACCCACAGTCCTTTTCCTGTTGGGACTTAATCGATGACAATATTTTTACGAGGAGCATAACCTGTCGATAAATGAACCAGCGTCGAGCAGAAGGTCCTGCGATGATTGCCTCTAACAGGATCAAGAATGTCTGAGCAAGGATTCATCGGTTACATACAGGAATCGGACGTCCATGATGGAGTCATCATAACCGCAACATACAAAAGCG
>JAICGZ010000368.1 GCA_025922875.1 Pyrinomonadaceae bacterium
CGGTGAGCTCTTTTTCGCGCCCGTCTCGGAGTTCGCGGAGTCGCTGCTTGAATGCGTCAGTGGTTGTGTCGAGATTGTCGAGACTCACGATCTTGCGGATGTTGCTGAAATCGAAAGCCCTGAGCACGCGGCTCTCGCCGTCTTTGTCTTTAAATACGGGATGCGCGCCGTCAATGCCTGAATCAATAACGGCCCAAGTGATCTTGTCGCACTTGACGTTGAACAATGTACGGGCGGCGTCGCCCTTGACGGAGGGAACGGATCGCTCCAGGGCCGGCATTGCCTTTCGATTCAGCGACACTTGCCAGATTTGCGGTGGCTCCGTATCGGTTTTTTCACTCTCCAGAAGCGGTCTGAATACGCCGCCAAGCAGGCTAATAACTTCATCCGGCTTGGTGAGCTTCGCCAGCGCTTCACCCGCGCCGAGTGATACTTTCCTGCTGTTCTTCGCTTGATGCGCAGCCCACAGGATCAGTCCCGCCAGGCTGATGTATCGATCGAGTGAGGTGAAATCCGCAAACTCCTCTGCTGCTTTGGCCTGAGCGTCTTCGTTTTTCGCTCTGGTCCATTTAATTACGGCTTGTATCCTCTTCTTTAAGCGATCGGCCCCGACATATTCATTCAGGCTCTCTTGAATCTTGCGGTCATTCCACCATTGCGTCATCGGCACGATTACGCGAAGTAGCTCTTCGAAAAAGAGCCGGGCAGCAACGAGACCTTGCAGGTAAGCAATCTGTGCTTCCTGATTCTTGGTGCGTTTTACATTCAGTTTCCCGATGCGTTGCGCAATGAGCACGGCGACCGGGCCGGCGGGTCGAGTCTTGTGAGGAGTGATCAGCAAATCGATCGCGTCAGCCGGCTTCATGGCATATGCAACCCACACGTCGCCGAGAACCGGTGAATCCTGTAACTGTCTCCGATCGTTCGTGGGACCAAGCAGCAACAACTCAACGAGGGCGCGGGAAGAAACAGTCATGTGCAACCTCTTATAGGATATGTGAAGGCATCGATGGCGCGGGCATCTATAAGCGTATCCGTTGAATTAGTCAAGACGATTTATGATAGACGATTTATGATAGATAATTTTCAGGCAAAGTATTGGTGAATACTTTGCCTGAGCACGAAATGTTCGCCTGCTAAGTGTTTTCTTCCTAGCTGGGTAAGTCCGGCTGCTTCGTGTTTCTTCCTTTTCGATTTTCCTTGAATTCCTGAATTACGCGGATCACCTCGTGCGTCGGGCCAGATCCGAGACCTATCAAAATCCCAGTGAGAACAATCGGGACGTGTTCATAGGGCACAGTTACGTCTAATGCTTTAAAGACATCCAGGCTGAACACACCAGCAATAACTAATCCGAGAAGCGCACCGAGGTAGATACTTATCAAACGCCGGCCGGGGTTATCTTTGAATGTTGCCAGAAAATCTTGCAGGCCGTTGATTGCCGTGTCAGCGACTTTCGCTGCACCTTCCAGATCTACAAGTACGTCGCCGTATTTTTGCTTCAAATAACTGACGTTCTGCGAAGCCGCAGCTGCCAGTAATTGCACCCGTTGATTACCAGGCGCCAGCTTCTGAAGCTCATCAAAACGCGCCTTGAGCCGCTCAATATCAGCGGGCGCATCCTCGAGCCGCTTTTGTATTGCGGGGTCGGTCGTAATCTTCTTAGCCTCTTCTACTTTCTTTATTAAGTCCTCGTGGAACGGCTTGAGTGAGTTGTCCAACTCCCCCGTCAACGCTAACACTTGCTTGTTAACGACGTTAAGCGGCCAATAACTGCCTAGCAGTCCACCAAGCATAGTCCACATCGCTTCGATCGTGCGTTCAATGCCCACAGCAGCCCCGGTAATGAAACTTATTGCTGCCGTAGCATTTTGGAATCCTGCATTTGCAGGCTGGTCCTCTTGAAAGACCAACCATATCGCAAAAGCAAGCACTAGCGACGCTATGGTTACGATCAACATAACTGTTTGCCGGGTCATAGATCCCTCCATCGGTGGGCAGTGGTAGATTGGGTTACTTCACTGTCTTATGAGGAAAGCGGTAAAAATATTTCTAAGCGTCGCTTGAGAGAGGAGCAGCACCGAGTTGTCGCACAGCGGCGGTGAACGAGGCGCTGCGACGGCGGGATATGGGAACTCGAACGCCGCTTTCGAGCACTGCGCTCAACGCGCCTGTGCGAGTGCGCGTGAGCTCTCGCACGCCGTCGAGGCGGACGAGTGCACGCCGGTGGGCCCGGATGAAGCCGTGCTTTTGCACACGTTCTTCCAGCAGTTGAAGTGACTCGCGTAAGAAATAGCTTCGCGTGCCGACCCATAGTTGTGAGTAGTTTCCTGCTGCTTCGATCCAGTCGATCTCATTCAGGTGGAGCACGGCGGCGCCGCGAGAAGTCGTAACTACGATCGTCTCTTCGCGAGTTGAAGACGAAGATCGCAAACGGCGCAGGAGGCGCTTCATCGTCGTCGCAAAACGCGCTTCGCTGACAGGCTTCACTAAATAATCGAGTGCTTCGGTTTCGAAAGCCTTGATAGCAAACTGATCGAATGCGGTAAGAAACACGACCGCGGGCATACGCTCGACAGTTCGTTGCTTGATCACTTCGAAGCCATCGATGCCCGGCATTTGAATATCGAGGAAAACCACATCCGGCGCGGATGAGTTGAGGGCGTTCAGTACTTCAGCGCCATTGCGACATTCTCCGGCAACGGCAAATTCGGGAAATGCGGACAACAGTTGCCGCACGCCGCGGCGCGCCGCGGGTTCGTCGTCAGCGATCAAGGCCTTCCATTTAGCTTGTTTCACCGTTTGGCTCCGGAAGCATTTCGCGATATGGCACTTTCAGCGTCGCGATTGTACCGCCTTCTGCACGTCGCGTGATCTCGAGTGAGGCGTTGTCGCCATAAAGAGCTCGCAGACGTTCACGCGTATTCTCGATGCCATGACCCGGCGGTATGGCAGCAGTTGGATCAAAGCCCACTCCATCGTCCAAAACCGTTATCACCAACACGTCGCCCGAACGTTCGGCGGTAACGAGCAAGAGACCGGCATCGGGTTCCCTTGCGATGCCGTGTCGAATCGCGTTCTCCACCAGGTGTTGTAACGCAAAACTCGGAACCGCGGCAGACAGCAGTGTATCGGCAATGCGAAATTCAGGTCGCAGGCGATCGGAGAAACGGGCTTGCTCGATCGCGACGTACTGCCTGACAAGTTCGAGTTCTTCGCCGAGTGTTACTTCATTGGCGCGATGGCGCGTGAGGGTGCTTCGTAAAAGCTCGCTCAGATGTTCGACAATTCGGACCGCGCCTCGTTGATCGTTGTCACGAACGAGCACCGCGATGGTGTTGAGCGTGTTGAATAGAAAGTGGGGATTGAGTTGTGCTTGCAAGGCAGCGAAGCGCGCGCTTGAAAGTTGCTCCGAGAGTCGTGCTACTTGCACTTCACGCTCGCGCGCTTCGACGAAGTAGCGGGTTGCGTGTTCGATTCCTACCACACACAGATAAACCGCGACTCCGAAGGGTAACGTGATGAAGATCCAGCTTAACCATTCAAGGCCAATCTGCCGCCAGAACTGAGCTGCGCCAGCCTGCAGTGCAGTTTGAAAGAGATCCGGAGCGAAGATCCGCATTAGCAACACTCGAAAGATCTCGCCAAACGTCGCCCATGCCACACAGAACAACACAGCGAATAAGACATGAAGCACGGCACGCCGCCAGGGATGCGCGCGCGTCAAGGGCCATCGCTTTGAAACTGCGAAGACACCCGGTGTGAGAAACGCGTAGAGAAACCAATCGCCTCCTTCAAAGAGCAGGTCGCGTATGGTCGCAGGTTCCCAACCTTGCAGACGCGCCTGTGCGACGCGATTGATTACAGCAAATATCGCGGGCAGTATCCACGCAGCGGAGACAATCATCCATGGACGCAGGCGTCGCACGGCCACACATTATCGCCGGTCTATGAGCCGTGCAATGCCGTTCGCGTCAAGAGAAGCGCCGCTCGCGTATTTGTTGTTGCTACAAAAAGGCACATAAGGCACAAAACGATTAAGAAAGGAGACAAGCAATGTCTGTGAAGACTCTCGTTTTCTCGGTGTCATTTATTTTATGTGTGGCTTCCGTCGCAGTGGCGCAAAACGATCGCAGTGCAGACGCGGCGGCGATCCGCGCGCACATTGAAAGCATCTTTCAAGCTTTCATCGACGGCGATGAAAAGAAGATTTACGACACGCACTCGGAAGACTGGCGCGGACTGCTCGAGGGTTATCCTACTCCCATAAAAGGCATTGACGAGTACATGAAAGCCAATGGCATCGACTGGCCCAAGCCTGCAAACACGCCCAAGTCGCGGCCTTATTATCCTGCCGGTACCACTTACAGGATCGACGACTTCGACGTCCATTTTTATGGTCCGGAATTGGCCGTGGTCAATTTCTTAGGTGGGTTCGAGAGGAAAGACGGCAACGCTACGGTGACGCTGCGGCGTTTCCGCATTATGGATATCTATGCGAAGCGAAAAGGCAGTTGGATTCAAGCTGCATCGCACACTGCCGTAGATCCTGATTGGCGCGCGGAGCAGATGTCACAGCCAAGAACTATCACGCCGGAGGTTCGCGAACGGATACTTGCCGCACGCGAAGCAGTTTGGAAAGCATGGTTCGCAAACGATCGCGCATTACTGGAAAAGTTGATTCCTGAAGAAGCAATCGCGATCAACAGCGGCGAGGAAAGTTGGTCCAATCGAACAGCTATCCTCGATGGCGCGAAGAAATTTGCGGATAGTGGCGGAAAGCTGGTCAGGTTGGAGTTTCCGAAGACTGAGATTCAGGCCTACGGCAACACCGTCATTATCTACACGACCTACGTCTACGAAACCGAGGTTAATGGAAAACGAACGACCTCGACTGGCCGAGGCACGGAGATGTTCGTGAGGCGTGGCGATGATCTGGTAAATGTTGGTTGGCACTTGGATCAGAAGTAAGTTTTTGCGCGAGAAAACCTGCTGGCGTCCTTTATTTCAAAGTGACTTCAACCGGTGAGCGCAGTCTTTCCGCAAACTGATCAACGTAATTGTTCCAGCTCTCCGCGGAAGTGATCTTTCCTGCGCGATCCCACGCGAAGCCCGCCCAGTAAGTAACCGGGAACGCAGTTCTCGGCTTTAGTACGATCAGATGGTTCAGTTTATCTTCCGCTAATTTATCGACATCACTCGGGTTCGCTACGATCGCCAGTCCCTGCATCCCGAGGTTCTTGTCCACCGGCTCCCAAATCGTCAGCCAACCACGTTCAGCATTGAACTGCTTCTGCTCGTCTTTGACTTTCTTGAGTCCGACCGCCACCGCCAGCGACTCACGCGTTTGATATAAAGCCTCAAAACGGTTCAACTGGCTATCCGCGTCCAACGACACGCGCAACACTTCAGATGCCTTCACGCCATTCACGTCAAACGGCTCATAGACGAGTTCAAACAGCACTCGGATTGGCCCATTGGCCAGCACACGCGAATCGACAAAGTTTGTGGGAATATAAAGCTGACCGTTGGACCAGATGCCATTACCACCACAACCGCGCGTTGGTCCAGCGGAATATGCGTCAACCCCTTCGCCGAGATCCGTGTGGTAGTTGTCGACCATGTACCAGTCATTGATAACGAGCTTTTCAGTACGCTTGGACCAGATGTCGATCGCGCTGCTGGTGAGCGGCTCGCCTTTCCATGTTATTAACGCTTTGCCGTAGGTGCGGTGAGCGATGCGATCGTTCTCCCACGCAAAATCGTCAAAACGCTCGCGCACAAAGCGGCCGTAGGCGCGAAAGTCTTCCTTCTTGTATTCGCGTTTGTTTCCTGCGGAGACAACGAACGTCTTTGTTTCGTTCGGCGCGAAGTCAGTCTGAAAGATCACGATGTCCGGCTTGTGATATTCGTCGTAGTCCGTATCGACTGACTGGCAGACCAGCCCCTTGCCGGAGCTATCGCGCACGTGGATCTTCATCAAATCTTTCTCACCGAGCGATGCCAGATCCCTGCCGGTTAATTCAACGGTCTCATTCTGTCGCGGGACCTTGAGTCTGTTTACCGCTGTCACCGTCAACTGGTTCTGATGAGAAGAGAAGGAATAGAGCGGGCTGGAAA
>JAICGZ010000369.1 GCA_025922875.1 Pyrinomonadaceae bacterium
CTGCGGAAAATCGTGACCAGTCGAACGCGTTTGATTTTGATCGAGACTCCGAGTAATCCCCTGTTCCGGATCTCCGAAATACGAGAGCTCAGCTTGATCGCAAAAGAAGCAGGCGCGTATTTGAGCGTCGATAACTCGATGCTCTCTCCGGTCCTTCAACGGCCAATCGTTTCCGGTGCTGACATTGTGATCCACTCGGCCACCAAGTTTCTGTGCGGTCACAGCGACGTTACCGCCGGCGCTTTGATTACAAACGATCCCACGCTGCACCAACAGTTCTCTTCTCAACAGAATGCCGAAGGTGCAGGACTGAGTCCGTTTGAATCGTGGCTGCTGTTACGAGGATTGAAGACGCTGGCCTTGCGAGTTGAACGCCAAAACTCTTCAGCCGAGAAGATCGCTCGCTTTTTAAACGCACGCGCTGAAGTCGCGAAGGTTTTTTATCCGGGACTCGCCGATCATCCGGGACGCGAAATCCATAACAAGCAAGCAACCGGCAATGGCGCGGTGGTTAGTTTTACGACTGGTGACGACAAATTGTCGTCGGCTATCGTCGAGTCGACAAGATTATTCAAAACGGCGGTAAGCTTTGGATCAGTTGGTTCCACCATTAGCCTGCCGTGCCGGATGTCACATTCAAGCATTCCCAATGCGCTGCGAGATCGGCTTGGTCCGCCGTCCGACCTGGTGCGGCTCTCAGTTGGAATCGAGGATGCGGACGACCTGCTCGCTGATCTCGAGCAGGCTTTCGCGGCCAGTTCTCAACACACACCGTCGCACTGAGTCTCTATCGAAGAGTTAGCTATTACTGCGACGCAGTAACGACCAAGACCACCTACGGCAAGGCGGCGTTAATGCTCTTGAGCGCCTGCGCCGCAATTGTAAGTGTCGGATTAATAGCCAGTGCGCCGGGGATGGCCGCGCCGTCAACGACAAACAGGCCCGGGTATACATCGGTCGATCCGCGCGGCTTATTGCCATCAAAAACGCGACCGAGTTCGTCCACGACGCCATCAAAGCTGGTCGGCGCGATCGGACAGCCGCCGAGCGGATGGGTAATGGTCAGTTTCTTATTCCCTAGACCCTTCCAAAACGGGAACGGGACGTAACTTCCACCCATTGACTCGCTAAGCGATTTCAGCAGCGTCTCAATCTTCCCGAAGATAGGAGTGTCGCCGATCTTCTTATCCCAGTCGAGCTTAAGTTTGTCGTTATTGAGAGTAAACGTGCCGCTGGCATCGTCCTGACCCATTGCATTGAAGAAGAAGATGTTGCCGACCATATCAGCTTCGGTCTCAAAGCTCTCGGGATCGTAGGTATCGGGCAGCTTGGGGAAGAAGTCGCGTAGATCAGGCATCGCCATTGACGTAAAAGCAAACTTCATTTTCGCCTTCAAGGCCTCGCGCTTAGCGAAGTTGTCGAGTACGCCCAGCGTGGTACTGGCAAGAGCCGCGAACATTGCGGGAATTCCCGCATCTTCCACGTGTATATGGAGGCCATCGAACTTGGCGTGGATGCCGGAGGTGTTGATTGGGCCCCGCGTGCTATGGACCGGCTTCGCCGTGCCAACACAGAACGCTCCGAAGTCGCCATTGCTTGAAAAGTGCGTGCCAAGCTTATCGGTAAGTTTAAGACCTCCCCTGTCACGAGAACGCAGTAAGATTTCGGTCGTTCCTAAGGTGCCTCCCGCGAGAAAGACCATTGGGGCTGAGACAGTTTTCTTATTGTCGTCACGATGATCTCGATAGTTTACTTCGTAGCCGCCCGCGATCCGTTTGATGTCCCTCACCTCGGACATCGGCGAAAGCGTTACTCCTTTGGTGGGGTCTGAGAGCAGCTTCGTATATAGCGTCTTGCTAAAGGTGTGACGCGCGGATGGTAGACAGCCCAGGATGCAACGGCCCTCCCGCTGGCAGAACGTTCCGACCTTCGCCGCATCACCGCCATCCGGGCGGTGCGGATCATATTCGATGAGCGAAAGATCAAGCGGCGCCCAGGGAAGCTGAATGCCAAGTTTCTGCGCGGAGAGTTTGGCCGCATCACGCAACACGCGCGCCCTGTCGAGATAGAGATAATCGTCGGTGGTCAAATTCGTCACATCTCGACCTGGTAGTGGAATTTTTGTAACGATGTGATTGAGTTTGCCGCGAAAGTCCTCCATCCACTTGTATGCCGCCTGATATTCGGGATCGCCGAGATTGAGGCCAATGCCGAACAAGACCTCATCCTGCGGCCGAAGTGTCACATTGGAGTAGATCAGCGAGCCTCCACCGACGCCGCTCGCAGTGAGAATATCGGCCTGTTTGAAAATTGAATATTGATATAGGCCGTCTTTATTAAATCCGCTGCGAATTGCGGCAAAAAAATCGAGCAGGCCGTCTTTGTGATCGGGACCGGCCCAGTATTGAACCGGTTGAGGTGGCTGCTGCGTCTTCGCCCACGCAGCAATGGACGGTCGAGGGCTCGGTGGTGCTTTACCAAGTTTCGATGGTGTGATCCACCAGGTACCGCGCTCGAGCATCAATACTCTCTTACCTTTGGCGGCGAGTTTCGTGGCGGCGATAGTGCCTCCGAAGCCAGTTCCGATCACAATCGCATCAAAATTCATAGCCATGGTGGTTCTCCTGAGGTAGTGGGATCATTTAGGTCCAGTCGGACGTTGGTCCGGTAGAAGTCCTTCCGAATAGTGCACCCGCAATTAATGGTCCCAATTACCGAAAACGTTTCGTCACGTTCAACCTTCAACCAAGGTTCGACTCTGCTGCTTAGCCCAGGACGCTCGCGGTAGAAACGTTTTGTGTCCCAGCGGCATAAATCTTAGATGGACATTTACGGCCGCTTCCATTTGACGACACAACTGGAGGATAGAAATGACCGAAGACATCAATCCGATCGTTACTTTCAGTCGGATCAATAAGGCTTTCAATAAAAGCGAAGCTGTAATGAGTACGGCCCACCAGGAAGCCGAGGCGAAGTCGAAAGACCCCGTTGAGGCAGCGACGAGAATGGCCGCGCTCGGCAACGCTTTGAAGGTCCTGGAGGCTGCGGATGCTCAGGCAAAATCCAAGGTGCTCGTCTCGCCCGACGATGCAGTAGCTTGTTTACTGCAAACATTTCTGGCCCAAAAAGCCGTCGAGGAAAACAAAGTCCAACCGCTGAATCCACATTTGAAGGAAGCCAAGTTTGACGATCATGACGTTCTGGGTTGGATTGGTAGCTTCTTCACGTGGTGGAAAAAGATCAAACCCGCAAAATGGCAGACGGCGCCGCCAGACCCGGAGACGATTCCCGGTAACCCCAGCGATTTCCGCCTGGCGGTCCTGGGAGACTGGGGCACCGGGCGCTATGGCGCTCCGGTCAGCGCCAAGAGCATCGAGAATGATCCGACGGGTTACGACGTTCTCATGCATCTCGGTGACGTTTACTACTCGGGCGATGACAAAGAGGTGCAGAAACAATTCCTGGATTTCTGGCCCAAGAGTCCAAAGAAACCGAACGCAGTCAACCGTGCGTGCAATTCAAATCATGAGATGTATACGGGCGGCCACGCATACTTCAAGAAGACTTTGCCGACATTTCGACAGAAGGCCAGTTACTTCGCGGTGCAAAACGATCATTGGGTATTGTGTGGACTCGACACCGCGTATGCCGATAAGGATCTCGCCAAGGAACAAGTCTTGTGGCTGCGCAGAATAGTTGCCCAGAACCAGGGCGTCCGTAAAGTGATCCTGTTCTCACACCATCAACCGCTTTCCTGGATCGAAGAGCAACATCCCAAGGTCGTCGGCAAGCTCGGCGACATCATAACGGGCGGGCACATCTTTGCATGGTACTGGGGGCACGAGCATCGCTGCGTGCTTTACGATCAGCACCCACAATGGAAACTGCACGGCAGGTGTGTCGGACATGGCGGATACCCGTACTTTCGTAAAGACTGGGCGAAAATGGGCGGCACACCAGAAGCGGGGGATAAGAATTGGGTCATGCTTCCGGCAAAGGGTTTTGCGCCGGGAGGCCGTGTACTCGATGGACCGAATCCGCTAATCGGGGGACACGACGATCCTATTAAGTACGGTCCGCAGGGCTACATGTCCGTTCAGTTCTCGGGTAAGCACATCTTTGAAACTGTCCACGCGCCCGACGGCACCAAGCTTTATGACAGACAACTCGTGTGAACTATGCCTGGTGATAAGAAGCATAACTGGTATTTAGCGAGAGCTGAGCGCGCCTTTCAAAATGGAAACGTTCTTGAAAAGGTCAAGGCGATCGTCGGGCCGAACAACATGCCCGCCATCGAACAATCGAAACTGGCCGAAGAGGCGCTGACCCGCATGAAAGCCGGGAAAAAGCCGACGCCCAAACAGCTTGCCGCTCTCGAATTCGTGATTCGACTAATGCGTCCAGTGCCGCTTTCGCAAAACGGCGCCTTGGCCAATCTGGACAAACAGGTTGCGCCTTCGTTTCCCGATTGGCCGACGTTTCAAACGTCAATCAAGCCCTATCTATATTCGATTGGCCGCATCGACATTGCGCCGAAGGAAGGCATCGGAACAGGTTTTCTCGTGTCTGATGGAATTCTCGTCACGAACAAGCACGTCCTCGACATCCTGTCGAAAGGAAGCGGTGAGCTGGAGAAAGGCCAGGCGGTGGTGCGGTTCAAATTCGAGTCGGGCAGCACAGACGATGAGACGCCTACAGACATCACAGGAGTCATAGGGGTACATGACGAACTGGATATCGCGCTCCTGAAAGTAAACAAACAGAAGTTCACGAAGACGAGACAACCACTGGCACTCGACACGACGCCGGTTGAAACCGGACTCGCAGTGGTCGCTATTGGTTATCCTTTCGAGGATACGAAGCGCAATCCGCTCTTTATCAACGCGCTCTTCAGTAAGAAATACGGCGTGAAACGCGCAGCACCGGGTGAAGTATCCAGCACCGGCGAGAACTCCATCTATCACGACTGTTCGACGCTCGGTGGAAACTCCGGTTCGCCAATCCTTTCGATGAAAACAGCTCAGGTCGTCGGACTCCATCGCGACGGATATTTTCTTTATCGCAACGAAGCAGTAGACGCTGCATCACTGAACGAATTCATTCAACCACACCTGTAAGCAACGATCATGACTGCACGTGCTATCGTCATCGCCATCCAGAATTACAGCAAAGGAAAATCCTTACCTAACCTGCCGGGCACCAACAAAGACGCGGAAGCGTTCATTCGCTGGCTGGTCGACACAAAGAGAGTGGAGCCTGCCGACATTCTCTGCTGCGCTGGAAAAACGGTTAAGGCGAGAACAACGGGAACGACTAGTGGCGAAATCATTGCAGAACTCGCGAAAGCAGTTAAGAACTGGGCCGATAAAACAGAAGAGCTTTACTTCTACTTTAGCGGACACGGCTTCTCTTACTCGGCCTCCGCGTTCGAAAAGTCGATCGACATCCTGGTGGCTTCTGACTTCGCGGACCTTACTACCAGTGGGCGCGCCTGCCTGAAGTTAGACGAGATCAAAACGAAGCTCTGGATGGCCCTGGGCCCAAAGCATCATTACTACTTCATTGACGCCTGTCGGAATCAGATTGCGGCGGATGCTATCAACCCGTCGGACACTGGACTCGGCTTCCCTGGCTCGCAACTCGGCGTACCGACCGTTTACAAGCTGTTCTCCACCGCAGACGGCGCAGTTTCCAAGACTACAAGCGGGTTTACACCGCTACTCGTAAAAGGACTGAGCGGCGGCGGTCGCGCGAAGGGACTTCGAAGTAACCGCATGTACGTCATCTTCGACCTGCTTGGCGCCTACATGAAGAAGGAACTACAGGCGGCAGGTCAGGATGTGGATTTTAGTCGCGAGGGCAACGGCGACGGTTTGGTGTTGGAGTTAAAACCGATCCCGGAAACTAAATGTGAGATCAAGGTAGCGAAGGCGAAGCCGGCTGATGAGTTCGTTCTAACTATTCAGGACGTCAAAGGTTTTCGTAAAAAGAAGAAGTTCAAGGGTTCGTCTTTTGAGTTTTCAATCTTCCCCGACGATTACTCCTTCGAGCTTTCACATTCCTCGGC
>JAICGZ010000370.1 GCA_025922875.1 Pyrinomonadaceae bacterium
CGATAACAAAGCGGCGCCAGGCCGCCGCACTCCAGGGAGGTTCGTAAATGAGCAATCAGGTCAGGCAAATTTGAAGGGTTGAATACCGGAATGCTTCCTTGTGAGGACATGCTTGTTGCGTCAGAAATGTAGAGTGCTGACGCCTTCTCGATAACCCGACGTGCGGAGCTCTTGATCTTGTCGCTGCTCGCTTGCCTCACCATTACGAAATGATCTGTATTTACAAACTCTGAGAAGCTGTTGCCTTCGACAAAAACACCAGGTGATTTCACTCTTGCGAGAGCCTGTTTGATTCCCTTCTCAATCTGGTTGTCAGTCGCAATCAACCAGTGAACATTTGCCGCGCCGGCGTCCCAGTAGCGCGCGGTGTCCTTACCTGCATCGTAAGTCTCATCACGACCCGAACGGACCAGAGGCTCTTCAGACAGGAGATGACTTACACAACATGCTTTCGGATCTTTACCGCAGGAACGATAGTGACCGCGAGTGGTCTTGATCGCCTCCCATCCGGGAAACGCCTTGAGCAACTCACAAACGAGAGTTGTCTTGCCAACGTTGGAAGTGAATCCGCCAACACCGATTACAACTGGAGGTGACATGAGATCAGTTTTACAGGATTTACATGATTATCAAAATTAACATGTAAATCTACCGCCGTCGTCTTCCATGCGGAATGTTCGGTGCGTTGATTTTCAACACGCCGCGCGCGTCCTTATAAAGAGTGTAGCGAACTTCTTTCAATGGTCCGCCCACTTCTTCCTGAATACGCACCGTAAAGCTCTTGTTATCTCCCTGCCCTTCAATCCGCGCAGGCAAGTACCCCTTCAGATCGGGACTACGGTAAGCGGTGTAGTGTTCCTGGTTTCGTTTGTCGTAACCAAGCACGTAGACACGATCGAAATCCGGCTCATCGACCGTATGCGGCTGATTCGAACTGCTCTTCTCGAGTATCAACCAGCTACCCGGCTTACCTTCGCGCCCAGCATCCTTATCATTCCTGTCCCGGCTCTCACCATCGAGACGCTGCCACGCAACAAACTCACGCCCAGTACGATAAAAAATAATATCGCTCGGCACTGCGAGTTCGACCTGCTTGCCATAAATCCAACCGGCCGGAGCAGGCGACGCCTCCGCCGAGAGTCTCACCCTGTACCAGAGTTCATTCGCTTCTTCGAGTTGCTCCGCTTCGTCTCCCTGTCGTCCGGGTCTTGCACTACCTTGCTGCGCACTGCCGGCTTTGGGAGCGACGTCACTCTCGATACTCTCAGAGGCTTTCGGCTTCGGCACACGTTTCCAGCCAATGATGTCGAAACTCGATCCACTGTCGAGCCGCATCATGATGTTTTCGTTACCACTGCGATCAGGAGTGAGCCGAAGATTTGAACTCGCTCGAAGTTGTCCCGTAGCCTGGGCAGGAGTGTCCTTGTCTTCCTCCGCCAACTTCTTCGACTCTTCGAGAACCTCTTCGGGCATCACGTTGCGCGATTCAATCCAACCCTCAGTACCGTCCTCGTCTCGAGCTTTAACTCGCAGCCATCGTTCCTTGCGCGTGTTATCACTCGGATCGGTAACATCAGTCGACTCCAATATGTCGACCACGTCGCCGCGGTTAACCTGCAGGAGATCAGCGGCAACGACGGCGGTCGAACTGCGAATCTGCGCTCGTCGAGCAACGACAACGCCCGTGCTGTCTCGCTTGGCGAGTGTTTGACAACCAAGCGACAACAAAAGGGCGGCGAAAACAACTATGGTCTTGGTAAATCTCATTCCCTATTAAGCCTCGTCAATTGCTGTAGCCCAATGATCGGAGTAATCGCCTCTGATCTTCATTGAGTTCTACACTAACTCGTAGCTGAGAACCTTTCCCAGCCGACTCCAAAGACAATCCATACGCCGAAAGAATTCGCTTAAGTTCCAGCTGCGCACCGTTTTCAACGTACGACTTGGTGAAGTGACTGACCGCCGGAGGCGAACCCAGCAAAGCGATTATAACTTCATTTCCGTTCGCGCCGTCAGCGACGTGGCGGCTAAAAAGATCTCGATAGCGATCAGCCAGAGTTGTTTGACCGCCGGACTCTCTTCTAATCATCAGGTCGTACAAGAACGCCACCAGCATTCCTTTGACATACACCTGAGTACCCGCGCCCGCCCAACGTCTTTCCGATTCATCAATCAGCGAGAGGGTATTCGGATTAGAACGATAGCTATCGTAGACACGCGCCAGGGTGTTCAGGAATTCTTTGAAGTCTATGGCTTTCAACTCCAGCGCAGTGCGTAACGCTGTGTATAAAGTGAATCCTTCAAAGAACCAGTCGTAATCGCCTTCGAGGTTCAGCGAGTTTGGCACCCACAGATGCAGCACCTCATGGGTGAAGATGATTGTGAGTTGTCCTCGCAAGCGTTCGAACCGGACGTTTGGATTGATCAGCAAAACGATGGTGGAACCCCTCGTTTCAGCTTTCCACCCAGTCTTTTTATCCGGGATTGGAAGCGGTGCAATCATGATCGATGACTTGCCGGGTAATCGAAATCCGGTCAGCGCCAGGTACTTCTGCATCACATTGATCGCCGGTTCCAAAGCATCGCGTTCCTTGAACGGCAATTTCCCGCTAAGAACAACTTCCAGGGCCATTCCGTCGACAGTGCTCGAGGCCTTGCTCAGTGAATGTCCGACCAGGAACACCGCTTTCTCTGGTTCCGCCACCTCGAACTGCCCATTGGCATTCCGAGGCAATGACGATTCAACCGTCCACCCCTCCGGCAATAAGAACTCGGCGGAAAGGTTGTGGATTTCAAGCGGAATCAAGTCTGCGAACAACAGAAAGCCGCGTTCGCCAACAAGCCAACTGAAGTGAGACACATCTGCGGCAGTCGGTTCTGAAAGCCTGACTGTATAACTGATTTTCGAGGCTTTAAGATCGGATCGGAACTCGCCGGTAACGACCTTCCTCGTAACAGCGCCTTCTACCTGAAAATCGTCAACCCGCTCAGCGATACCCAGAACCCCGGCGTAAGCATTTCGAAAAGACCACGAGTTCACCGGCCTCGACAGTTCCGCATCAATCTTGATTTCACTAGGCTTTGTGATCGAAATCGTGACTCGACTTCGGACGCTTCCCTGAACACTGACCACACCCACGCACAGCAAGACGAAGCAATTTCCCGCAAAGGCGCAAAGAAGCAAAGTAAGCCTCTTATTCAGCTTTACGTTGCATCTTTGCGCCTTTGCGGGAAACATGTGCTGGATTGCGTTTTGCACTTGCAAGTCAGTACAATTCGGAAGCTCCCTGACTCTAACACATCCGACATTGACCGGCATGTTGATCCGCGCAGTTCAAAACGAGGGCGCCACGCTCAAACGATGGCTTGGACTGTTGCTGGTCTTCTTCATTCTGTACGGGACCACCGTCGAGGCCGCTCACCGGCATGGCCGCATATTGCCTGCCGGAAGCAGCGCCGCCTCGCTGGTTAATTCACAGCAAACACCAACACCGGCCGGCAGCAAGACCGGGTGCAGCGACTGTCTCATTTGCCAGTTGCACCAGCACTTCACGACCACTCTCATTGCTGTTCGAGTTTCAGATCCGCCGAAGCCGGTAACATTCAGGTTTACTGCTGCAGTTCCGCCAGACGTCGTTTCTCAAATAACCGGAACGACTGCCGGCCGCGCGCCTCCTTCAATCTCCTAACAAGTCGCCGATTCACAGACGCCGCGGGCGTCTGCCGGAGAGACCATTCACCGATGCACAACAGCATTCGCGTGGTCCAATGAACTTTTTAGGAGATGGAAGCAATGCATCTTAATCGAAAAATAAATACTTTCAGGGCGTGGCGTGCATTCATATTTATCTGCCTGAGCAGTTTGCCGGCGCTTGGCCAGTCAACCGCCATGCTTCGCGGCACAGTAACGCTGGGCGAAAACGGCCAGCCTGTGCATAACGTCCTAATCACCATTCTTCAGTTAAAACGCACTGTGAACACCGACAACAGCGGTAAATACGAATTTCAGGGATTGCCGCCGGGCAGGTACGACGTCGTCGCGCATTTGGATCGAGTTCCGGACATTGTGCGAACGGTAGATTTGAAGAGTGGTGATGAAGCTACTGTTGATTTTCAGATCGCGCTCAGTGGCGTACGTGAAGAGGTAACCGTCACGGCTACTGGAACCGAGCAAGCGGTGAGCAGCTCAATTCAGTCAGTCGACGTTCTCGGCTCGGTCGAGCTTGCGAAGAAGAGTCCCGTTTCACTTGGCGAAGCGCTTGACGGCGAACTCGGCGTCGCGAAACGAAGCTTTGGGCCGGGCACAGCACGCCCTGTTATTCGTGGTTTTGATGGCGATCGGGTGCTCGTCCTACAGGACGGCAATCGTGTTGGTGGACTTGGTTTCGAGTCGGGCGACCATGCGGAACCGGTCGATGTCTTAACCGTTGAGAAAGTCGAAATCGTCAAAGGCCCGGCAACTCTTCTCTATGGAAGCAATGCGATCGGCGGTGTAGTAAACACTATCTCCGGCCACGACTCTCCGCACAAAGGATTCAATGGCTATGTAACAGGTTTGGGAAGCACAAATAGCCGTCAAGGCGGCGGCAGCGTAGGCTTGGAATTCGGTACCGATAAATGGCTGGTTTGGGGGAATGCGGGCGGCCAAAGATCGGGCGACTACGACACACCCATCGGCGAAGTGCAAAACTCGTTTTCACGAGAGGGTAGCGCCGCCGCTGGATTCGGCTACTTTCCGAAGAAGGCATTCTTTAGTTTCAACTACAACTTCAATAAGCGCCGCTACGGCATTCCGGTCGATCCCGCCGAGATCGATCCGGAGATAGTCGAACTAAATCCACGGCGTCACAGCATCGAGTTTCGCGGCGGCTTTCGCGAGACAGGAACATTCATCAACGCGGGAACATTTTCCCTTCAGTACAACAACTACCGGCACGCCGAGATCGAGTCACTCACGGGCGAGACAGGCACAGCGTTCAAGAACAACACCTTTCTTTATCAGGGCATTTTCGATCAACGAAAAACAGGCAGGCTCTCCGGACGCTTTGGTTTCTGGGGAATGCATCGAGACTTCTCAGCCACAGGCGAAGAAGCTTTAGCTCCACCGGCGACGCAGAATGCGTTCGCGGTGTTTGGGCTCGAGACTCTGGATTACGAACGGGTGTCGTTGCAATTCGGTGGACGACTCGAAAACAATCGCTACAACCCTGAGCCTACAGTAACGCGAGGCATTCTTCCGGACAGAAGCTTCACCGGTTTTTCCGGCGCCGCCGGAATACGCGTCGGAACGTGGAAGGGAGGCTCCTTTGTAGCCAACTACACTCACTCTTACCGCGCTCCGGCATTGGAGGAGTTGTACAACTTTGGACCACACCCGGGGAATCTCGCATTTGAAATCGGCAATCCCGATCTCCAACGTGAACTCGGAAACGGAATCGATTTCGGAATTCGACACTCCTCGAATCGAGTGCGATTTGAAGCAAACGGATTTTACTACCACATCAAGGATTTCATTTTCCTGGCGCCAACGGGAGATGTCGAAGAAAACCTCACCGTCGCTGAGTACGATCAGGGAGCGACACGCTATGTTGGGACTGAAGCGCGATTGGACACGGCGCTGCATCCGTTGGTGTGGTTAAATCTCGGACTCGACTACGTGAATGCCGAGCTCACATCAGACGGCACGCCGCTGCCGCGGATTCCGCCGTTGCGTGGTCGCGTGGGACTCGAGCTTAGATACAAAGGACTACTGCTGAATCCAGAGGTGGTCATGGCCAATCACCAGGAGCGCATATTTCCAACCGAGACGCCGACCGCAGGGTACACGGTCTTCAACCTTTCGGGTTCGTACCTGCTCGCGAGGGGACATGCGGCGCATGTAATCTCGTTCAATTTTTTCAACATCGGAGACCGGCTCTATCGCAACCACCTGTCTTTCATTAAGGAGTTCGCGCCGGAGATGGGACGAGGACTGCGGGTGACGTACACCTTACGGTTCTTCTAGCGCCTCCTTGGAGTGCGGCGGGCGGGCGGCGCGTGGGGGTAGGTAAACCCCCCCCCG
>JAICGZ010000371.1 GCA_025922875.1 Pyrinomonadaceae bacterium
GGCGGTCTATGAACTGAGATGGGGAACTCCGCAGCGTTCTGCCGGGCGTCTAATTCGCAACGCGGAGGTCCGTACCCTTTATCTAACTTCCAAGGAGTCTGAGATACACATTCGTGTTCTAGATTGTCAAAGTGTGTTCGAGTACACGCCGGGCGTGGTGACTCACCGGCTGGCTCTTGATGAAATCCGGTCTAAGTAGTTGACAGGATTTCAGGATTAGCAGGATTTACAAGCTGCCGTCTTTGGACTAAACTGCGCGCGCATTTTGCACCACTTTAGTACTTAATCCAAATACTTAGTTTCCGAGAAAAAAATGAGCGCGAACCGGATTGGACGCCTCGTTGCAGCTTTGCTCGTCGCCTTAATACAAGCGCCGGCCGAGCGGGCCCAGCAACTCACTCGCGAACAGTGGGGCGCGATCCCTGTCGCCGTCTCACACGCCGGCGGCAAATGGATCGTGGCGGGTAAGACCAACCGAGTAACGCTCAACGAAACAAACCTTGCCCTAACGATTCAAGCTGGAACGGCACAGTGGACGATGATGCCGTCGCAGTCTGGCGACATGCTGGTCAGGTCGAAAGGTGAACAACTCTCTTTGCGTCTCGCGGATGCGAAGAAGATCTCGATTGTTCCTTACGATGCTGCGTTCAAGACCGGCGTGAAGATCTCTCTGTCAGGTTGGCAGCAGTTGGATCTCGAATTGTTTCTGACCATCTGTCTCGAAGGAAAAAATGAAGAAATCGTATTCGATGTCGTCGCAAACGAACGCGAAGCGACGTTGCGACAACTCGACTGGCCCGGAGCATTGGATGCGCGGGACATTGACTACACGTTGCTGAGCAATGGTCGCGGCACACTGCTGCCACGAAATTGGTCCAGGGAATACTACCCGATTCGCAGTATCACTCCCGAAGGAAAGATTGCTACCACGGATCATAGTCTGTTGCAGAGCCACGTGATCGAGTCGTGGTCTATGTCGTGGTGGGGATTTCAAAAAGGGAATTCGGGCTTGATGGTGATCGTCGAAACGCCTGACGATGCTGCTTATCAATTCGCGCATCCGGCTGGTGGTCCAACAGTGATTGGTCCACGCTGGCGGGCGCAACTGAAGCGTTTCGGTTACTTGCGCTCGGCGCGCATGGTTCCAATCACCGGTGGCAACTACGTCGACATGGCAAAGTGCTATCGACGCTACGCGATGGAAACAGGGTTGTTCGTTTCACTCAAAGAAAAGATCGCACGCACGCCAGCCGTTGCTGATCTGATCGGTACTCCCCAAATGCGCGTGAGCATTCTGCGCAACCTCAAGCCGGAAAGCGATCGCTACGACACGAAAGACCCGTCAAAGAATTACAGCCTCACCACTTTTGATGAACGGGCTAAACAGCTTCGCGAACTCAAAGCCAAAGGATTCGATCGGGTGCTGGTGTTCGTCGCCGGCTGGCCGCATCTCGGCTACGACCGGCAACACCCCGACTCACTGCCGCCTCCGGAACGGGCCGGTGGCTGGGACGGCATGAAGCGACTCATCGACACCTGCCGCGAACTGCGCTATCCGGTGATCTTTCACGATCAGTATCGCGACTACTATCTCGACGCGCCTTCTTACAACGAGCAGTTCGCAGTTCATGAGGAGGATACATCGCTGCCGCCGCAACAGTTTCCCGGTTCGCGCTTCGGTGATTCAAAGCAGGGAAACATTCCCATGATGCGCCATTGGGACGGCGGCCGGCAGGCTTATCTGAATGCGCGCTTTCAGTTGGGCCACCTGCTCAAGAACTATCAGTTGCTCTTTGATCGTGGCATCAGGACGCAGGGCATCTACATCGACGTGATTGGCTACGTGCCACCCGATCAGGACTTCAATCCGGAACATCCGACCACTCATACCGATGCCATGCGCGGGCAGATCGCAATGCTCAACTGGTCGCGCCATCACCTCGGAATAATTGCCACGGAGTCAGGCGCCGATTGGACCATACCGTATGTCGACGTTGTTAATTCGTCGGGCGGAGGAAGCAAGGCGATCCTGGTGCCACTTTACAATCTCGTTTACCACGACGCAGTGATAGTTTCGTTCGGCGCGCGCGACGAGAAGACTTTACTGCAAGGTCTGTTATTCGGCGGCGTGCCGGAAATGCCGATCAATCAAGCCGGTGTTTCGGAAAAGGCGATGACGTTGATGCGCGAGATGTCTGCGTTGCACGAACGGGTGGGAATGTTGGAACTGACGAAGCATGAATTTCTCGATCGCAACTTTCGCAAAGAGCGCACGACCTTTGCGGACGGCACGACCGTCACCGTTGATTGGGACACGATGAGTTATCAAATCGAGCCACAACTAAAGTGAAGCCACAGAGAAGCACAAAACTCACAAAAGTTTTTATTAAATGGTTTGTGCTTGTTGTGCTTTCTTGTGGCTGTCTTCCGTGTTTGGCGCAGTCCGATTTCAATGTAGCTAAGTTTGACCGCGCTCGCGTTCTCAAGTCTGCGAATCAATATTTGAAGGAGGCGCCGCTCACGATCACCGCTTCGCGATCGCCACGCAGTGCCGGCGGCGTGCACGACTTCTTCTCTGAAGGTGACTACTGGTGGCCTGACCCGCAGAATCCGGATGGGCCTTACATTCAACGCGACGGCATGTCGAACCCAAATAACTTCGTCGATCACCGCCGTTATTTGATGCGACTGAGCGTGCAGGTCCCGGCGCTGGTGGCGGCGTGGAAGTTGACGAAAGATGAACGCTACGCAAACCACGCGGTGAAGCACCTGCGCGCCTGGTTCATCGATGAGCAAACGCGGATGAATCCCAACCTGCAATATGCGCAGGCGATTCATGGCCGCTTCACCGGACGCGGCATCGGCATTATCGACACGATCCATTTGGTAGAAGTCGCGCGTGCGATCGAAGTGCTCAAAGACTCCCGAGCCTTAACAATGACTGACCTCGGTGCGCTCGTGAAATGGTTTAGCGACTATGTCGAGTGGATGACAACAAGCAAGAACGGCATCGACGAACGTGAGGCGAAGAATAATCACGGCACATGTTGGGTGATGCAAGTGGCGGCTTTTGCGAGTCTCACGAGAAATAGAGAGTTGTTGGCTTACTGTCGCGAGCGCTTCAAGACCAGGCTGGTGCCGAACCAGATTGCTGTCGATGGGAGATTTCCCGAGGAGCTGCGGCGCACCAAGCCATACGGCTATTCACTTTTCAATCTCGACGCGCTGGCGACCGTGTGCCAGATCCTTTCAACTCCGCAAGACAACCTGTGGAACTTTTCGCTGGCTGATGGTCGCAGCGTGGCACGAGCAATGCAGTACATGTATCCATATATCAAAGATAAGAAGACGTGGCCGTTGCAGCCTGACGTGATGTACGACGCTGCATGGCCTATGCGCCACATCAGTCTTCTGTTTGCGGGGCGCGCACTCGGCCGCCGCGAATATGTTGAGTTGTGGAAGACGCTGACGGCGGATTCGAGCGTGGATGAAGTCGTCCGAAACCTCTTTATTCGTCAACCGGTGCTGTGGGTCGAATGAAAAACCATCCACAGATTACACAGATTATTTTGTTTGGCCTGCGTAATCTGTGGATTGGATCGAAAGGACAATGTCGAATGAAGGTACTTTTGCTTTTCGCCTTACTGCTTGGTTGCAGCGCTTCTGTTGGCGCACAACAGTCATTTGTCGAAACTAAAGCGCAGCGCGATCAGCGGATGCGCTGGTGGCGCGAGGCGCGCTTCGGCATGTTCATCCATTGGGGTCTTTACGCGGTCCCGGCGGGCGAGTACAACGGCAAACGTTCAGAGCGAATCGGCGAGTGGATCATGGAGTGGGCCAACATTCCGCGCGCTGAGTACGAGAAATTTGCCGGCCAGTTCAATCCGATCAAGTTTGATGCGAAAGAGTGGGTGCGCATCGCTAAAGAGGCCGGGATGAAATACATCGTGATCACGTCGAAGCATCACGACGGCTTCGCCATCTACAACAGCAAGGTCAGCAACTACGACATCGACGATGCCACGCCTTATCGACGAGATCCAATCAAGGAACTGGCTGCGGAAGCGAAGAAGCAAGGACTCAAGTTTTGCTTCTATTACTCGATTCTCGATTGGCATTATCCAGCCGCGTATGTCGATGCACCCGGCAAGGATCCGAGCGCCGGCAACAGAACCACAAAACTCAAGCCCGGTGGTAAGGCAGAGTATCTGAAGTACATGAAAGAACAACTGCGCGAGCTCATCACGACGTACGAGCCGGGTGTATTGTGGTTTGACGGTGAGTGGCAGGAGTGGTGGACCGAAGCCGACGGCAAAGAACTCTATCGCTACGTGCGATCGTTGAAGCCTGACATCATCATCAACAACAGAGTTGGTCGCGGCCGCCAGGGCATGCAGGGAATGAGTAAGACCGATCAGGAGTACGCCGGCGACTTCGGCACGCCCGAACAGCAGATTCCGGCGAATGGTCTGCCGGGCGTGGATTGGGAAAGCTGCATGACGATGAACACGACCTGGGGATTCAAGTTTTATGACGATAAGTGGAAGTCGCCGGAAGTGATTATTCGCAACTTGATCGACATTGCGTCGAAGGGTGGGAACTACTTGTTGAATGTTGGTCCAACTGCGGAGGGTCTGATTCCCGCGCCGAGCGTTGAGCGACTCGCAGCGGTCGGCAAGTGGATGAAGGTGAATGGTGCATCGATCTACGGAACGACGGCGAGTCCATTTCCGAAACAGCTCGAGTTTGGGCGCGCGACAAGTAAAGCTGGGCGTGTTTATCTGCACATTTTTGATTGGCCGGCGGACGGAAACCTCCGCGTTCCGGCCTGGGGTAAGACGGTGACGAAAGCTTATTTGCTGGCGAACCCGAAGAAGTCTCTGCAGTTTATCGAGGGCAACGATGGTATGACGGTGCAGTTGCCGTCGCAGGCAGTCGATCCGATCGCGACCGTTGTGGTAGTGGAAACTAAATGAAACCCTACGATCTTCGTGGCGTCTTCGCGGTGCCGCCACTGGCGCGAATAAACGACACAACGCGTTCGATCGACTTCGCCGAGAACGAGCGCATCGTCAAACACATCTCGAGTGGCGGAATCTCGCGTCTCATTTATGGCGGCAATGCATTTCTCTACCACATCGAACTGGCTGAGTTTGAAGCGCTCGCGGAATGGCTCAGTGGATTGGCGGACGACCTGTGGGTGATTCCGAGTGTTGGTCCATCCTACGGACGTGCGATGGACCAGGCTGCGATCCTGCGTAAAAATGGCTTCACTTGCGCCATGGTTCTACCTTGCAATGATCCACGCGACGCTCGCGGACTCGAGCGCGGCTATCGCGAGATTGCGGATGCAGGCGGCACTAAACTAATCGTTTATCTTAAAGATGAAACCAACTTTGGATCTGACATGGATGCCGGACTCGACGCGGTTGCACGTTTGGTCGACGACGGCGTTTGTGTTGGGGTCAAGTATGCAGTGGTTCGAGAAGATCCATCGCAGGATCCGTATCTTGAGGCCTTACTCGCGCGCGTTGATCGAGGGCACGTTATCAGCGGTATTGGCGAACGCCCGGCAGTGGTCCATATGCGCGATTGGAAACTACCCGGATTCACGACCGGCTCAGGCTGCATCGCGCCGCGATTGAGCCAGATGTTGTTTGAAGCATGTGTGCGCGAAGATTTCGACGCCGCAGCAAACCTGCGGGCGCAATTCTTGCCGCTCGAGGACTTGCGCGATTCCTGGGGACCAGCCCGAGCTTTGCATCACGCAACTGAATTGGCCAGCATCGCGCAAACCGGCGCCATCCCTCCTTACGTTTCGCCCTTGAACGCCCAACAAATCGACGAATTGGGAGCCACAGTTGCATCTCTTGTAGGGGCGGCCCTCCGTGGCCGCCCATCGATCGAATAAATGAACCTCTCAAAACTCAGATGGGGCCTGATCGGTTGCGGTGACATCTCGCGAAAGCGCGTCGCTCCTGCATTGCGCGACTCTCCACTCTGCGAGCTCATCGCAGTCAGCAGGGCCAGAGTCCACCTGGCGGAGTCGTTCGCGAACGAA
>JAICGZ010000372.1 GCA_025922875.1 Pyrinomonadaceae bacterium
GTGGCCTCGCGAGCGCCGCCGCTGACGAGAGTGTGCGAGTGATCGTGATGTCGGGCGCGGGCAAGGATTTTTGTTCCGGCGCGGACCTTTCCGCACTGCAAAAGATCGCCCAGGCGTCTATGGCAGACAACGCAGAGGACGCGCGATCGCTGCTCGACCTCTTCGTACAAATTCGTCAAATCCGTGTTCCTGTTATTGCCGCAGTCAGAGGACGCGCACTCGCCGGTGGGTGCGGATTGGCCACCGCTTGCGATCTCGTTCTTGCTTCAGAGACAGCCCGTTTCGGATATCCGGAAGTGAAGATCGGGTTTGTGCCGGCGATGGTGTTGGCGATCCTGCGGCGCAACGTTTCTGAAAAGCGCGCTTTCGAATTGATCACGCGAGGCGAGGAAATCTCCGCGCCGTACGCGAAAGAGATCGGATTGGTCAATCAGGTTTTTAGCGATGAAACCTTTGACGAAGACGTGACGGCGTATTTGCGACGGTTCACTGAAGTCAGCAGCACGGCAGTGGCACTAACGAAGAGCCTGCTGTATCAAGTCGATGGACTCGCATTCCTTGAAGCCCTGGAAACTGGCGCTGACGTGAATGTGATTGCGCGTATGACCGATGATTGTCAGCAGGGAATTGCAAAGTTTCTCAAAAAGTAGAATTACTCGCGCGGCTTCACGTTGTCTCGCAGAAACTTCACGATGTCTTCGGTGTTAGTTCCCGGCAGAAAAACTTCCGCCACGCCTTGTTGCTTCAGCTTCGGCAGGTCTTCCTGAGGCACGATCCCGCCGACCAGCACGAGACAATCGTCCAAACCTTTCTCACGCAGCAACTGCACGATGCGTGGACAAAGCGTGTTGTGTGCGCCACTCAGTATCGACACGCCAACCGCGTCCACGTCTTCCTGAAGTGCGGCCGCCGCGATCATCTCGGGCGTTTGGCGCAATCCGGTGTAAATAACTTCCATGCCGGCGTCGCGCAACGCTCTGGCGATCACTTTCGCACCGCGATCGTGACCATCAAGTCCGGGTTTAGCTACCAGAACACGAATCTTTCTGTTTGACATAATGTGACTGCGATTAAAACGCCGGCTCTTCGTAGATGCCGTAAACGTCGCGGAGCGCGGAACAGATCTCGCCGAGCGTTGCGTACGCGCGCACAGCTTCGATGGTCGCCGGCATCGTGTTTTCGTTTTTCTGTGCCGCCAGCTTCAGATTATCGAGCGCTTTCGCGACCGCGCCTGCGTCGCGCTTCGTGCGAGTTTGTTCGAGCCTTTCAAGCTGATGCGTTCGCACAGACTCGTCGATAACCAGGATCGGAACTTCAGTCTGCTCGTCCGTGATTGCATATTTATTCACGCCGACGATCACCTGCTCGCCGCGCTCGACGGCTTTTTGATACTGGTACGCCGAATCCTGAATCTCTCGCTGCGGAAAACCTCGCTCGATCGCGGCGACCATGCCGCCCATTGCATCGATCTTCCGGAAGTAATCGAGCGCCTCGTCTTCCATCTTCTGCGTCAGCGCTTCGAGGTAGTAAGAACCGCCGAGCGGATCGACGGTGTTCACGACGCCGGTCTCTTCCGCGATGATCTGCTGCGTGCGGAGCGCAATCAGTGCTGCACGATCCGTCGGCAGCGCGAGTGCTTCGTCGTAAGCGTCGGTATGCAAACTCTGCGTGCCGCCGAGCACGCCTGCCAGTGCTTGAATCGCGACGCGCACGATGTTGTTAAGCGGCTGTTGGACCGTCAACGAAACTCCGGCAGTCTGAGTGTGGAAGCGAAGCTGTAACGTGCGCTCGTTGGAGCTGCCGAAGCGGTTCTTCATCTCGCGGGCCCAGATGCGGCGGGCCGCGCGGTACTTCGCGATCTCTTCGAAGAAATCATTGTGCGCGTTGAAGAAGAACGAGATGCGCGGCACGAAGCGGTCCACCTCCAGACCTGCGTCGACGCCCCAGGCTACGTACTCGATGCCGTCGCGCAACGTGAATGCCAGTTCCTGTGCCGCTGTGGCGCCTGCTTCGCGGATGTGATAACCGCTCACCGAGATCGGGTTGTAGCGAGGCACGTGGTCCATGCAGAACTCAAACGTGTCGACCACCAGCTTCATCGCCGGCTTGATCGGGTAGATCCATTCTTTCTGTGCGATGTACTCCTTGAGAATGTCGTTTTGAAGCGTGCCGGAGATCCTGGCCCAGTTAGCCCCCTGCTTCTCCGCGACCACGAGATACATCGCGAGTAACACGGACGCCGGCGCATTGATCGTCTGCGACACGGTGACTTGTTCGAGCGGAATGCCGTCGAACAGCACTTCCATGTCCGACAGCGATGAAACGGCGACGCCGCATTTTCCAACTTCGCCTTCGGAGAGCGGCGAGTCGGCATCGTATCCCATCAAGGTTGGCAGGTCGTAAGCGACCGAGAGTCCGGTTTGACCCTCCTGGAGCAGATACTTGAAACGGGCGTTCGTCTCTTCCGGGGTGCTGAAACCAGCGAACTGGCGCATCGTCCACAGTTTGCCGCGATAACCCGTCGGGTGAATGCCGCGTGTGTAAGGAAACTCACCGGGAAACGAAATGTCTTCTGAAAAATCGACACCCTCGACATCGACCGGCGTATAGAGTCGATCCACCTCTTTAAGGGAGACGGTCTGGAAGCTCTTTTTGCGTTCGGGACGTTTCGCGAGAGCCGGGTCGAGCGTTTCGTTTTCCCACCGCTCCTGCTCGACCTCGACGGGTGAGGAGCTTTCCTTTGTTTCGGGCATTCTACCTCTTTAAAAATCCGGATTTACTTGCCGTCGTGATATTAGTAATTTTCAACACGGGGTGCAAAAGTTGCGTAGCCGTTGACGAGGAGGATCTGAGTGAGACGTTTCATCGAACGGCGTCTGAATCAGGCTTACATTCGCAAAGTAGCGATTTTGGTGCTGGCGATATTTGTCATCATTCTTACCGTCTCGTTTGCTACGGCCAAGCGTGGGAAGACCGTATTTGGGCCGTTTCTCGGCGCGGACTTCGGTGCGTTCTATGTAGCCGGGCAGATCTACCACAACTACGGTGCGGCAAGTATTTACGACGCTGAATTGCACCGGCGCGTGTACAAAGAAAACTTTCCGGACGCGCCGGCGAACGAGCAGTTGTTCTATGCCAACGCGCCGTTCTTCGTCCTTCCGTTTCTTTTACTTTCGCGACTGCCGTATGCGTGGGCCTATTTCATCTGGCTGGTGATGTCAGTCGCGCTGTATGTAACAGGACTCGCGATACTGTGGCGGACGCTCAGTCTGCCGCGAGAGATCTGGTTAACTGCGTTACTGGTTGCACTTTCCTTTTGGCCATTCCTGGTTGAATGCCTGGCAGGCGGACAGACTTCCGCTTTCGGCTTCTTTTCCCTCGCTGTTGCGATCGCTTTGGGGAGTCGCAGCCGTTTCTGGAGCGGTGTCGTGTTGGCGCTTTGTGCCTACAAGCCCACGTTGCTTTTACTCGTTGTGCCGATGCTTCTGGTGACTGGGCGATGGTTGACTATCATCGGACTGGCAGTGGGAAACATCGTCCTCGGTTTGATCTCGCTGGCCGTCGTTGGCGTGCAGGGTTGCCTCAACTTTCTTAACCGCCTGCTGTTCTTTACCACTGCGACAGCAAACACGGAAGGCGGCCTGCGCGGGTGGAAATACGTTGACTTTAACTCGTTCATGCGACTGTTAATGCCTCACCAGACTCACACGCGATGGGCCATCACTGCGGTGATCGCGTTGTTGGTGATTGCGTTTCTAGTCGCCAGGTGGTGGCGGTTGAGAGAGGAATCGGCGCATCGCTTACTCTGGGCGCTGACCATCACCTGGACGCCTGTCCTGACGATCTATATGGGGATCTACGACAGCACGATTCTCGTTTTGACTGGTCTTCTGCTTACGGCAGAGTTTTATGATCGTGGTTACCGTTCAGGTTCACTGCCATTCGCTTTCAAGTGCTTCCTGCTCCTCGTGTACCTGGCGCCGCTGTTCACACAAAACTTCGCCTTGATCATAGGCCTGCAGATCTACACCCTCGCAGTTGCAGCCTTCGGCATCTACCAACTCCGGTACATCGACCGGGATCTAGTCTCCGCTCGTGAGTTGGTGGTTGCTCAGGTTTGATTTTAAAGAGAGAAGGAGCGCGGCTGAGATGGCAGTCTCAGCCGCGCCTCACGGAAGGGGTACCCGGTTACGTGGATGTCGAGCAGGGAAATAGCTGCAGGCAGGTTTCGGCAGGCATAGAACTCAATCTCCTTTGTTCTTCACAACTCAATCTTGTGGCACTCATCGGCTCGCGTTAGTCAACTGGAACAACGTATTCATTGCTGCGGACCATGTTCAGGCTCGCTCGCGCGGCCGACTCAATAGTCCGTGGATCATTACGTAGACGTTCGACTTCAGCCTTCAACGATTGATTCAGACTGCGAAGTGCTTCCACATCGGTTTGCATTGCGGAGAATTGTTGCGCGGCCACCTGGACTTTCGCGTGCGTACGCATGTTTACCGTCACGCAAACGGCGAAAGTGGCCAATAAAATCATGCCGAAAACCACCCATGAGGGAACGATCCCTCCCCGGCGTCGCACCTCGGTGCGCGTCCCAATCAACTCCATCGAGATCTGTTGCATTGAAGCCAGAGAACCACTCGAGCGCGGCAGCACACGCTGCGATCGGATGCGCTCATCAACCCAGTAAGTATTTGCGACCTTGCTCATGAAACCTCCCAGTTCGTTTGCCGATTCCTTTCGCCTGAATACGTACCAGGGTTCGGGGCCCCAACGGACGCACAAAGTGCACGAATCGTCCTAAAATCCACGTTTACAATAACTTAACTCGCCGTAACTGCCTGCGCTGCAAACCTACTCGTTGCGAAGCCAGCTTTCGCCTGACAGTGACCATCGATGGGTGACCCAACCGGCTCTTCACCGCCAGGGACAATCGTCTCTTCATTGATCAAGTCTCCACTGTGCATTCGACCAATCCCGTCGGGTTCGAATTGTCTAGCCCAGAGTTAAGAGGCTGCTTAACTCAACTTGAGAGTTTGTCCACAATATAGCTGGTCAGTTGGGCGTCACTGCCCCAACTAAATGTAGTTTGTGGTGTTGTCAATTTGTTGCTGCTCAACGACTTAGCAGCAATACGGCGGAATGTAGCACCCGTGCTTAAGAGTGTAAAGATATTTCCAAGACATTTCTCATCAACGCTTTAACTGTGTAAGTTCAACATTTACATGAACTAAGAGCGCTTAAGCATTCCAATTTGGCGTACGGTTGGCGAACGAAAATCCGTGTGAATTTAAAGTTGTTGACACGCCGAAGCGGCGGCTACTAGACTCATCATCGTGTGGAATAAGCCAATACCCACACGGATTTGCCCCGCTAGTTCGCGGTCACCCTCATAGAAACAGTCCCAGAGTTCACGAGCAACAAGGAAGGGGTGTCGATGTCTGATCCTTCGGGCCTGACGCCGGACGTTCCAACATCCGACTCGAGTTCAATCCGATTACCAATAAGCTCCATGGTCCGCGCCGTGTGCGAGGCCGCCAATGGTGGTCCTGACCTGCTTTACGAGGTCATGATCAAGATGAGCCTGATGGTCGAGGCCACTGCGCCGACCTACGGTTTGTCGATCTGGGCCACTGCAACGGAAGGCAAGCCGAGTTTGCGGTGGGCCGAAGGTCTGCAGGAAGAAGAGATTGCGACTGCGGAAAGGGTCGTAACCGAGATCTTCACGAGCCAGGGACGCCCGCAGCCGGCACGGGAAGGCGATCAAGCCATCTGCCTGTTGCTGGCGTTGCCGTCCAACACCCGCGAAGGCGCCGCGCTGTACGGCCGTTGTGTCAGACCGTTGACCGCAAGCCAGGCGAAGGAGCTGAACGCGCTCAGCGACGTGGCCCATCTGGCCCACTCGCATAAGTCGACGGGCAGTATCGTCGAGAACGCTAGTCGTCCGGTTACGATGCCGACGTCGAGTTCGCTGCCGGGCATGGTCTTCAGCAGCCGTTCCATGTGCGAAGTCGCCCGCAACATCGAGCGCATCAAAGATTCCA
>JAICGZ010000373.1 GCA_025922875.1 Pyrinomonadaceae bacterium
CAAAGGAACCCACAAACGAACTTCGCTTTCGAGAAATTGAAAATTGGCGGGCATCACGCCGACGACCGAATGCTTCTCTCCGTTTAGCTGAATGTCGCGATTGAGGATGCGGGTGTCGCCGCCGTAGCGAGATTGCCAAAGACTGTAACTCAGCACGACAACCTTGTTCGATCCGGGTCGATCTTCTTCAGGCAGAAAGCTGCGACCGAGCAGTGGCTGCACACCAAAGAGTGGAAAGAAGTTGGCTGTCACTGCAAATGCTGTAACGCGTTCAGGCTCGCCGTCGCCGGTGAGGTTGAAACTCTCCTCCGCGGTCGCGGCCATGTCTGAGAACGACTGGTTTTGATTTTTCCAGTCGACGTAATTTGCCGGTGCAGGCGTGTTTCGCGGGAAACCGGCGAAGGCCGCGTCTTCCCAAACGATCACTAACTGCTCCGGATCTTGAAAAGGCAACGGCCTGAGCAGCACAGCGTTGACCACACTGAAGATCGCGGTGTTTGCACCAATGCCAAGCGCGAGAGTAATGAGAGCAATAACCGTAAACCCCGGCCTTTTTAAAAGGCCACGAATCCCATAGCGAATATCTTTTAATAACGTGTCCATAATGGTTCTCGAGTTCCTTCTTGAGTAACACCGCGGGAAGCGCAAATGTAGCCACGGATTACACGGATAAAAAATCCGATAAAATCCGGATCAGATCTGTGTAATCTGTGGTTACCGTAATGCTTCCAATGGGTCGATCCTTGTGGCTTTTCGCGCGGGAACCAGACACGCGATAAAAACAACTGCGACCAGAATTAACGCGACCCCAAGAAACGTGACCACATCGATCGGCTTCACGCCAAACAACATCGACGTCATGTAGCGCGTCACCGCAACAGCCCCCGCGATGCCGATTCCAATGCCGATCGCAGCCAGCAACATCGCACGCTTCAGCACCAGCTTGAGCACGTCCGGAACCTGAGCCCCCAGCGCCATGCGCACGCCGATCTCGTGAGTCCGCTGCGTTACGTAGTAAGAAGTGACGCCGTAGATACCAAGCATCGCGAGCAGCATTGCCACTCCGGCAAAAGCACTCAGCAGTAACATCGGTATGCGCCGCGGCGCCGCCGAGGTCGAGACGACATCATTCAGCGTCCTCAGGTTGTAAATCAGCACTCCCTTCTCGACACTGCGAATCGCTTGACGCACCGCCTCCGCGAACGCGGTGGGCTCGCCCGTAGTGCGCACAACCAGCGAGAGGCTGCCCCACCCCGCATCCTGTGCGTAAGGCACATACATCTGGCTCTCAGCTTCTTTATCGAGCGCTCTCTTCGTGTCGCCAACTACGCCGACAACTTCACGCGCAAACTTTTCGTCGCGCCAGATGGTGAAGCGGCGGCCAATCGGACTCTCACCGGGCCACAACCGTCGCGCCAGCGTTTCATTCACGATCACGACCTTCGTGTTTTGTGAGTTGTCCTGATCCGTGAAAGTTCGCCCGGTTTTCAAAGGAATCTGAACTGTTTGGAAGTAATCAGGTGTGACTGCATAGTACATTGAATTCGACGACTCATTCGGTGTCATCGGGCGGCCCTCGAGAATGAGGCTGCGCCCAACGTTGAACGTGTCGCCGCCAAGCGGAAGGCTGAGCGTCGCTCCGGCTGATTGCACACCCGGAATCGCTTTCACCTGGTCGATTAACTGTTCGTAAAGTTGCAGGCGCCGTTCATTCTTCTCGTAATTCGTCCATGGCGCACCCAAACGCATCGTCAGGACGTTGTCCGGATTGAATCCGGGATCGATCTCTCTCAGGTGCAGAAAACTCTTGATCAGTAGTCCTGCGCCTGCAAGCAAGATGAAGGAGAGCGCGATCTCAGAAACGATCAGCAGACCGCCAACTCGATTGCGCCCGCCAGTCTCTGAACCACGTTGCCCGCTGTCCTTGAGTGTCTCGTTGACATTCGGCCGCGAAGTTTGGAGGGCGGGAAAGAGTCCGAACATGAGTCCGGCCAGGACCGTTACGCTTAAGGTGAAGCCAAACACTTGCCAGTTGATGGCGATCTCGTCGAGGCGTGGAGTATTCGGCGGGATGATCGCGATCAGCAGCTTGATCAACCAAAGACTCAATCCGAGTCCCAGCAGACCACTTACCAGGGAAAGAGAAACACTCTCAGTTAACAGTTGCCGGATGACGCGCATACGACTGGCGCCGAGTGCCGTGCGCACTGCAATTTCCTTTTGCCGCGATGCTGCACGGGCAAGCAGCAGGTTCGCAACGTTCGCGCATGCAATCAACAGCACGAAAGCCACTGCACCCAACAAAATCAAAAGCGAGGTTCGCAACTCTCCAACCAGCCGCTCGCGGAGCTCGATGAGTCGAACGCTCCAGCCGGAATTCGTTTCAATATAGTTCTGGGCCAGGCGTTGAGTAATCGTATCCATTTCCGCTTGTGCCTGGGCCATTGAAACGTTTGGTTTCAAGCGCGTGACAACCTGCAGGTAACGATTATCGCGTCGTTCTTCTGCCGGATTGACTGCATACGCCCACCATACCTCTGTGTCGTCGGGATAAGTGAAACCGGGAGGCATGATCCCAACGATTATGGTATCGCCGCCAAGATTCACCTTGCGGTTCAGCGCGTCAAGTGAACCGCCAAACTTTCGTTGCCAGAGTGCATAACTAATCACTGCAGGCTCGCTGGCTGGCCTAAAGTCGTCTGGCTGAAGCAGCCGGCCATGGATCGGATTAGTGCGGAAGAGTGGAAAGAAGTCAGGCGTCACAGCCGTTGCACGAACACGTTCCGTTTCATCACCAAGCGTCAGAGAGAGAGCACTCGAGGTAAACGCGGCGATCTGTTCGAATGACTGATTTTGCTTCTGCCAGTCGTCGATGTCAGGCAGTGACATGTTGCTCCGCGTAATTCCCTGCCGCGGATTGATACCTTCAAGCAGAACGATCCGTTCCGGCTCCGGGAATTGCAGCGGTCGCAACAACATAGAATTGACGACAGTAAACATCGCGGTCGTCGCCCCGATACCGAGCGCGAGCGTTGAGACGGCAATCACTAAGAAACCGGGTCGCTTGAGAAAACTGCGAATGCCGTAGCGAAGGTCTTTGATTAAGTTTTCCATGATTCTCTAACTCCTATGTCTCTATAGGTCCTATAGGACCTATAGAGGACCTATTAACCTCACTCCGACCTCAACGCCACTAACGGCTCAACCTTCGTGGCGCGACGCGCCGGTATGTAAGACGCGATCAGTGCGACGGCAATTAGCAATAACGACACGCCTGCGAACGTCAACGGATCGGTCGCACTCACTCCATAAAGCACACTCGTGATCGCGCGTGTCGCGACGTACGCGCCAAACAGTCCAATCGCCGCGCCGATGATCGTCAGCTTCAATCCATGACCAAGCACCAGCCGCAGCACGTCGCCCAACTGCGCTCCCAGCGCCAGGCGAACTCCAATCTCGTGCGTGCGCTGCGCCACTGCATACGACGTGATCCCGTAAACTCCGATCGCGGAAAGCATCAACGCCACCAGACCAAAAACACCGAGCACAGTGGCGGCGACCTTCGCCGGAAACAACGCCAGCTTCATGTGTTCAGTCAACGTTTTGACGTCGAAGAGCGGCAGGTTTGCATCGAGTGATTTCACCTGAGCGCGCACAGGCGCGATGAGCGCATCAGGATTGCCCTTCGTGCGCACTATCAAAAGGCCGCTCGATGAGTAGGATTGGCTCATCGGTCTCCAGACAAAGGAGCGCGGATCTTCAGCAATGTTGAAGTACTTGCCATCTTTCGCCACGCCCACGATGCGGCGAAGTGGTCCATCCGGCCCCCCAAAGCTGAAACGCTTACCGATTGCTTCCGCATGGTTTTGCAGTTCGGGCAGCAAACGCCGCACGAACGTTTCGTTGACGATCGCTACAGCTTCCGATTTCTCCTGGTCCTGCTCGTTGAATTCACGCCCATGCAGGATTGGAGTGGTCATTGTTTTGAAATAACCTGAACCAACGCTGGCCACCATCGCGAGCGGAGCGTTTTCTCCCCGTTCGGCAGGCTTTCCTTCAATAAAAATGTTGTTACTGTTGAAGTTGAGACTCAGCGGTATGTAATTCGAGACTGTTGCTGATTCGACTCCGGGCATCGACTGCACACGCTCCGTGAGCTGTTTATAGAACTGTTGCCCACGCGCGTCGTCGTATCCCTGTAAACCCAGATCGAAAGACATCGTCAACCCGTTTTGTGGATCAAAGCCCGGGTTCATCGTTTGCAGTTGCTGAAGTGTTCGAACTACGAGTCCTGCGGCGATGAGAACGACGAGCGAGATCGCGATCTGTGCGACGACCAGAACACTTCGCAAACGCGTTCTCGCGGCGCCGCCTTGAGCCGCCGTCTCTTTCAACGACTGCGTGAGGTTGGGACGAGTCGCTTGTAATGCGGGGGCTAGTCCGAAGATCGCGCCCGCTGCAAGCGATATCGCCAGAGAAAACAGCAGCACTCTCCAATCGACTTCGATATCGAGCGCGAGTGGAAAATCGATGGGCGGCTTGAGCGCCAGCAACACTTTCAAGATCCAGAGAGCGAGCAACACGCCGGCAGCGCCACCTACGAAAGAAAGCAGAATGCTTTCCGTCAGCAGTTGCCGGATCAGCCGCAGGCGATTCGCGCCCATCGCTATGCGAATCGCGATCTCGCGGCGCCGATCGGTTGCGCGCGCAAGCATGAGACCGGCGAGATTAGTGCACGTTACCAGCAGCACAAGACCAACCGCCGCCATCATGACCCAGGTGAAGCTGACAACTGCTCCACGCAGGTCCGGAAGAATAAATCCCGGAGGTTCAACTCTGATCGATTGTCCTTCGTTGGTATCCGGATATTCTTTGCCGAGTTGCTGGGCGAGCAGGTTGAGTGAGGCTTCTGCCTGTCGTGCACTGACGCCCTCTTTGAGACGCCCGACACCGAAGAAGTTTCTGGAGCCGCGATCGTCAAGCCAGGTAGCGCCGGGCTCGGCCCATTCCATCATCGAAGCCGTCAACCAGATTTCCGGCGAGTAAACAAACTCCGTCCCTTTAAAACCTTCGGGCGCGACGCCGATCACGCGAAACTGATGATTGTTAAGGAGGATGTCTTTGCCGACGAGCTGTGGATCACTGCCAAAGCGCCGCTGCCACGCGTCGAAGCTGACTACGACCACCGGATGCGAGAGCTTCGTCTCGTCTTCCTCGGGAAAAAAAGTGCGGCCGTGCATTGCCTCAACGTGCAGAACGTCAAAGTAATTTCCGGAAACTTCATAGCCCCAGATTCGTTCGTTGGCGCCGTCGCGACTCAAACTCAACGGCACGAAACGATAGACGAGCAATCCTGATAGGACATCATTGCGATCGCGAAAGTCCTTGTAGTTGGGATACGAGAAGGCCGACATCGAATCGTCTTTGCCTCGCACCGCGATCGAAACAATCTCGCCCGGATCTCCGACGGGCAAGGAACGCAGCAGCACCGTGTTCACGAGGCTGAAGATCGCCGTGTTAGCGCCGATACCGAGCGCCAGCGTGATCACCGCAATCGCCACGAATCCCGGCCGCTTGATCAAACTTCTGATTGCATAACGGATGTCTTTGATTAGTGAGTCCATAATATAGTTTCATCTTGGATACGTCAGTACCGTATCCAAGTGACAGCTCAGTGACGTTACTCGTATCTCAGCGCGACCAGCGGATCGACTTTCGTCGCGCGTCGCGCGGGCAGATAACACGCCACCAGCGCCACCGCCACCAGCAACGCCGGCACGAGAATGAATATCGTCACGTCGTAACCACTGACACCAATCAATAGCGACGACAAAACCTGCGCCAGCGCGAGCGCAAGCAACAAGCCGATCCCGACACCGACTGCCGCCAGACGCATGCCCTGTCGCGTAATCATCTTCATCACGTCGGTGCGGTTCGCACCGAGCGCCATGCGAATGCCAACCTCACGCGTTCGTTGCGAAACGATGTAAGCCATCACACTGTAAAGACCGACCGCG
>JAICGZ010000374.1 GCA_025922875.1 Pyrinomonadaceae bacterium
GCACAATTCGTGCTCCGCTACGTTGTGATCGCAGCGGTCGTCTTCGCGGCCAACGCGTTGAATCTGATATCGCTGCCGGCGGTTTTTATCGGCCTGTCGAGTTTTGTCGTAGCACTGTTTGTCGAAGCTTTACGAGAGTTTTATTTCGCAATTACTCAGCGAGAGGAAGCTAGTTGATGTTCTGGTTTCAGGAAGCGGCCCACGGAGCCACCGAAGCGGCCGAGCATGCAGAAGAGGCGACACATCACTCGCCGATCATCGTTCAGTTGGTTAATCACTACTTCGGCGAAGCTGCGCTTGAATTTGAACTGAAGTACACCAAACCAATTTGGGACAAGGTCCTCGGTGCGTTCGGGACGACACCCGAAGCAGCGTTTGGACCATACACCGCCGAGAATGCAATCCCCTGGTACACGGTGATGTTTTTCATCGCGTGCATTCTCAGCGTAGCCATCATCTGGATCTTGAAAGGAAAGCTTTCCGAAAGCGAACCCGGCGGCGGTCAACAGACACTCGAGGTCAGCGTGCTCGCTGTGCGGAGCATGATCGAAGACATCATTGGCCCACATGGTCTGAAGTACTTTCCCGTCGTAATGACGTTCGCCGTTTTGATCCTCGTATCGAACTTGATGGGACTGTTCCCGTTGTTCATGAGTCCCACGGCGGCGACGAGTGTCACCTTCGCACTCGGCTTGAGTTCATTTCTTTACTACAACTTCATCGGCATTAAAGAGAACGGTTTGTTCCGGCATTTAAAACACTTCGCTGGTCCCATCTGGTGGATTGCGCCGCTGATCTTTCCGATCGAATTGATCAGTAACTTTATTCGACCGTTTTCACTCGGCATTCGTCTTTTCGGAAACTTGTTTGCCGACGAGAAGGTGCTGGAGACAGTGGCGAATCTTGCTCCGCCGTATACACAGTGGCTTGTACCGCTACCGCTGATGGGTTTGAGTGTGTTCGTGGCCCTGGTTCAGACGTTTGTTTTCATATTGCTCTCTCAACTCTATTTGAGTGAGGTGTCGCACGCGCCGCACGATGCGCATGGCGCGCACGGAGAGGAATTCAATCAGGAAGATGAGTTTATAGCTCCAGTTCTTACTTAATGGCTTTATCCCGTAGCGCGTGGTGAGCGGTGCGGTCAATGCGGCCGCAAACGTTGCCTCGCATTCGAGATTGCATTCGCGGACGAATCGTCAGAGCAACACCGGACAGTTCATAGCAAGGTCATGTCTGTCTCGCAGGAGCGCCGTTGTAAGAGGGGCGGTGGATACCGGATTCAGGCGAAATAATATCGTCGCGGTCTGCTCAACGTATGCAATTGGATTGTAGTTTGAAGGAGGACGCATGAGCAGATTTAGAATGTTGCTGTTCGCCGTGGTCGGAATTTTGATGAGCGGCATGACTGTGTTTGCGCAGGAAGTCGCAGGCGCCGGCGACAATGCGAGTTCAGTGAGTAAGTATCGCGCGTTGGCAGCGGGTATCGGTTTTGCGATCGCGGTGTTTGGCGGTGCGTTAGGCCAATCACGTATCGGCGCGGCAGCGTGTGAAGGCGCCGCTCGAAATCCGGGTGCGGCTGGACGTATTCAGACGATGATGATTCTTGGTTTGGCGCTGATCGAGTCGCTGGTGTTGTTTGCGTTGCTGGTGGTCTTCGCGGTTGTTAAGCCGAGCTAGAATCAACAAAGGATTAAAACTTTAATTACGGGTGGGAGAGGATTCTCTCGCCCGTATTTTTTTCCCGCAAAGGCGTAAAGACGAGAAGCAAAGATGGAAAGAACCGAATCACAACTTTGCCTCTTTGCGCCTTTGCGGGAAATTTGCTTTAGACTGTGATAGTCTCACGTTCGATGAAAAAGTGTCCCAAATGCGGAGTTGAATATTCTGATCAAACAACTCTGTGTCCTACCGACGGGGTTGCGCTCGAGAAAGATCCCGACTCACTCGTCGGCGCCACTCTCGCCGGAAAATACCGCATCGACGAGCGTCTCAACGAAGGAGGAATGGGCACTGTCTACCGCGGCACGCACGTGCTGATGGATAAGACTGTTGCGATCAAAGTGCTTCGGCCGGCCCTTGCTGCCGATGAAAAGATCGTGGCGCGCTTCTCGCGCGAGGCGCGCGCTGCCTCGCGTATCTCACATCCAAATGCTCTGAGTGTTACTGACTTCGGCGAGGACGAAAACGGAAACGTCTTTCTCGTGATGGAGTTTTTAAGGGGGAAGACACTCAAGCAGGTCATACGCGATGGCGGTCCGCTGCCGCTAACCAGAATAGTCGACATTACCCGCCAGATCGGTGATGCGCTCAACGCCGCGCATGCCCAGGGTGTCGTGCATCGCGATCTCAAAAGCGACAACATCATGCTCATCGACACGATGACCGGCGACCATGCCAAGGTGTTGGACTTCGGCATCGCGAAGATCAACGAGCTTGATGGAAGCACCGACACCGGATTGACCGCGCCGAACCTCGTCATCGGCACGCCGCAATACATGTCGCCCGAGCAGTGCGCACAAAATGCCAAGATCGATGCGAGATCAGATATCTATTCGCTGGGTGTGATTCTCTACGAGATGCTCGTCGGACATGTGCCGTTCTCGGGCGAATCGCCGACGATAGTGATGATGAAGCATCTGCAGGATCCGGTGCCTTCCGTGTTGGAGGAGAGAGAGGATGTACCTGCGCCGGTTGCGCGCGTCGTTGCGCGCGCGATGGCCAAGGTTCCCGGCGATCGATACCAATGTGTCGCGGATCTGATTGAGGATCTGACAATCGCGTCAGGTATGACGATATTCGGCGTGCCTCCAGCGGCAGCCGTAACAAACGCGTCGGCGCCACCGGCGAGGAGTGACGAGCCGGATGAAGTGACGGTTGTGAGAACGCGAGATGAGCCGGTTGCGAGTCTGAGGCGTGCACCAGTTACTGTTCCGGTGCAGACTGTTCCGCCAGCTCCGATTGCGTCAAGTTTCAATCCGTTGAAGGTGCTGATTCCCGCGGCGGTCGCGTTGCTCGTGGTCTTTGCGGCGTTCTACACGTTCACACGAAACTCGCCGGCGAGCATTCCGAATGCGAACGAGCAAGTGCCAGCGCTGGCGGCGGATCCGAACAGTCAACCGGTGCAACCAACACAACCACCGACGGGAAAAGCCGAAGAGGGGTTGCCGGCTGGAGGGGCAGTTAAGCCGCCGGCGAACGTGAATGCAAGTCCAAATGCGAATGCGGAGGTTTCGCCGGAGCCGATCGAGGATTTCAGTCCGGTTGTTAATGCGAACGAGAATGCGAACACGAACAGCAACAGCAATAGGGCGCCTGCATTGCCGGAGCCAACGCGCAGCATAGTCCCGGATACTGCTCCACCCGCGCCATCGCCGTCAGCAACAAAGCCACCTGCGGAGAAGCCCTCACCAACCGCCACGCCGTGAGGTTTTTTCCCGCAAAGGCGCAAAGCTAAGACGCAAAGGCGCAAAGTAATCTCAAATTCTTCTTTGCGCCGTTGCGTCTTAGCCTTGCGCCTTTGCGCGAACCAAATCCGCAAGCCCTTCACCCTTGTCGATTTCCATCTCGATCTCCAACACGTAACACGGAAGTGAGAACGACAGCGTTCGCAGCTTAACCGCGTCCTTCGCCGTCGTTACCATCGCTTCCGCGCCTACTTCTTTCGCCGCGCGCTCCAGCGAATCGATCTCGTCCTGTGAATAGACGTGATGGTCCGGGTAGTACTTTTGCAGCGCAAGCTCAAACCCATCGCGCCGCACGTGCTCGAAGAAAGAGTGTGGATTACCAACAGCACAGAAAGCCGCCACGCGCGCCGGCGGCGACAAAGTGTCAGAGCCATTCTTCAACGGAGATACGCGCGCGGTGCGCATCTGTGAATGAAAGATCGGACGCCCGCCGGTTAACTTTTGAATTTCGGAACGAAGATCGTCGAGTTCACCCGCCTGATCGCACCTCGTGATCACTACGCAATCAGCCCTGCCGAGACTCTCGGGACTTTCTCGAAGCCGTCCGAAGGGAAGCAGCCGGCCGCCGCCCCACGGGTTAGTCGCATCGATCGTGACGATGTTCAAATCGCGAGCGAGTCGCAGATGCTGGAAGCCGTCGTCCAAAACAAAACAGTCGGTGCCGAAATCTTTTATCGCTTCGTGTCCTGCCGCTATTCGATCCGCGCTGCTAATCACCGCTGAAAGGCCCACGAGCCTGGTTGCCAACAAGTACGGCTCGTCGCCCGCTTCATTCGGCAACGCAAGCACGTCATATCCGTCCGACACAATCACCTGAAGATGCGGATCCTTGCGGCCATAGCCACGCGTCAGTATGCAGACTTTTTTACCTTGCGCGGCGATGGTTCTCGCCACCCACTCGACGAGCGGAGTTTTCCCTGTTCCACCAGTGGTGATGTTTCCGACGCTGATTACGGGTCGATCGAGTTTGGTAGTGTGAAATGTTCCCCGGCGATACAACGAAAGACGAGTGCGCGTGACTGCGCCGTAGAGGATACTCAATGGGGGAAGAACGATAGACTTCATGAAGTGTGAGCGTTGGCGGTCAAAATGGAATCTGAACGAGAACTTTCGCGTTGCGTTGGGGAGAGCAGCGGTGCGATGAGTTTCATTGTTCTGATCGCAGCGCCCTGATTGTTCGTGATTAGTTCTTTTGCACGGCGGCCCAGTTTCGCTCGCGCGTCAGCATCGCTGAGAAGTTTACCCAAAACGCGAGTAAGTTCGTCGCTGGCATTTGCACCTTCCACTGGAGGTAGTTGAATGATCGCGCCGGCTTCATGCATTAGATCCACAATGGCGTGAAAGTTATGAGTGTGTGCGCCCGTCACGACTGCCGCTCCAGCGGCAGCGGGTTCGAGCACGTTGTGCCCACCCTTATCAACAATACTGCCGCCGACAAACACGACGGTTGCGAGCGAGTAGGTTGCCGGTAACTCACCGATTGTGTCCAGGAGAATGATCGTAGCGTTCGGATCGTTTGGATCACGAGGATTCGTTCGTCTCGCCCAACTCAAACCCGAAGACTGGATCAGTGATGCGACTTCGTTGAAACGCTCCGGATGTCGTGGCGCAAGCATCAGTCGTACCGGTTCTTTTGTTCTAAGCTGTTTGAGACTTTCGAGAATGATCTCTTCTTCCGGAGCATGTGTGCTGGCGGCGAGGATCAGCGGCACGCCGGATTCCAGCCGAAACCTCTCTCGGATCTCATTCGTCTTATCAGTCAATTCACTCCCGATCTCGGCGTCGAACTTGAGATTGCCCGCGGTAAAGAGCTTTTCCTCGGACATGCCGAGCGACTGCAATCTCTGAGCGTCGGTCTCTGATTGCATGACGGCAATGCTCAGACACGATAGCACGCGTCGAAGAAAGAACTTTATCAGCGTGTACCTGCGATACGACTGCCGCGAGATTCGTCCATTAACGAGAGCGACGGGAATCTCTCTCGCTTTGCATTCGCGGAGAAAGTTTGGCCAGAGCTCAGTCTCCATGATGAGCACAGCCGTGGGATTAATCTTCTTCAACGTGCGACGAGCGGACCATCGCCAGTCAAACGGAAAGTAAAAAATGCTTTCCGCAACGTTGCGAAAAACGTCGCGCGCGAGTTTTTGTCCCGTCAGCGTGATCGTCGAGACAACCAGGGCGTGATGAGGAAACTCCTGTTTGAGACGTTGCGCCAGGGGGCGCGCGGCTTGAGTTTCACCTACCGAAACACAGTGAAGCCAGATGACCGGCTTCCCTGCGATTGCCGGAACCGAACCAAGGCGCTGGCGCAGACCGGCGACGTATTTGCCGTGAGCCAGTGCTTGAAAGAGAAAGTGAGGGATCAGAACGAGCAAACCGAGCGATAGCAGGAGGCTATAGAACAAATACATGGTTTGGTCGTGGAACTTGGATCGTTGTAGGGGTGGCCCTCCGTGGCCCCCCCGTATCCAAAGGAAATATCAATGCGAGGGGTGGCCACGGAGGGCCACCCCTACCACGATA
>JAICGZ010000375.1 GCA_025922875.1 Pyrinomonadaceae bacterium
ATTGGCGTTGGAGTCGGCGAAGGAGACGGGGACGGCTTTGGCCTACCCTTCGGCGTTGGCGCCGGCGTCGGCGTTGGTGACTGCGTCGGCGTCGGTGAGGGTGTCGGGGTTGGTGTCGGACTCGCTGTTGGCGTAGGGCTCGGACTCGGTTTCCCCTTTGCAGAGGAGGTGGGTTCCGGCCACACGCATAGTGCGCACGCCAACAATAGCGCGAGGGAAACGCATAACATGCAGAATTTCATTTTTTCTCCGGTTCCCAGCCTGGGATCGACTAAGTGAGGCCGCATATCGCGGCGAGCTATGAAACGGAGGCTGAGGCCACGGAAACCGCAGAAGGCTTGTGGGAGCAGCCAACTCTTTGAGAAGACCCAGCACCTTACTCTGACCACAAGAAAAAGTCAAAGTTTCACAAAACAATCGTGACAAATTATTTACGCCCGATCGACGAGTTGATAAACCAGTACCACCTTCCTTAATCCCGAACCCTCGAGCGCGGAGAACCTTTTGCAACCGTGGTTAAGGCGGCGATCTGCAACAATGATGTCAAGATCCTTATGTGATCGTTTTGACCACCTAACGCTGCTCGGCCTTGGCAGACCTAGACCAGACGAAGAATTCATACGCCGATTCATCCGCACGCGCCTACTCACACAACCCGGATGGGTTAGTGACACGCGAACCCTCTTTACAACAGACGCAGACTATTCACTAAGTAACAGTCACGGAAGTTATGCCGGTCTGTCCGGGGTAGTAGAGGCGAACCCTAACGTGATACTTCCGCCCTGCGAAGAACTTGTGATTGATGCTCGCGTTGCGGTCTTCGCCACTGTCGTCATCTGCCGTTACGTATCGCGGTTCGCCGTCAATCTCCTCAAATAGCGCAAGCAGCGTATCGGAAGCGCCCTTTGTAGCGATGGTGTATCTCCGCGTCGCAGAGGGCTGAAACACAAAATCGACCTGCTGTCCTGCGGCCAGCTCCACGGCGACTGTTTGAAACGCCTGGATTGTCCCCGGCTGTGAGACGGAAGGCGGATACCACTTCGCCGCCCAGGTCTTATCGTCAGCCGACAAGGTGGCCGGCGGGATAAGCCCGTTTACATCGTACTGCTCTGGTTCGTCGATCAAACCAGAGTCAAATTCATACTCCATAATGGAATCGGGATCCCATGAGGAGCCCTGGACCTGCTGACTGCTTAGTTTCGCGAGAATGTTGTGAAAGGTGGTCTCGCGCGACCAGTTGTTCGGAGGACCGCCGAGCGATTGATATACGGCCTCTTCGTGCCATTTGATCCCTGCGAAAGGGTTCTGGTGCTCGTGCTCCATACCCAGCACGTGTCCCAGTTCATGGAGAGCGGTGCCTCGACCATAATGTGTAGTCAAGTCCCATCCGTAAACGGTCGTTGGCTCGTTCAGCGGAATATCCAGGACATCGCGGCCGACCGCGGATGCGGAAATACCATCGGCTGTCGAATACCCGATCCGGACCTCGGCTTCACTCAACTGGTTCACCTCCTGGAATTCAAGGCCGATACCGACCGCCTTCCAAGTGGCAAAGGCCTGACGAATCGCGTTGGCCTGCACGTTCGGGACTTTGTAGCGTGAATTTCCCGTAAAGAAGCAATAGTGCAAAACCGTTTTGTTGGCCCATTTCCCGCGCGTCGACAGTATTGCTGCTGCACGAAGCACATCCGACGCAATTGCTTCGGATAGTTGAGGTTTGGGTCTGGGCGGGATACTGCAAAATGGTTTGGCAATTTTTGCGGGTCTTTTCGCGGACGGTGCTTTAGTTTTTTTAGCAGACTTTTTGGTCGCCATAGTTATTCTCCAGAGGAAATCTCTATTGACTATGAGGAACCGACTGAAAATATTTCGGACTTTTTTGAGCGCCGCAGGACCGCGGCGCTTTAGGTTACTCTGTATGACGTCAGGTTAGACCACGCGAAGAATCGCCACGGTAGGGGGCAGCGGTTCAAATCCGCACGCGCCCACCAATAAACCAACAAAACCAGCCTTCGATTTTGTAACTCCCATCGACGAGGACTCATGAGTCGCAGTCGCAAAAATCATAAGTACATCACAGCCGTACAGAAAGCCGAGCGCGAGGCCGCATCGCGTATTGCTGAAATAGTGCTTGGGCCTTCTATCATTTTCTCACCACCGGTTGGCGAAATGATCGCTCTGTCATGTCGTTCGGGTCGGTGGATACTGGCCCATCGCGCCACAACCAGCGCATCATCTCCGGCATGATCGCGCCGCCAAACTTCTGACCGTGCTTGTTTATTCCCCAGGAGTAGTTCACGTCGTAACCCTTTTGTGTGAGAGCCTTCATCAGTCGTACATTTTGTAAAAACCAATCCCACTTCTCGTCATAGACGCCGTTGCGGATCCCTCGATTATCGTTTCGGCCACCGCACAGGAAGATTCGAATCGGCTTTTTCTCGCTCGCCAACACACGTTCCGCGTATACGTGGCCACCCCGAATATTCGTGAAACTGCCCACATTACTCAGCACCTTCCGGAATTGGTCGGGCCGCTCCCAGGCGACAGTAAAGGCGGCAATAGCTCCTGAACTCGAACCACCAATTCCGCGCTGCTCCGGATCCTTTGAAATGTTGTACTCCTTGTTGAGCACCGGCATTAACTCTTCGGTAATCACCCGAGCGTACTTGTCGTCGAGGGTGTTGTATTCGGTGGGCCGATTTGTGGTCCTGTCGCCCCACTCCTTCGAGTTGGGCTCGGGCTGCTCCGGCCTGCGGCCCGGATTGATGAACACGCCGAGCATTACCGGAATCTCGCGCCGGTAGATCAGATTGTCCATCACGTTTTGTGCGCGTACATCTCCGTTCTCATCTTTGAATGCATGGCCGTCCTGAAAAACCATCAAGGCAGCCGGAACCGCCGGATCGTATTGCGCCGGCACGTAAACCCAATATGTGTGCTGAGTTCCGGGATAAGCATTGCTTGGTAGCGTGTATGGACCACGGATCTCCCCCTTGGGGACGCCTTCCTGCGGCAACGAGTCGGGACCCAGACGGTATTGAGAATCCGGGTCTGGACCTGGTGTGGTGGTCAACTGGCCAGCGCGGTTTGCGCCTTGTTCCGGTTGTCCCGCCGCGATTGGCGGCGATGGAACGCGGGCAAGAGCTATGGCGGCCGCTGCGACAAACACGATACTGAGTAAGTACATTACCGTTGCTCTCATTGCGCCTCCTTACCTGTGCGAATCAGAGCAGATCCAGTTGGCCGGTACTGTCACCCAGCTTTTCCTGCCGAACGCCCATGCGATCCAGAAGTGAGAGGTAGAGGTTCGTAACGGGGGTACCCGACGGAGCAATCACATGCCTTCCAGGTTTCAAGCTGCCCGCGCCGCGGCCTGCCAGTAAGATCGGTAATGCTTCATGAGTATGTTTATTGCCATCGGCTATTCCACTACCGTAGACCACCATCGCGTGGTCCAATAAAGTACCGTCGCTCTCACTTGTCGACTTAAACCGATCCAGGAGATAAGCAAACAATTCCGTGTGCAGTGTGTTGATGCGAACGACCTTCTCGATCCATTCCGGATTGTTGCGATGATGGGTCAGTGGATGATGTGGATCGCTGATACCAATCTCTGGATAAACTCGATTGCTTCCCTCCCTACCGAGCATGAGTGTCGCCACGCGAGTGAGATCCGACTGGAACGCCAGGACCAGTAAGTCGGCCATCAGTTTTACGTATTGAGGGAATTCGAACGGAATGCCGGTTGGTTTATCGATTCCGGGTGTAAGTGCACGCGGGTCCTTTTCGGCGCTCTCAATTCGTTGCTCAACCTGCCGGACAGAGAAAAGATATTCGTCGAGCTTGCGCCGATCCGCGGGACCAAGAGTCTTAACCAGATTTTGCGTATCCGCTCTCACTAAGTCCAGTATGCTCTTGCGATACTTTAGTCGTCGTGCCCTGGTTTGCGGATCAAGATTGAGATCTTCAGCAGTCCCAAACAAGCGCTCGAAGGCTGCACGAGGATTTACCTCGGGTGGCATTGGAGTTTGCGGAGTGCGCCACGCGAGGCTGTTGGTATAGGCGCAGCTATAGCCGGAATCACAGTCACCGACCGTGCGCGAATCTTCGCAACCAAATTCGAGGGAAGGGAACCGCGTGGCGCCTGCTAACCTGGTTGCGGCCACTTGATCGACCGAGACGCCTCCGCGAATATCGGCGCCGGCAGTTTTGTGACAATGAACTCCGGTGAGAAAGGAAGCGCCAGCGCGGGCGTGGTCCCCAGGTCCATCTCCCAACGCGTTGCCGGTATGGGAGTCGAGATTTGAAAGAACGTAAAGGTCCTTCCGAAAAGGCTCGAGCGGTTTGAGAATCCTTTTGAACTGATAGTCGTGGCCACCAGTGTCAGGCGTCCAGTCTTTCATGACAATGCCGTTTGGCACGTAAACAAAAGCCATGCGGGCCGGCGCCTTCAGATCGAGAGCGCGACCGCGAGCGAGTGCCGGGACCATCGCATCGAGCATTGGAAGGGAAAGCACAGTACCCAGGCCGCGAAGAAACGTTCGCCTCGGCAACCGCTTCCGAGTAATGATCATCGTGAACTCTCTCCTCTTCGCTTTTGAAATGGCTGGCTGTTGACTATGCCTAGAATCAGACTCGACATGCGGTAGTTGTCAGCGGCTACCTTTCTGACGATTTCATCAACAGCTCCGGAGTCAGAAGTTTCAAGTCCTCTACCCAATGCGTACATGAGCAGTTTCCTCGTCAAAGTTTCTGTGAATCGGTCGGGTTGAGCTTTCAGTATCGACTTCAATCCCTGTGGGCCAGTAAACGATCTCCCGCCCGGCAGTTCTCCCGAAGCATTGATCGGAAACTCTCCATCCTTTGTGCGCCAGGCCCCGACGGCGTCGAAGTTTTCCAATCCAAAACCCAAAGGATCCATTCGTACATGACACGAAGCACAGATTGGGTCCTTTCGGTGCAGTTCCAGTTGCTCGCGCATGGAAGACGTGGTTCCGATCTTTTCCTCATTCAGATTCGGAACATCAGGCGGAGGCGGAGGTGGTGGAGTGCCAAGAAGATTGTCCAACACCCACTTGCCTCGCAGTACCGGCGACGTGCGGTTAGCGTATGAGGAGATCGTCAACACGCTGGCGTGAGTTAGCAGTCCGCCTCGTTGTGCATCGCGGGCAAACGAGACTTTGCGAAACTCCGGACCCTGCACCTCGGTAAGACCATAGAAGCGCGCCAGGCGTTCGTTTAGATAGGAGTAGTCAGCATCGATGAAGTCGAGAATACTGCGATCCTCGCGAATGATGCTCTTAAAAAACATCGCGGTCTCTCGCGCCATCGACAAGCGCAGATACTCGTCGAAGTCTGGAAACTTCTTACGATCGGGTTTGACTGATTCGAGAGCGCGTGTTTGCAACCATTGTCCACCGAAGTTATTAACCAGCGCATCTGCTTTTGGATCGAGCAACATCCGTCGTACCTGTGCAGCAAGTGTTGCAGGACGCGACAACTTACCTCGATCGGCCGCTGTCAGCAGTTCGTCGTCCGGCATACTGCTCCACAGAAAGTAGGACAGCCGCGATGCCAATTCATGTTGTGTAAGGGAACTCGCCGTTTTTGCAGCGCGGGCTGGAGGTCGCGCTTCAATACGGAAGAGAAAGTGAGGCGAAAGCAGGATCGCCTGGATCCCTACCGCGAGCCCGTCTTCAAACGATCCACTATCCTTTTGCACTTGCGCGATCAGGCTCGTCAATTGTGCGACTTCCGCTGTCGTGACTGGACGCCGATATGCACGATGCGCCAGGCGCTCAACAATGACACGCGAACATCTCTTTGCATGATTACCATTCAGGTGTCCGCAAGCGTAGATCTTCTTTTGACTCTCGATTGAAGGTCCTTTCACTGCGGCATATGGGCCACCTAACTCGACGGAGCCGATGCGCGCACTGTTGGCGGGAATCTTTTCCGCCAGTCTTTTCTC
>JAICGZ010000376.1 GCA_025922875.1 Pyrinomonadaceae bacterium
ACTGGCATTTGTTTATTTCACTCTTACGATTTATCCAGCTTGAGTAACGTGTGCAGCAGGACGTTTGCTCCGTTGGCGATGTCTTCCGGATGGGAGAATTCGCGTGGGGAGTGGCTGATGCCGGCGACGCTCGGAACGAAGATCATGCCGACTGGTCCAAGGCGGGCCATGTCCTGGGCGTCGTGGCCGGCGCCGGAGGGCATTAGTTTAGTCGATAGGCCAAGATCTCGGGCGGCCTCGGAGATCAATGAGCGGATTTGTGGATCGGTGGGCGCCGGTATGTTGACGTTGATCTCCTTGAAGTCGAACTTTGTTTTACTGGCGTCGGCAATGGTTTGCGCTTCCGCATAAATCTTGTCGAAGAGCATCTTGATCTTTGCGGCATCGAGATCGCGTAGTTCCAGACTTAGCACGACCTTTCCCGGAATCACGTTAGGTGCGCCGGGCAGTGCGTTGATTCTGCCAACTGTTCCCACTTGTCTGCCAGGCACGGAAGTCACAATGCGATTCACGGCTTCAATGAACTTTGCTCCCGCCAAAAGTGCGTCTTGCCGGTTGTTCATGGCGGTAGTGCCGGCGTGATTTGCAAAACCTTCGATCGTCACGTCCCACCAGTTGATCCCGACAATCCCTTCCACCACTCCGATCTTGATCTTTTCCGAATCAAGTATGTTCCCTTGTTCGATATGCAGTTCCAGGTATGCGGCTATGTCGCCTTTCTTACGCCGAACTTCCGCAAGCTTTGAAGGATCGCCGCCGATGAATTTGATCCCCTCCCGAATCGTTTTCCCACTGCGACTCACGAGGTCAAGTTCTTTTTCCGTCAACTCGCCATCTATTGCGCGGCTGCCAATAAGTCCGCCTTCTTCGTTCTGAAAAATGATAACTTCGAGCGGGTGACGCGTGGTTATGTTGTTCTCAGCAAGCGTGTGCGCGACTTCGATCGCGCCCATCGATCCGACGACACCGTCGTAGTTTCCGCCTTCCGGAACAGTGTCGATATGCGATCCAATGAGTAAAGGAGCCAAATTATTGTTGCTGCCCGCGCGGCGGCCGATCAGATTGCCCGCGGCGTCGATTGTGACTTCAAGCTTTGCGTCGCGCATGAGACCGAGAACATACTCGCGCCCCTGTTTGTCAGCATCGCTATACGCAACGCGACTGACGCCTCCCTGCGGATTCTTACCAAATTCGCCCAGCGCGAGGATGTGGTCCATGATGCGCTTCCCGTTCACACGCAGTTGAGCTTGCGAAGGTGAGCGATAAAACGGCAGCGATCCCAAACTCACGACAAGACCGTAGTTGAATTGGCGGCGGGTGATCTTCATGCCACGTGAGACTATCGCAACACTTAAGACCGGGCAACCTTGAGACACTTGGCCGCGCAAGGTAGAATCCTCCCGATCTGACTGTCCCCGCACCAACTTCAATCAATAGGGAGGTTTCCTAATGAAACGATTAATCTGTTTCTTTGCAGTGATCGTGAGTCTATTGTTGTCATTCATACCACCGAAAGCGTCGGCCATAACTTACGGCTTCGTCGACTCAAGTAACACCTTTCGCAATACCGGCGCATTTATCGTAAAGTCCCCCGAAACGGGCCAGATCTTTCCAATCTGCTCAGGCACGTTGATTACCCCAAACGTGTTTCTTACGGCGAGTCACTGCACATCCTTCTACACACAGGATCTCGCGCCTGAAGGTCTGATCGCTTACGTCAGTCTTGATCAATCGATACCGTTTGGCGATCTCACCAGTAGCAGGACGACCTTGTTGCCTGTTGCGCACGTCGTTACCAATCCCAACTTTAACGTAAGCCAAAGCGATTCCGGAGACATCGGTGTATTGATTCTGGAGAGAAGTGTTCGCGGCGTTACTCCGGCCGTGTTGCCCAGTTGCGGACTATTGGATCAACTGGTAGCTCAAAACGGATTGAGGACCGCTGTGTTTACTAACGTCGGTTATGGAGTCCAGAACCGCGTGGTAGGCGGCGGCGTCCCGTTCTTCCAGGATCTGAATCCGATACCACGAATGTTTTCTTTCTCCAGTTTCAACTCGCTTAACGTCGGCTATCTGCGTCTCTCGCAGAACGCTTCTACCGGGAATGGCGGCACGTGTTTTGGAGATTCAGGCGGACCAAATTTCTTGACGGTCGATGGCCAGCAGCTAATTATCTCCATCACGATTACGGGCGACACTGCCTGTCGCTCAACCAATGTTGTTTACCGGCTTGACACCGTTTCTGCGCAAGGTTTCCTGGCGTACGTGAATGCCTCGTTCGGAACAACGATTCCAATCTCGTGCTGATGAAAGTCAGCGCAAAACTGGTCAGAGGAAGAACAGTGACAAACTTCAAACTCGTCAGCGTTGTATTGTGTGTGGTCATCGCGTGCGGACAAGTTCTGGCGCAGACGCCTGTGCCGCGGATTACGCCTCAGCCGCCCGTAGGAAAGGGCGCGGTTGTTCTCAAAGCAGCTCGCTTAATCGATGGCACTGGTGCTGCCGTAGTTAACAATCCGGTCGTCGTAGTTACTGACAACATGATTACGGCTGTTGGTCCAGCCGGTTCGGTAAGTGTGCCAGCAAACGCCAGAATGATCGATCTCGGCGACGTCACTCTAATGCCGGGCTTGATCGATGCGCATACGCACTTAATCGGACGTGTGCTCGGCGATCCTGCCGGTGACAATGCAGCTGTCAGAGACTTCGAGTCGTTCGGAGCTATTATCAGTGTGGAACATGCGCGTGCCACGTTGATGGCCGGGTTTACGAGCGTGCGTAATGTCGGCGCCTCAGGGCGTTTTGACGATGTCGCATTGCGCAAGGCCATCGACGAGGGGTGGACGCCTGGACCACGAATGATGACTGCGGGCCACTCACTCGGAATGCGCGGCGGTCATTGCGACGAGAACGGTTTCCGGCCCGGCATGTTCGATCCGGGAATTGAAGAAGGCGTTGCGGATGGTCCGGACCAGATTCGAGCATCTGTTCGCTATCAGATTAAGTACGGCGCGGACGTGATAAAGACCTGCGCGACTGGTGGAGTTTTGTCTGAAGGTGATGCTGTCGGCGCGACGCAGTACACGTTTGAAGAGTTGAAAGCCATGGTGGATGAAGCGAACAAGCTCGAGCGGAAAGTGGCGGCGCATGCGCATGGCACTGAAGGGATAAAATTGGCAGTGCGCGCGGGCGTTTCTTCAATCGAGCACGGCTCGTTTCTCGACGAAGAAGGCGCCAGGCTGATGAGGGAGCACGGAACATATCTGGTGCCGACGCTATCCGCGGCTGAAGGGGTTGAACGAGCGGCAAAGACCGGTGTGTTGAAAGGACTGCGCGCGGAGAAAGCATTGGAAGCGGCGGCCGCTGTTCGTCGCGCGATCAAGCTTGCAGTGGCGACCAAGGTGCCGATCGCGTTTGGGACCGATGCCGGAGTGGTTCCTCATGGAACAAACGCGCACGAGTTCGAACTTTTGGTCGACTGGGGCGGCATGAGCAACATGGATGCAATTGTCGCTGCGACAATGAATGCTGCGAAGTTGTTGGGCTGGGACAAAAAAGTCGGATCGTTAACGGCAGGCAAGTGGGCGGACATCATCGCCGTTTCGGGTGATCCGTTGAGGAATATTGAGAACGTTCAGAAGGTTACGTTTGTGATGAAGAACGGAGTGATTTACAAGGAACGTTAGACAGGATGAACAAGATTTTTCAAGATAAACTCCTGTTACTTAACTTCGTCCCAGATCAGCGTGTGCTTTGTTTCCTGCAGTAACAGCGAGCCTACAACAAACGTCAGACTTGCAATGATGATCGGGTAGTACAAGCCGGCGTAAATGTTGCCTGTTTGTGCAATGACCCACAGCCCAATCAGCGGCAGCAGCCCACCAAAAACACCGTTGCCGATGTGATACGGCAACGAGAGCGCCGTGTAGCGGATCTTTGCCGGAAAGGCTTCGACCAGGTACGCGGCAATCGGCCCATAGACCATGGTCACGAACACAACCTGGATGAAAATCAGCAGGATCAACTTCCACGCAATCGGATCGCTAACTAAAGTATTAAAGCTAGTGTAAGGCAGTACTTCCTTCGCCGGTTGTAACTCTCCATTTACAAGAGTTTGTGGGGTCAAACTAATCGCGCCAGTGGTTTTGTTTCGTTGTGACGAGGCAGTTACAACTTCGGAACCAGCAACGCGTTGCATCGCCTGATAGATCGGAAAGTAAGAGACTGCAGCGAGCAAACACCCGGCCATCATGATGCGCTTACGTCCGAAGCGATCCGAAAGTGCGCCGAAGAACACAAACAAAGGCATTCCAAGCAACAGCGCGATCGCCACGATGTAATTCGCCGAACGGCTGTTTACCTTCAGAATCGTTTGCAGGTAAAAGAGCGCATAGAACTGTCCTGTATACCAGACCACGCCTTGTCCCGCAGTCGCTCCGAACAGTGAAATCAGCACGCGTTTGAGATTAACCCAATGCGTGAACGCTTCTTTGAGTGGTTGAGCTGAAGTCATTCCCGTGGTCTTGATCTGCTGAAAGATTGGCGACTCTTTCATTCGAATACGGATGTACAGAGAGACACCCACGAGAAAAATCGAGATGATGAAAGGCACACGCCAGCCCCACGCGTTGAAAGCTTCACGACTCATCGCGTTCTGCACGAAGAGTATGACCATCAATGAGAGAAAAAGACCGAGTGTAGCCGTGATCTGAATGAAGCTCGTGTAGAAGCCGCGTTTCTCGTCCGGCACATGCTCGGCAACATAAACGGCGGCGCCGCCATACTCTCCTCCCAGCGCGAGTCCTTGTAATATGCGGATCAACAACAAAATTATGGGTGCGACGATGCCGATCGTCGCGTAAGTAGGAAGAAATCCGATAGCCGCAGTCGCGCCTCCCATGATCAGCAAGGTGACGAGAAAAGCGTACTTGCGTCCGACGAGATCGCCGATGCGCCCGAAGAAGAGTGCTCCGAAGGGACGTACTACAAATCCGACGGCAAAGGTCGACAGGTACGCGATGAGTGCCAGGGTGTCGTTACCTTCGGGATAGAAGAGCGGAGAGATTGTTACTGCGAGACTTCCAAAGATGTAGAAGTCGTACCATTCGATCATGGTGCCGACTGCGGATGCGGTGATTACTTGCCAGATACGATAACTGTGAACTTGATCTATGGCTGTGTCCTTTGGAGGGAATTTCCCGCAAAGGCGCAAAGGAGGCAAAGATCTGAACAAGAACTTACTTTGCTTCCCTGGCGCCTTTGCGGGAAATGCTTATCGATTAGCGGAGCCGGTTATATGTTTCATCGGCATCTGGAGCTTGCCGTCGGCGCCGCTCGTCAGCGCGAGAAATGCTGAATCCTGGCGTAGCGAATCGAACACCGCGTCAACACGCGCTTCCATCATCTCCTTCGCACGCACTGCCTGATAACGCTCATACCGGAAGAAGTGCCGGTGCAGTAAGGCGAGCGCTTCGCGACGGTGACCTGTCTGCGCGTAGATTGCCGCAAGGTTGTACGAAGCAGGCAACAAGTTTCGATTTGCGCGTGCAATCTTCAAAGCCTCATCGCCACGGCCGGAAGCCGCCATGAAGACTGCAGCGAACACGAGGTTGTAGGGATCTTTCGGTTCGAGGGCGAGCGCTTTCTTAGTGTAAGCATTGCCTTGTTCCAAATCGCCTTCAGAATTCCAGTAGACCGCGAGGTTGCGATAGGCTAATGCCAGTGGGAACTCCGCCACTGACTGCTCCATCAACGACAGGCCTTTTTTAAACTCGCCATCGTGAATCGTCATCTTTCCGAGGCCATGAAGAGCAACGGCGCGCGCGATTGAGTCTGCGGGCATTTTAAGGATCATATTGAAAGTGTCGCGGGCCTTGTCCCACTCACCGGTGTGGTGCCGGTAGAGTTCACCGAGATAGCGAAGCGGAGTCG
>JAICGZ010000377.1 GCA_025922875.1 Pyrinomonadaceae bacterium
ACAAGAGCGAGGACAGCGATGATCACGCCCGCGCCGTTGTTTTGCTGGATGAGATCGACAAGGCTGATCCCGACACTCCTAACAATTTGCTGGTTCCGTTAGGTTCGCTGGAGTTTTGGGTATCGGATGCAAACGCAAAGATCGTTGCCAAAGAACCGCCACTTGTCATCATCACCAGCAATGACGAGCGAGAACTACCGAGCGCGTTTATGCGCCGTTGCATCATGCTCAACTTGCAGCCGCCAGACCGCAAGCGCCTGGTGGCGATCGCGCAGGCCCACTTCGGAACAGAACACAAGAAGACTTATGAAGCGGTAGCCGACCTGGTGCTGCCTGCAAAGCAGAGCGATTCGAGTCAGCCCCCTGCGGAAACAAGCACGACCGAGAGTAAACCGCAGCAGAGCGCGGCGGAGTTTCTCGACACGGTGCAGGCATGTCTCCAACTTGATGTTAAACCTGACCCGAACGACAAGACGTGGCAGGCCTTGTCGAAGGCCACTTTATGGAAGCCGCGGGAATCAACGGGAGCAGTCTGATGCCGCAAGACGTTTCAGAGATCAGTCTGGGAGACTTGGCCCACGCGTTAAAGAAACTGAGGCCGACTAACGAGAACACAAGACTGGCGATTGCGAAGACGCTTGGCATGAGCCTGCAGACGTCGCAAACAGCTAAAACTGCCACAATACGAAAACCTGAGAAGGGCGACGACGAGGAGCAATCGGGCGCCACTAGAAGTAATCCGACGTTTGACCCGATATCCACCAAGCGTCCGCTGGCGGGCCGCCTCAAACACACGCGAAGCGAACAACCAGCGCCTTCCATCTACGTGCCGCCGCTGCCAAAGTCAGCGCCTGAGAGCGAAGCGCAATCGCCGCCACTCAAGCCGTTGTTTTTTCCGCGTTGGACGCGCGGAATTCTCAGTGCCGCGTTAGCGACCACCAGTCAGATCGGCGAGGTGGATGTCGATCGCGTCGTGCAGGTTCTTGCTGCCGGAAAGTCGGTCGAGAAGTTTCCGTTGGTTTCGTTGCCGACGCTCAGTCGGGGCGTGCAACTGCTCATCGATCGCAGTCAGGCGATGGAACCGTTTATTAAGGATCAGGGCCGGCTGCATCAGCAGATCATGAACGTGGTTGGTCCGGATCGCGTCACCACGCTTCGCTTCGTGGGTTGTCCGACGCGAGCGGCGGGCACTGGACCACAGGAAACGTGGTCGAAATATGATGCGCCGTTGACTGCCGCGCCCGTGCTGTTACTGACAGATCTCGGCATCGGCCGGCCGAGGCTGAGCGACGAACGTTCGGGAGTCGCCGAGTGGCTGAACTTCGCGGAGCTCGTGAAGAAGGCGAAGTGTCCGCTGATTGCGTTTGTGCCATACGGAGAGAGCCGCTGGCCTACGGCTTTAAGGAATCACATGTCGATCATTCAGTGGGATCGAACTACTACGGCAGTCACCGTTAGCAATAAGTTGAAGTCCGCGAGCGAGCACTTGAGATAATCGTCAACATGGAAGGCGCAGCAGAGTTAGTGGCGAAGACAGAAAAGCGTTTTCCAGACGCAGTGCGGCTGGCGCGTGTTGTTTCCATCGCGTCGCGCATCGAGCCTGAATTACTCAGGGAAGCGCGTTTGCAACTGCTGGCGCCGGCAGTCGATGCCGGAGCGGAAGCCGACTTGTGGTTTAGCCCGTTGGTGCAGTCGACGACTCCGGTCGCGATCACGTTGTTACCGGCTGTCGCCGATCTGTTGCGTCGGCAACTCGCGGAGTCGCCCGTGGCTTTGCGTCGATCGTGGGAATTGTTGGACCAGGTACACCAGGATGCCCCGGCAGCGATCCGTTTGGAAGAACGCGTCACGTGGGAGACGCTCTCTCGCGCCGCGGGTTCGCTCCAGCGTGTCGAGAACGAGTTGATGTCGGCCGTCTCAGCGATCAACGAACAAAATCGTTTGGGCCTGGCGCGTTGGGCGTTGCGTGCGGTGCCGAGACTTCCGCAGGAAGCTCGCGAAACCAAGGCTGCCACGACGCTGGTGCTCACTGCTGCCGCGCGCCTGAATGCGTGGCACTTGCTGGAGAAACAGATCGACAGCAACACGCTCGCGTCCGGTTTCATAAACGAGCTTCAGGTTGTGTTGCCGGCCGATTTCCCGAAGGTGCCGGTGGGAGTGCGTCTGCTGGAAGACGTGACCTCCGCAACGGCGAGCTCGAGCGGCGGGCGCCGGTCGTATGCGATTGAGTTCAGCGCTCCACCATCCGCTGGTGTGAACGAGGTGATCGACGTTCCGGGCACTGCGCCGTTGATGATCGAAGTGTCGTGGAGTGATGGGGCCACGCCGGACACGAAGAATGTCAGTCTGTATCAGGGTCGCACGGAGACGGTTGCTGTCGGTGGGAGCACCACAGTGACGATTCGCACTGCTGCCGGTGACGTTTACACGTTGTCGGAAGACAAGGAGCGCTATGTTTCGGCGTCCCTGAATGCGCCGGTTTCCGCGCTGGACCGCATACCACGTCCGCCATCGATTGGCTACGTTCGGCGGTATTACATGTCGAAGGACATCGTTGAAAGGTTAACGAAAGAACTTTCGCCGGATGTTAAGCGGGTTGTGCAAATCGTGGGACCCGCCGGGATTGGGAAGACCACGGTTGCCGCAGAGTTCGCGCGTCAACTTCTCGACACTTATGAGCAACGCGTTGTTTGGCTCAGCGCCGCCGGGCGCTCTGACTTCAATCTCAACTCATTACTCGATGGGATCGCGACACAGCTTTCACGTCCCGATATACGTACTCTGGATGCAAAGAGCAAGGCGCGCGAAGTGAGATCACTGCTTCGCGACGATGTCGCGTTAGTCGTCATCGATGATTTTGAGATCATCGGACCAAAGGAACAGGGCCTCTGTTTTCGTTTTCTGAAGATTGACGGATCTGCAAGTGCGATCGTTTCGCGGAAGCCATTCGGAAGATCCAACTCATGGAAAGACGTTATCAGGGTCGAAGCAATGTCGCCGGGCGAAGCGTTTGAGTTTACGAAGCGTACTGTCATTGAAGGTTCTGTGAGTGGGATGTTTCCGAAGCTGACTGAACAAGTGTTCTCCGTTTGCGAAGGCAACCCACTCGCAATGCAGTTGTTGCTTGCACAGATAGAATCCGCAGCAGACGCAATCGACGGCTTGAAGGGGATGAAGAAAGGGCCAGGCGATGCGCTGACCCGCGTTTTCGATCTCGCGTACACGTCGCCGCAGTTGAGTGAAGATGCGCGCCGCGCGTTACTTGCGTTGGCGTTGTTTGTCCCGAGTGCCTCCAAACTCGCACTCGCCGAAGTGGCGCTTCCTGGCGGCGGAGATCTCGATAGCCCAAGCACGATGGCTCAACTCACTAAGCTCAAGTTGGCCTCCGAAATCGGCGATGGAAGCAGATTGGCGGTTGATGGGTATATTCGTGAAGCGCTCGAGCGGCGTTTGTTCCGAGCATCGAACTTCAATGAGTTGCGTCAAAGATTCGTCGGTTATTTTCTACGATTCGCACAGCACAACTCTGGACCAGACGCGCGAGATTACGACCTCCTGGAATCTGAGTTTGAGAATCTTCTGGATGCGATGGACCTGGCCGAAGGCTTGCGCAGTTGGGAAGAACTGACTCAGTTGTGCATCGCTCTAGTTGATTTCTTCGACGTCCGCGGCTACTGGGACGAAGCTCTTCGTCGCAACGCCCAAGCACAAAGAGCAGCGCGTGTATCGGGCCAAAAGGACCAGCTTCCGACCCTTTATCTGGCGTCCGGGTACATCTATCTGAAGCGTCGCGAGTTCACCAAGGCCGAAGCCGCGTTTCGACGCGTGCTGAAGCATTACGCAGGCCAGCCGGCTAACGTTGATGTTGCAATTGCCACCAGACGATTGGGCTCGCTCGCGCTGCAACAGGAGAACCTGAAACTGGCAGAGAGTTTTTACTCGGAAGCCCTCGAAATTTCTCGCCAGCTAAAATTCCAAATCGGAATCGCTGACAACATCCATAACCTGGCGATCGTGAAGCAGGAGCAAGGTAATCTGGACGAAGCGCGCCGCTTATATCAAGAGAGTGTCGAACTCAGTGGAAGTTTGAACGACGACAGAAGTCGGGCGATCAGTCTTCATCAACTCGGTGTCATCGCGATGGAGACCGGAGACTACGCTGAGGCTGAACAGTTTTTCCGCTTTAGTCTGTCCCTCAAAAGCAAGCTCCAGGACCGGAGCGGCATGGCGGACACGCTGCACCAACTCGGTCTGCTCTATGAGGAACAAGGCAAAAACAAGGACGCCGAAGCAGCGCTTCGCGAGGCGCTTGGAATCTTCAGCCAGCTCGGTTCTCCGACGGCGAATGAAGTACAAGAGGATCTGAATTCACTGCTGGGCGTGAGCACGCCTGCGGGCCCGCCCGTCGCGGTGTCGGTGCGCAGGCCTTCGAAAGCCGCTAGCAAAAAAGGTCGGGCCACAGCCCCACGAACGAAGTCTGCCGGCGCCGGTCGCAAGAAGATGCGTCCCATCAGTTCAGGTCGTGCTCGCCCGGCGCGAAAGGCGCGCCGAGCTTCCGCGAAAGTCTACAGGTAACGTCGGTTCTACGGCGTATCTCTATTTGAAAACTCCAACCCCTAAGGAGGTAGAAGTCATGGCAGCCTCAATCACATTCGACAAAGACTCTCTAAACGCAGCACTCAAAAACATCTGGGGACAGTACCGCACTTGGGCCACCACGTCGGGAAAGTACAAGAGCGAGGTGTCGCGCTGGCGTAACATCGTCTTGATGTTAAGCATCGGTGGCGCGATCCTGGGCACGCTTAGCCAGCAGCTACTGCAGTGGTCTTACGCAAAAGCATGGTTGAGCCCCGGTCTCGGATTCGCCAGCGGCATTGCTCTAGGTCTTGCAGCCTTCTTCACAAAAGAGATTTTCAGCGCTGATCCGGAAGGAAGGGCCGTACGCGCTCGAGCCGCCGCCGAAGCACTCAAGAGTCAGGCGTATTTAATGGCCACTGGCGCGCCGCCGTACGACACTGCCAAGCCAGACACAGATCTTTATGCAACACCGGAGAAGGTGAGGCAGGCTGTTGAAAATCTTCAGGCCGTGGTGTTGACCACGGAGCAAAAGGCTAAAGGAGTTATTTCAGCGCCGATGCCGATGGAAGATTACGTTCAGCAGCGCGTCGTCGATCAGATCAATTGGTACACAAATTCGGCGATTGCCAACGAGAAGAGAGTCGGGAAAGCTAAAATGCTCAGCATGGTATTTGGCGGTGTTGGCGTGATCCTGGGCTTGGTCGCCGTAGCAAAACCCGATATTGGCATAGCGGCGTGGGTTGCGGTTATCGGCACGATCACAGGCGCGATTGCTGCTCAGCAGTTTGCGGGTCGTTACCAGTTTCTGATTCTTACTTATCAGGCCGCCGCGACAGAACTCGAACGGTTGAAGAGCCAATGGGACGGCACTCGCAATAGCCTGGGCACTGCTGCCGACCAGACATTAATACTCGGCGCGGAACGGGTTATCTCGGCAGAGAACAGTGGGTGGATGGTTGAACTCACCAAGAAGGCAGACAAGCAGTAATCGTCCTTTTGATCTGAAATGAACCAGTTTTGGCAGTTTGCTTTTTGTTACCGGATGCAGGGACGATTCGCGGTCGTCTCGTCGGCACGTCTGGATCCAGTTAATCTTGGAGAGCCCGCCAACGATGAACTGCTCGAGCGTCGCTTGCGCAAAATAGTTCTGAAGAACATCGGCATTCTCTACTACTGGTTGCCTACGAATTACAACCCGAACAGCGCCCTCTACGATGATGTCAACAGCGTTGAAGACATCGATAAGATGGGCGAGGACTTCTGAGTTACTTCTCCAAAATCGGAC
>JAICGZ010000378.1 GCA_025922875.1 Pyrinomonadaceae bacterium
ATCTTCGATAACGTCGCGTACGGTTTGAAAATCAACCGCCTGACGAACAGTAATTCCGAACTGGCCGACCGCGTGGAAGAAGCTCTACAGGACGCCGCGTTGTGGAACGAGGTCAAAGATCGATTGAAAACTTCGGCGTTTGGTCTTTCCGGCGGGCAGCAGCAGCGTTTGTGTATCGCGCGGGCACTCGCGATCCGTCCTGAAGTGCTATTGATGGACGAACCTGCTTCGGCACTCGATCCAATCGCAACTGCAAAGATTGAAGAGTTGATTTTCGATTTGAAAAAGCAATACACCATCGTGATTGTGACGCACAACATGCAGCAGGCTGCGCGGGTTTCCAATACGACGGCCTTCTTCCTCCTCGGCAAGTTGATCGAAGTAAACTCTACTGACAAGATGTTCACAGCCCCCAACGAAAAACTGACCGAAGACTACATAACCGGAAGGTTTGGATAGATCAGGAATATGGATATACACCGTCATCTTGACGACGAACTGAGTTCACTGCGCGACCGCGTTCTCCTGCTTGGGGGCGAGGCGGAACAAGCGCTCGAGCGCGCCATGTATTCGCTCAGCGAGCGCGATAGCGACGTCGCGAAGGAAGTGCTCGACCACGACGACGAAATCGATCACCTCGAGGTCGAGATCGATCGCCAGTGCATCGACATCATCGCGCTGCGCCAGCCTGCTGCTCGCGATCTGCGCTTTGTTATCTCGGTCGCGAAAATGGCGCCGGTTTTGGAACGCATCGCGGACCATGCGTGCAACATCGCGCGCACAGCCATCGATCTAAATAATGAACCCGAACTCAACTCAGTGCTCGACTTGAGTCGGATGGCCGAGCATGCGTTGAACATGCTGCGTGCATCTCTCGACGCTTTCACCTCGAGTGATCCGATCAAAGCTCGTGAGATCATCCAGAGCGACACCGAAATCAACGATCTTTATAACCATACATTCCATCGCCTGATTGAAATGATGGTTACCGAGCCAGCCACTGCAACTCGCGATGCGCGGCTGTTGTTCGTCGCCAAGCATTTGGAAAGAATCGGCGACTACGTCACCGATATCTGCGAATTGACCGTTTACATGGCCGAGGCTGCGTTTATCAAGCACACTAGTTAGCTTATGACTCGCCCAATCCTGATTATCGAAGATGACGCCGACATCGCCGAGAGTTTGAAATACAACTTCGAGCGTGAAGGATTGCCGGCCGTAACCGCTCCTACTGGTGAAGCCGGCCTCGCTGCCGCTTTGAACGAACGCGAATCTCCGCGACTCATCATTCTCGATCTCATGCTGCCGGGAATGAGCGGTATCGAGTTGTGCCGGCGTCTGCGACGCGAGCCTGCGACGAGGCGCACTCCGATCATCATGCTCACCGCGAAAGCGTCAGAATCGGATCGCGTTACGGGACTCGACCTCGGCGCCGACGACTACATCACAAAGCCTTTTTCAGTGCGCGAACTCTTGGCTCGTGTGCGTGCGGTGATGCGTCGCGCAGACGAGACGATGGGGAAGACCTACGAAGACGATCATCTGCAAATCGATTTCGATGACATCCGGGTCGCGTGCGACGGTGTAAAGATACGACTCACGAACAAGGAATTTACGCTGCTTTCAGTGCTGGCGAGGAGTGCGGATCGTGTAGTCACGCGCCAGCAGTTGCTGGATAGTGTTTGGGGCTACAGTTACTATGGCGATGCGCGCACGCTTGACGTTCACATCCGCCGCTTGCGACAGAAACTCGATAAATGCGGCGATTGTATTGAGACGGTCGTGGGTGTTGGTTACCGTTTTGTAGGTTGCCCCAGCCAGGCAGCAGTTTCAGCCGCCACGGATAATAACCACGGATGACGTAGATCAGATGACTTACCTGGTCGTTTTAGGCAGCCTATTGTTATTAGGCGCCATTGTCTGGATAGTGATACTTACCAGGCGGAAATCCTCAAACACCTCCTCCGTCGAGCGGCTCGATCAAACTAACTCTCCGGAAAACTTCGAACTCCGTTCACTATTGGAAGCAACAATGAGCGGCATGCGCGAAGGTCTGTTGGTCGTCAACAAAGACATGCGCGTGGTTGCGTCGAACGCTGCGGCGCATAAGTTGTTCAACCCTTCCGTGCCCGCGCTAAAGTCGCAACGTTTGACAGAGTTGACGCGCAATCCCGCAATCTACAGCGCGTTTCTGGATGGTTTGAAAGGCATTGAGCGCAGCGGCGTCAAAGTTGAAACACATGGACCAGAGCGACAGGTCTTTGATCTTCGTGTCGTTCCGATTGGCAGTGCAAATGGACACGGTGCGGAAGGAGCACTGGGTGTTTTCTTCGACATCACTCGCACGGAACGTTTGGAATTGATCAGGCAGGAATTTCTTTCCAACGTCTCACACGAACTGCGCACGCCGCTCACCTCGATCCTCGCCTTTGTCGAGACTCTGGAAACCGGCGCGACGGAAGATCCGGAGAGTTGCCAACGCTTCCTCTCGATCATTCGCAAGAACGCTTCGCGCATGCAGGGTCTCATCGATGACATTCTCGAGTTGACCGCGATTGAAGGTGGCAACGTGCAACTCAAGGCCGCGGCGGTCGAGTTATCCGATCTGGTTGAGGATGTTTGCGCGTCGTTAACAGCGAAAGCTTCGGCGCACAATGTCACTCTCAAAAACGACGTCCCGCCTGAAGTGTCGGTTTACGCAGACGTTCGCCGGTTGGAGCAGATGCTCACTAATCTGATCGACAACGGGATCAAGTTCAGTCGTGAACACGGCACAGTCACGATTTCTTACGAATCCGGCACTCGCGACAAGATTCTGGTCCGGGACAATGGCGAGGGAATTCCCGCGCAGCATCTGGAACGACTATTTGAACGATTTTATCGAGTTGACCGGGCACGGTCGCGAGACCTCGGCGGCACCGGCCTGGGCTTGGCGATCGTGAAGCACCTGGCGCTGCTGCACGGCGGCGAAGTGACGGTCACGTCCGAGTTGGGAAAAGGCAGTACCTTCTCCATCCACCTCCCCAAACCGTAAAGAAACCACGGATTACACGGATTTTCGGGCGGATATCCGTAAAAATCCGTGTAATCCGTGGTTGAAAAACATTGTTGTCAACTGGCCTCGGGGTTTGCAATAATGCCGCAGAGGCTTTACCCCGATCTCGTCCCCGACAGCCCCAATTAGTCCTCAAAACGCCCGCGTTATCGCGCAGGTGCCCCGGTTACTCACCAGTTTTGCTTAACCGACAGACTAGCGTCTGGGGGGATCAAACATGAGAATCCGGCGATATTTTCGGTCAGTTTCGGCCTTCCTGGCTCAACTGGGAGCCGCTCTTTTGAAAGCAGTAGTCACGACCCTGGCGCTTGGCCTCGTTGTAGTTTCGGCCATGCACTACATGGGCGTCGAAGTGCCCAGCGCTGACGACCTGCTTCGAGGCGTATCGAGACTGGCGCACATCCTTGGATAGAGAAAAATTTTGAGCGCAGACCTTAAGGCCTACGAAGTGCTGGGAGTGAAACCCGGCGTTTCAAACGCGGAACTGAAAGCAGCACATCGAGACCTTGCGAAGGTTTGGCACCCGGACAGGTTTCTTCACGATCCGCGTCTGCAGGCGAAGGCGCAGGAGAAGTTGAAGGAGATCAACCAGGCTTACGAGCAATTGATCTCCGGCAAGACTCCGCGGCCTGCTCCGACGCCGCGACATGCTGAACGTGCCGATACTGCACCTTCACGCTCTTCACGCCGAGGTATTGGTTGGCAGGGAATCGCGGTTGCGCTTCTGCTCTTCGTGGCTGTGTTTGCTGTCGCGACGCGAGCTTTACTGCAACAGCGCAACCAACCTTCACAGGAACAAGAAGAGCCGGTCACGCAATCCGAGAGCATGGACCAGGGGCGTGCAACGCGACCTGATTCAAACACTCGTGCGGAAGTTAACGATCGAAAGCCAAGTCGCGAAGAGCCGGCCGCTGAAGTCACTACAAGCGAAAACATTCCTGCTGAACCAACACCCGCAATAGCGACTGTTACTGTCACGATCGATCCGGAGAGTGGCTTACTCGCGAAACCGGATTGTCCGTTGCGGAGCCGGATGACTTATCCAAACGGAAGCCAGCCGAGCGGCTACTGCAATATCTCGCATGCACCGCCGCCGAAAGAGTCTCGGATCAAGTCATTGGCAACTAAAATTCTCCCGCAAAGGCGCAAAGAAGCAAAGACCATTCAAGAATAGCTTTGCGCCTTTGCGGGAAATTCTTTTTAAAAGGTAAACACGAGCTGCTGCTGCACGCGATAAGTGCGCGGCGCGAAGTCACCCAGCGGCACGAAGAAGTTCGGATACTGTCCACTGCGTCGCAGTGAGTTCTGCACGAACAACAAACTCTGAAACGTTACTTTTCGACTAATGCCGTACTCGAAACGGAAATGATTCGTGCGGACGTTCACGCCAGTGTTTGTCCCGAGATCGTCATCAGTTACTTGCGAGATCATCGCGTTCGCGCCTTTGATCGCGAAGACGTATTGAAACGCTGTATCGCCGCGTTTGGTGATTCGCCCGACTTGCAGCGCCGCCAGCATCGCATCGCGTTCATTCAACCCGGTCGCTACGTTGCGCGCGACTTGCACGTTGAATGTGATTGGGAACGTGCGATCGCCACGCGTGAACCCTGCATAGTTCAGACGGTACGTGAGTCTCGCAACCTGAAATCCCGGCGCGGTATACATGGCGCCGCCGGGCGTCGTCGTCGCGGTGCCGGTGCCGGGCAGCGGTCCTGAGAGAGCAATGCCGATCCCGGGCTGTACGAGCAGGACCAACCCCTCGGTCGTCGAGCCGAGTTGAATGTGATTGGGATGGCGGTAGAGTTGAATGTCGGCGCCGATTTGACTGTTCCATCTCTTGTTGAAAGTTTGGTTGGCGAGCAAGCCCTGATGAAAGAGACTCGCCGATCTGCCGGTAGTTCCGACCACATCGCCGGCGCGCGCAAGCGGACTGTTCGGCGCAATGACTGCAACGTTTGGAGTGGAAAGAATGTATTGACCGGCGCGGAATTCAAGGCTCGAGAGGTAAGCGCGGTTTGCTTTGAATGAGGCGGTGTATCTTTCGTTGAAGCCGTTGAAGCGAAGGTCATCGTCGAATAGAAAACGCGAGTTGTCGGCGAAGACGCTCTGCACGCGTCCGGCTTGAAGCTGAACGGATTTTGTTGGTCGATATTCAATCCAGGCTTCACTCAGCGAAAAAGGAGCGCGAACCGTGAGCGAGGTGAAGTCCTGGTTGGTTGAGAGCGGATTGTTAAGCGGCCCGGTAGCGAGCTGGCCATGAAAGCTCAGATTCGGATGGATGTCTGTATCGAAGTTCAGTCGCAGACGATATCGCGCGCGCGCGTTTTGGACATTGTTCAGTGGCGGATCCGGCGGGTCGGTCGCCTTGCGAAAAGTGCCATCGAACCGCACGCGAAAGTCGCCGCTGAATCGCACCGGACCGATTTTCAAAACCCGGTCCTCCACTTTCGCGAGTCGTTGTTCTACGTTTGGCGTTTGCGGTTCAGGGGGCGCGGGAGTAACCGTGGCAGGGGTTTCAATTTCTTTAGTCGTTGCGATTGCGGCAGTCTTTTCACCGGAGAGTTTCTCGAGCAAAGCCTGGATTGTTTGTTGCTGCTCCAGGAGCGTCTTTTGTAATTCATCCAACTTACTGTTTTGCCGTTCCAATTCGCTCTCGAGCAGGCGGACGCGTTCCGCGACATTCGTTTCCGGCGGATCGGAGGGAGGCTTGGCTGAAGACTTCACCAACTCCTGCGCGCCCGCGGGCGCAAGTGTCAAGGTAAGAATCGA
>JAICGZ010000379.1 GCA_025922875.1 Pyrinomonadaceae bacterium
CGACGGTATCTGGTACATCGAGAAGGGCAAGATCCAGTACCCGGTCAAAAACTTCCGCTTCAACCAAAGCGTGACCCAACTCCTCGCGCCGGGCAACATCGACATGATCGGCAAACCGGAACGCGTCGGCAACTCGGAGGGCCAGGGCGGCAACGCCGCACTGCTGCCGGCGCTGAAAGTGAAGGAATTCAATTTCTCGTCGCAATCGGAAGCTGTTTGATCCGTGTTTTGATACGAAATTCCAAACACTGATCGAAACCAGATAGAAAGACGATGTAACCTCACATCCAAACCTCTCAATCTATCGATCTGCAAAATCCAAATTCATCAACCACCCTTGGGACGAAGCGCAGCCTTTCTGTGACGAACGGGCCTCAACCGCCACCGCCGATGGGGGCACGTCTCTTGCGCCTTCAATCCACGTTTAATGCGGTTGCTCTCGCTCGTGCTCCGAAAGTTCGGAGTCAGTACTGGCGATGAAGTAAACCGAAATTTCATTCGCACCCCAGGCGATCAAACAGCCTCCGAGAACTCGGACGATCACACAGTCGCCGACAGATCGGACCAGCAATCAGACTCCGAGAGATCGGAGCAGGTACAAAGGAGTTTCGTAGTATGAAGAGGTTAGAAATTCTACTGACCCTTCTTGTAGTTCTTGCGCTGGGGGCGTTTGCCTCAGCGTCAGCACAAACGAGCAAGGGCTTCGTTACCGGTGTCGTCGAGGATCCGAACGGCGCTGGAATTGCCAATGCCTCAATCAAGATTACAAACCTTACAACCGGCGTGTCGCGCGACACCACGGCCGACAGCTCCGGTAGTTTTCGCCTCGATGCGGTCGATCCCGGAGCTTACACACTCGAAGTTTCCGCCACGGGATTCAAAACCGTCAAACTGGACCGCGTCGAAGTGAACGCAGCACAAACTGTCAACCTACCGCTGCGACTCGAAATCGGCAGTCCTACTGAAGAAGTCATCGTCAGCGCCGCGAACGACGTTGTCGTTCAAAACGCGGACGGCACGCGCGTCAACACAATAGGCGAGCGTGAGATTAGAGACTTGCCGGTACTCGGACTCAATCCCGTGAACCTCGTGTTCACACTGCCGGGTGTCGCGGACGTCGGCGGCGCCAACGGTCTTGCCGCAGGTTTCGTGCAAGGTACGGAGTTTTCGATCAACGGTCTGCGACCACGCGGCAACAACCAACTGATCGACGGTCTCGACAACAACGACAACTCGATCACCGGTCAGGTGTATCAACCAACCGTTCGTGACGCGTATTCGGAAGTGACCGTCCTCGGCGGCGATTACTCCGCGGAATACGGACGCGCGGGCGGCGCTGTCGTGAACGTCATCACGAAGAGCGGTTCAAACCAATTTCACGGTTCCGCCTACGACATCATTCAGAACTCGGCGTTTGATGCATTGACGCCGGGACAGAAGTCGCAATCCGAGCTGACGGAAGTGCCGCAGTTTTCGCAGAACACTTTCGGCGGCTCCTTCGGTGGGCCAGTAATCAAGAACAAGTTGTTCTTCTTCGGCACGTTCCAGGCGGATCTCGTACGCGCGGGTGGGGTCACGGGTACTGCAGTTGTTCCGACTGCGCAGGGCCTTAGTCAATTGAGAGCTTTGTTCCCGGTCGGCGCCAGTGCGAACCTCGATCAATATCTCGCCACCGTCGGCGATCTGCGTGGGCAAACCAACCTTATCAACGTGCCGCTAGGCGGTGGCAGACCTGACATCGAGTTCGGCACCGCCACGAGATTCAGTGCGCAACCGATAAATACTTACGACTATCTCGCGCGCGTCGACTGGACCGCGTCCGATAAGAACAGTCTGTCGTTCCGGTATCTGGCGAACAAGCAGTTGTTCACTAACCAGTTTCCGGATCCAAGCACGGGCGTGACCGGCAGCCAGTTTCCCGGTTTTGAGATCGACGTTCCTTCGCTCACTCAGAACATGTTCATCAGCGACACGTACGTCCTCTCTCCGCGCACTGTGAATGAAGCCCGGTTTGGTTATGGGCGCTTCAACCTGTTCTTTGGACCACGTAACACGGAACTGGCGACGGGTGGACCACAGTTCATCTTCGCCGGAACAACGATTTCGACGATCGGACTGTCGGCGCTGTTCCCGCAGGGTCGCATCTTCAACAACTACCAGTTCCAGGATACGTTGACGCACACGGTGGGCAATCACACGTTACGCTTCGGCACAGACATATTGATGCAACGCGCGAAACAGTTTGTGCCGATTAACACGCGGGGCACGTTGACGTTTGCCGCGGGCGGTGATTTCCCGACGTTAGGCAACTTCGTCGACTCGTTCTCGGGCGTGGGTGCCGGAGCGGCCGCGAAGGTGTTTGGTGAAGGCGTGGACTTTCCCAACGTTACAACGTACGCGTTCTTCATCAACGACGCCTGGAAAATCAGGCCCAATCTGACGCTCAACCTGGGACTGCGTTACGAGAACTTCGGCGCCGTCGCGAACAACGCATCGTTCCCGGCGTTCACCGGCTTCGACGCTCCGTTGCAAACGCGCGTCGAGCAGGAAACTGACAACAATAACTTTGGTCCACGCGTCAGTTTTGCGTGGTCGCCACACTTCGGTGACGGTTGGATGGGAACTATCGTAGGCCGCGACAAGACAGTCATACGCGGTGGCTTCGCCGTCAACTACGACGTGTTCTTTAACAACATTTTGAGCAACATTGCTGCCACTTCGCCGAACGCTTTGGGCACGACCGTTCAAGGCGCGAATTTCGGCGGCCGTGGTATTCCCAATTTCACGGAAGCTGCTCTGCCGTCTACGTTGGTAGCCAATCCACAGGCCGGACAGAACACGATTCCGTCTGATCTCAAAAACCCGCAGACGTATGTTTGGAACTTCGGTATCCAACGTGAACTTCCGGGTCACAACGTTTTGGACGTGGCTTACGTCGGCACGCGCGGAACGCGACTGTTCATCAACGAGCAGTTGAATCCGGGTATTCCGGGCAGCACGAATCCGAACGGTCGCCTGTTTGCTACGCGAGGCTCGGTAATCTCGCGCACGAACGGTGGCGACTCGCGTTATCACGGTCTGCAAATGCGTCTCGAGCGTAGTTTCAGAGACCGGTTCCTCTATCGGGCGACGTATACATTCCAGAAGACGATCGACAACACCAACAGCGAAGTCTTCGCTACAACGGGTGGAAACAGCGTCGGTTCAGATCCGTTCAGTCGAGTTGTCGACGTGGGCCTGTCTGACTTCGACGTGCCGCACATCTTCACGTTGTCAGGACTTTGGGAGATCCCCGGAGTCGGATCGGGCTTTTGGAAGGAAGCGACGAGCGGATTTCAGTTCGCGACGATCTGGCGTTATCAGTCAGGAAATGTGTCCTCGCCGTTTGTTTTCGGCATCGACTTGAATGGCGATCTGAGTGGTACAAACGATCGGCCGTCAATTGCGAATCCGCTTGCTCCGGCGACGTCGGTCGGTTTCGCGAACTCGTTGGCGGGCAACCAGGGATGCGACGTGTCGGCGACCGGGTTCTTCGACATCAACTGCAATCCGGTGGCGCTCAACGACGTCCGCTATTTGGTCGATCCGTCGATTCGGACCAACATCGCGGGTCGCAACACGTTGCGAGCTCCGGGTTACAACCAGTTCGACATGAGCTTGCAACGCTCGTTCAAGATCCCGTTCACTCCGTGGGAAGAGGATCGTTTTGAAATACGGTTTGATTACTTCAACGTATTCAATACGCCGATCTTCCGTTTCGAAGTTGGCGGGTTGTCAGATGGCGACGTGACGAATCCGAACTTCAACCGGCCGGACCTCAATTCCGGAGTGTCAGTAGGCACAGCCGGCGCACGTTCGGGCCGAATTCAGTTGCGTTACGTTTTCTAGAGAGCGGTTATTGGTCTAACTTCCCGTTAGCGGGATACGAGGGTGGCTTCCTTGATTCTTGGGGCCACCCTCTTTTTTCGTTAACGCGTGGTCCTTGCGAGTTTCAAGCGAGAGGTCAATCAAATATTTGAACCACTTTCCTTTGGGCCATCACAGACGTACCCGGCTGAGGTTTCGCAGAGGATCACGTCGTAGCTCTCGAGCATCGGCATCGCGATAGCTTCCAGTTCATTCTTCCATAACTCGCCTTCATAGAAGTCGTTCTTCATCCGCTCCCTTTCTTCGAGTGAAGGGAAACTGCGGAGCCATACAAACTTGTTCGGGTTTTCGAGATCGAGTAGTGGACCAAGCACCAGCATGCCATGCGCGCGCAGTGCGGGTATCGATCGTTTTTCAAAAAACTCGATGAACTCCGCACGCCGTCCCGGCTTTATGCGATAGCTACGCACTTCAACAATCATTTGGTCCTCCTTTAGACGTGGTGAAAAGTTTGAGCCTGACTATAATGCTTTTTCGCATGACAATCGATATCTCAGAAGTCGCGGCGGATTCGCCGGAGGCGGTCCAACTTATCAGGGAGCTCGATGAGCACCTGATGGAGCATCCTTATCCGGCCCACAGCCGGCACGCGTTTAGTGTCGAGAAGTTGTTGCGCGAGCGAGTGGCTTTCTTTGTCGCGCGTTACGAGGGACAGCTTGCCGGGTGTGGTGGGATAAAAATGTTCGGCGCGGATTATGGTGAAGTGAAACGAATGTTTGTCCGGCCCGAGTTTCGCGGCAGAGGATTGGGAAAGGCGATGCTGCGGCATTTAGCGGAGTATGCGCGTACGAGGGACGCAGGTTTGTTACGGCTGGAAACCGGGATTTACGAAGTTGAGGCGATCGGGCTGTACGAAGGTTTCGGATTTCAACGTCGAACACCGTTTGGTGAATATGTGGAAGACCCGAACAGTATCTATTTCGAAAAGAACATAGGAGCTTCCTCGGAGGAAACGAGATGAAGAGTCGCGGCCCCGCAGACATTGACGAGTACATCGACGGCTTCCCGGCCAACGTGCAGAAGATCCTGCAAAAGGTTCGCAAGACGATTAAGAAGGCGGCGCCAGATGCGCAGGAAGTAATTAGTTATCAAATGCCGGCGTTTAAGTTGAATCGGATTGTGGTCTACTTCGCTGGTTATCAGAATCACATTAGTTTGTATCCGGCGCCGCGCGGGGCTGCGGCATTCAAAAAAGAATTGGCGGAGTACGCGGGAGGAAAAGGAACGGTGCAGTTCCCCTTGGACCAGCCGGTTCCGTACGATCTCGTAACGCGGATCGTGAAGTATCGCGTCGAGGAGAACGCCGCACTGGAAAACGCTCGCAGCAAGAAGGGGAGCAAGAAGAAGGTTACTGCTGCAAAGAAGAAGAGGTGAATGAAGTTGGCCGTTGAAGGATTAGAGATTCGCCGCGCTGAAGCGAATGACTGCGACGCGATCTACGAGATGTTTCGTTCGCCAAAGGTGTACGAGGGCACGTTGCAACTGCCGTATCCATCGCGCGAACAGTGGCGCAAGCGCATCTCGGAAACGGAAAGTTGTTACAGCCTGGTCGCGGTCAGCGGCGAACACGTGATTGGAATGCTGACCATCGACACGTTCCCGCACAAACCGCGCCGCCGACACGCCGGCATAATCGGAATCAGCGTTAGTGATGCGTGGCAAGGCAAAGGCGTCGGCAAGGCAATGATGCAGGCCGGCGTCGACCTGGCTGACAAATGGCTGAACCTCACGCGCCTCGAACTCGAAGTCTACGCCGACAACGAACCTGCCATTAGACTGTACGAACAGTTCGGGTTTGAACGTGAAGGACTGCTGCGACAACACGCCTTTCGCGATGGACGTTTCGTTGATTCGATCGTGATGGGCCGGTTGCGTTCTACCTCC
>JAICGZ010000380.1 GCA_025922875.1 Pyrinomonadaceae bacterium
GACCCGACTGTGCGGGAAGCGCTGCGGCGCGTACGCAGCGTAGTGCTGGAAGCGCAGATGCATCAGGACCTGCCGTTCGAGAAACTGGTTGAAGAGTTGCAACCGGAGCGAAGTCTGACGCATGCGCCGCTATTCCAGGTCTTGTTCGGCTTCCAGCATGCGCCGCCGGTGGCTCCGGCCACGTCCGGCTTAGCGTTTAGCCCGGTGGAGGTAGGTGGTACTGAGGCAAAGTTTGATCTGCTGATGATGCTTGGCGAGGAGAACGGCAAACTGTCCGGCTCGCTGGAGTACAACGCCGACCTATTCGAATCAAGAACGATCGAGCGACTGATTGGTCATTACCTGAGGCTGCTGGAAGCCACCGTAGATGATCCCGATCAGTTGCTTTCAGACATAGACATGCTCTCGAGCGTTGAGCGCCGCCAGTTATTGCATGAGTGGAATGACACAAGAGTACACATCGATGAAAGCCCCGTTCAGCAACTCTTCGAAGCGCAGGTCGAACAATCTCCCGACGCCCTTGCTCTCGTGTTTCAGGATGAGCAGTTAACGTATCGTGAGCTCAACTCCCGCGCCAATCAACTCGCCCACTACCTGCGAGAGCTGGGAGTTGGACCAGAAGCAGTGGTGGGACTCTGCCTCGAACGATCGATAGAGATGATTATCGGCGCCCTCGGGATCTTGAAGGCCGGCGGCGCTTACCTGCCTCTCGATCCGAAGAATCCTTCCGAGCGCACGCACTTCATGCTGCAGGATGCCGGTGCGCGAGTATTGCTCACACAGCAACATCTCCGCGGTTCGCTGCCTGATTGCTCGAACATCATAAGTTTGGACGCCGAGTGGGAGATGATTTCGGCGTACAGCGAAAGCAATCCTCGAGTCACGGTGTCGCCGGACAACCTGGCGTATGTGATTTACACCTCCGGGTCGACGGGGAAACCAAAAGGCGTGAGTGTGGTCCATCGCGGTATCGTTCGGCTGGTGAAAGAGACTAATTATGCGGACTTTGGACCAGACGAAGTCGTTCTGCAGATGACAGCGATGTCGTTTGACGTCGCAACGTTCGAGCTGTGGGGCAGCCTGCTGAATGGCGCCAAGCTGGTGGTGATGTCGCCGCAGCAACCTACCCTGGATGAGTTGGGAGCAGTGCTCGAGCGGAACAAAGTCACCACACTGTGGCTGACGGCGGGACATTTTCACGTCGCTGTAGACGAGGGCCTGGAGCATCTGCGCGGAGTGCGGCAATTGCTCGCTGGTGGTGATGCTCTGAGTGTGAAGCATGTGAAGCAAGTGTTGGCAGGATTGAGTCCAGGGCAGAAAATGATCAACGGCTATGGACCGACGGAAAGCACCACCTTCAGCAGTTGTCATGTGATGGACCGCGAGAGTGAGATCGGCGCCACGGTTCCCATTGGACGGCCAATCGCCAACACGCAATGCTACGTTCTCGATCAGAAACTACAGCCAGTGCCGATCGGAGTTGCTGGAGAACTGTATTTGGGCGGCATAGGACTGGCGCGTGTTTATCTAAACCGTCCGGAGTTGACGGCGAAGAAGTTTGTTCCACATCCATTCAGTGTCGAAGGTGGAGAGCGGTTGTACCGGACTGGTGATCAGGCGCGTTACCTCGCCAGTGGTGAGCTGGAATTTTTAGGACGGTTGGACCAGCAGGTAAAGATCCGCGGCTACCGTGTCGAAATCGAAGAGATTGAGGCGATTCTCAGCGACCATGAAAGTGTCCGAGAAGCAGTGGTCGTGACGAGAGACGACGCGTCCGGCCAGAAGCAATTGGTGGCCTATATCGTCCCACAAACCGATCAGCAACTGGACTTCAACACCTTGCGCAGCCATCTCCGTGAGCGCTTGCCTGATTACATGGTGCCTGCGGGCTGGGTGCAGTTGGAGCAGTTTCCTTTAACCACGAACGGCAAAGTCGATTTCAAGGCGTTGCCTGAACCCGGCCAGCTGCGATCCGACACGGAGCAAGGTTATGAGGCGCCGCGTACGCTGATCGAGGAAGTGCTGGCGGGAATCTGGCGACAAATTCTGGGTGCCGAACGCATCGGCCGGGACGATAATTTCTTCTGGCTGGGCGGGCACTCGCTGCTGGCGATGCAAATTGTTTCCCGCGTTCGCGAAAGCTTCCAGGTGGAACTGCCCTTGCGCAGCATCTTCGAATTGCCGACGCTGGTCGAACTGGCGGAACGGATCGAGACAACGATGCGCTTGGGCACCGGGATTTCTGCTCCTCCGTTGCGCCCGCGTGTTGATAGCGATCGATTGCCTCTGTCCTATGCGCAACAGCGCCTGTGGTTCCTGGATCAGTTAATGCCGGGCAGTAACGCCTACAACATCCCGGCGGAATTGTGTATCGAAAACGAGGTCAACACCGGCGCCCTCGAGCAAGCCTTATCCGAAGTCGTCAGGCGACATGAAGCTCTCCGCACCACCTTCCTGCTTGCCGGCGGCCAGCCCGTGCAGCGGATCAATCCGCCAGTATCAGTGAAGTTGCCATTTGTAGATTTGAGCGGACTTGGCAAAGAAGATCGACAAGTGGCAATCGACAGGTTGAGACACGAGGATGCGCTTAAACCGTTTGACCTCGCACGCGGCCCACTGCTGCGCGGCTCGCTGGTACGTTTAGACAAAGCAGAATATGTCTTCCTCTTGAACATGCATCACATCGTCAGCGATGGCTGGTCCATGGATGTGCTGATGACCGAGATGCAAAGCCTTTACCGGACGTTTTTACAGGGACGGCCGTCAACGCTTGCAGAGCTCGAGATTCAGTATGCTGACTATGCGCAATGGCAACGTGACTGGATGCAAGGCGAGGTCCTGCGAGCCGAGATTGATTATTGGAGACAGAGACTCGAGGGTGCTCCAACACTACTGGAGTTAGGCACGGATCGTAAGCGCCAATTGCTACGGGCTATGCGCAGCGCGCAAGAACCGGTGATCTTCTCGGAAGAAGTCTCGCAGACGATACGCGAATTCAGCCGAGAGGAAGGCGCGTCGCTCTTCATGACGGTGATGGCCGGATTTCACGCGCTGTTATGGCGATACACCGGCGAAAGTGACATTTTGGTTGGTACTCCGATAGCCGGGCGCAGCCGCGTCGAACTCGAGCCGCTGATCGGATTCTTCGTCAACATGATTCCGATCAGGACCAGCTTCAGCGAGGCCCAAAGCTTCAGGGATCTGGTGAAGCAGGTCAGGGAATCCTCTTTTGCCGCTTATACGCACGAGGATTTGCCTTTCGACAAACTGGTTGAAGAGTTGCAGCCAAAACGGGCTCCGGGCCGCAACCCCATCTTCCAGGTAATTCTCGCTTTCAATAACGCAGTTCCCGAGCTCGATATGGCGAAGGTCAATATGCCGGCAGGAGTTCCGGCGAGCGCCGACGTCAAATTTGATCTTGAAGTTCATCTCTCGGATACGCCGCAGGGGATCAAAGGCTCGTTCTCTTACAGTCCCGAACTCTTTGACCCACCTGTCATCGCCCGCATGGTGGACCACTTCCAGCGATTGTTCGAGCAAGCCATCGCTCAACCTGATGCGAAGCTGGCATCGCTGTCGCTGCTCGGTGAGCAGGAATACCGGCAGGTAGTTGAGGAGTGGAACCATACCGCCGTGGCTTACCCGGATGCGGTTTGCATTCACGAGGTAATCGAACAACAGGCAGTGGAAACTCCGGATGTAGTTGCGATCGAGTCCGATCAGGAGAACATTACCTACGCTGACTTGAATCGCCGCGCGAATATTCTTGCGCATGCCCTGCGACAACAAGGAGTCGGGCCGGAAGTCTTTGTCGGAGTGATGCTCGAGCGTTCAGCGGAGTTAGTCGTGTCGCTGATTGCAGTTGGAAAAGCGGGTGCTGTTTATGTGCCGATAAATCTTTCAGACCCGCCTGCACGCAGACAGTTCATCCTCGATAACGCTGGCGTCCGAGTGCTTGTGACAAGTATGGCGATCGCCGAAACGCTGGCCGCAACCGAGTTGACTTTAGTTTGTGTTGATTCGGACGAGTACCGGAACGCTTTGCGCGAGCAGGAATTCGTAGCGAACCCAGGCAGCGGTGTCACTGCCGAAAATCTGGCCTATTTAATGTACACGTCCGGTTCGACGGGAACGCCGAAAGGCGCCGGCATCTCACACCGAAACGTGTTGGGATTGGTTAAAGGCGCTAACTATGCCGACCTCAACTCAAATGAGGTCTTCTTACAGTTAGCTCCGGCTTCGTTTGACGCTTCCACTTTTGAAATTTGGGCTTGCCTGCTGAACGGCGCGCGACTGATGATCTTTCCGCCCACGACGCCGTCGTTGAGTGAACTGGGAGAGTTTATTGCCCGCACTCAAGTGACGACATTGTTCCTTACCACCGGATTGTTTCACCAGTTCGTCGACGCAAACTTCAAGAGCATCGGGGCAGTCAGGCAATTGTTGACTGGCGGGGACGCGCTATCCTCGACACATCTCAAGAAGGCTTTGGAACAGATCGACAACTGCCAGTTCGTAAACTGCTATGGTCCAACTGAATCGACCGTGATGGTGTGCTGCTACCGTGTCGGCACGGATTATCAGGCGACGTCGGTTCCCATTGGCCGGCCGATCTCAAACGCGCGGGTTTATGTCATCAACGGAATGCAGCCTGCGGCAATCGGTGAGAGAGGCGAGTTACTAATTGGCGGGGCGGGTCTCGGACGTGGTTATCACAACCGGCCCGAGCTCACAGCGGAGCGGTTCGTGCCGGATCCTTATGGCCCGCACTCCGGCGGACGGCTATACAAAACCGGCGACGCAGCTCGCTATCTGAATGAAGGACTGGTCCAATTCCTTGGCCGCATCGACGATCAGGTGAAGATCAGTGGCTTCAGGATTGAGCCACGTGAGATTGAAGCCGTTCTCACGAGCCATCCAACGATAACCGCGGCGCTGGTAGCGGTGCGCGAGGATACGCCCGGTAATAAGTATCTGGTCGCATATGTCGTAGCCAACGCTGAAACTGAGGCAAACCCTGAGGAGTTGAGAAGTTATCTGAAGGAGCGCCTGCCGGAATACATGGTTCCTTCGGTGTACGTCCCGCTTGAAGCGCTGCCTCTGACACCGCACGGGAAGATCGACCGCGCTGCGCTCCCCGCGCCCGACGTCTCACTGATCAGGGCCGGCCGCGAATACGTGGCTCCTCGAAACGATTTGCAAAAACAGATAGTCGATATCTGGGAAGAGTTGTTGAAGATCCATCCGATCAGTATCACTGATAACTTCTTCGACCTGGGCGGCCACTCGTTACAAATGATCATGCTCGTGGCACGCATCGAGGAACAGTTGGGTAAGCGAGTATCAATGGCCGATCTGTTTGGTGATCCGACGATCGAGCACTTGTCGGAGTTGATTGGACACGGCAAGGAAAACCTGTTCCAGTCGCTGGTTGTGCCGCTGCGTCCGGAGGGAACTAAGCCGGTGTTGTTCAGCCCGCACGCGGGCGGCGGACATGTCTGGTTTTACAAGGAACTCGTTCAATACCTTGGCGAAGATCAACCCGTCTACGGTTTACAAGCGCGCGAACCCGAGAACGGGCTGGTATTTCACACAGAGATCGAGGCGATGGCGTCGGACTATGTCGAGGCGATTCGCAGCTTCCAACCAGTTGGACCATACCTGTTAGGCGGATGGTCCATGGGCGGAGTAATAGCATTCGAGATGGCCAGGCAACTTCAACAGCAGGGACAAGAGATAGCACTGCTTGCGCTGTTCGACGCGCAGCCGCCGGACAATCGAGAGGCTGAATTCCAGTGGTCAGTTCTC
>JAICGZ010000381.1 GCA_025922875.1 Pyrinomonadaceae bacterium
ACGGTTTCTGTCGACGAATAATCTGAGTTAGTTCGTTATCGCTACCGATGACCTCCTGGCTGGTGTGGCAGGCAACTACAAAATCCGGATCGGGGCAGGACTCCAAAATCTGGCGCAGGGTTTCTCCTACCTGCCCGCTGCCCTCGAATTGCCACAATAAAACAAGCCCTGGTTCCATAACTTTGGTTACCACTTAGGTCCTCAGTTCGGGTTAATCCACCACCAGACGGTGGCAGAATAGACCTGTAAAGACGAAGAGTCTTTAACTAGTTCCTAAATAATTGCTAATTGCGGAATCCCGCGAAAAACGCCGAAAATGACGCTAAAAACGCAGATTTCCACGAGTTGGAGGGTTCAGCAGTCTAGGAATTCAGTGGTGGTGTTATGTGAGCTGGTGATTTAACTCGGGAACCCGATTCGCCTCAATAAATCCTGGAATCTTGGATCATTGCGCACGCCTTTGAGCTCGGGGCTAACCTTGAGCCAAACCAACCAATCGTTACGTTCTTCGTAAAGCTGTTCGAGCAGTTGAAAGACCCGCTCGAGCGGACCGAGGGCAAGGTGGATTAAGAGCAGGCTGTAGGGAGAAACGTACTTCCTCTGGGCAACTTCCTCCAAAATGCTAAGGAGGGTTTCCGCTTCAGCCCGCTGCCCGTTCAGCGCATGCGCATAGCCCATAAAGCCCAACGCCAGGTAAGCCTCCTCGTCGAGCTTATAGATAATCTTGAATTGCTCAATCGCTTCATCAAGACGGCCCTGCTGGACAAAGGTTGAACCCAAAACGAAACGGGTGGGCATGTAATTGGGCTCTAATTCACTCGTCTTGTTTAAATGATTGATCGCCCTTTCATACTCACCTCTCAGGTAGTAGGTGGTGGCGAGATTCATATTTATCTGAAGCGAGAAGGGATCGAGTTCCAGCGCATTCTCGTAGTGCCTTATGGACTCTTCAAAGCGTCCCATGAACGTTAAATACGACCCGTATCGCTGGTGGGCCGAGACCAAATTCGGATCTAACTTGAGCGCTTTTCTAAACTCAGCTTCGGCGCCAATCCAGTCGTGATCGTAATAAACTTTCACCAACCCCAATGATGAATGCGCTTCCGCGAGCTTGTCGTCGATCTCCACCGCTCTCAGCGCGGCCTCTTTAGCTTTGGGCATCACTTCACGCGGCGGGAAGTGGACGTTTGACAAACGGAAATACGCATCCGCCAGTCCGCAGTACGCCAACGCATAGTACGAGTCGATCTGGATTGCTTCCTGAAAAACCTCGATTGCCTTCAGCACCCATTCCTTGCTGTATCTGTTCCAGAAAAACCGGCCTCTGAGGTAAAGATTGTAGGCTTCAATGTTCTCGGTTGGGTGTCTGGCGAGGCTGATGTGGTCGCTGGAGGTCAGTTTGAATTTCAAACTCTCCGTGATGGCTCTCGCAATGTCCTCCTGAATTGCAAGAATGTCGGAAGGACTGCGATTGTACTGCTCACCCCAAAGTTGCGATCCATCGGAAACTTTTACCAACTCGCTGCGAATAATCAGTTTGTCGCCGAGTCGCATGACTCGGATCATCATCACTGCGCGAACATTCAGCAGACGACCGACTTCCTGCGGATCAATTTCTTTCGTCTTGAAACGAAACACCGTGCTGCGTGCCAGAACGCGCAGCTTGGGGATACGTGAGAGCAAATCAATGATGCTTTCCGTGATGCCGTCGGAAAGGTACTCCACATTGGGATCTTTTTCCGGGCTGTCCATGGGCAGGACGGCAAGCGAATCAATCGGGGCCTCTTCGGCCTGGGCCAGGGCTGCAGCCGGCTGAGTGTTTCCCGCTGCAAGCTGATCCGTCGACAGCTCAACCACGTCTGCGACGAAGCGATACCCGCGCCGGGGCACCGTTTGAATAAACTGAGGCTTATGACGGTCCTCGCCGAGGGTTTTCCGCAAGATGGACATGCTGACCGTGATGTTATTTTCTTCGACAATAGTATCCGGCCAGACTTCCCTCATCAGGTCGTCCTTTGCGATTAGTTGACCACGGCTTTTAATCAGAAACAGAAGCAGGTCCAGAATCTTCGGTTTAAGCGCGACTGGTTCGCCACGATAAAGAAGTCGTTGTTGAGCCTGCTCAAGACGAAACCCACTGAACTCGTAAATCTTAGAGCTAATCTCTTTTGACATAATCTGCGGCGTGATCGCAGTTGAACAGGGCTTTTTTGACATTGAGCACTTCCGCGCTCAACGATCCGAAGGGTCAGAGGGAAAGACTCTCGACCCGCGTTCGACTTTGGGAGTAGCCAAACATGTGATTAGTCAGCATATGAGAGACTCAGCTATCACTTATGGGGGTTCGGTGACGGTGAATAATACGAGGAAGGTTTTGTGAAAAGCAACATTTTTGCAGCTCAGACGATCAGCGATGCCCGGAGTTCCCTATCCGGGAGAACCTTAGCCATAGGTGAAGCATCAACATTAGGCTGGCATTTGCCTAATCGCCGGCCTTGCCGTGTTCGCTTTGCTGCCTGGGTTCCTTAATAGAAGGCTCGTGAATAGCAGGCTCGTGATTAGCAGGCTCGTGCGCAAGAAAGGTGCGGCAGAACTCAATCCACTCAGGAGTCACGTCAGTAAAAATGATGTTCTCGTCAATGAAGATCCCGTCGGTAACGGTGAAATCGGTGTGCAGGTAAACATAATCCGCTCCCGTGAGCTCCCGCGTAACTTCCACCATTTCACCGTTAGCCTGTTTCATTACTTTTCGAGCGTTCTCCGCCTTTTCGCTCCAGCCAGGAAACTGACGAAGCCGAGATAACGGATAAGCTCTACAGTATTTTCCAAGAGTTGCCATAGGTCCTCTCACCGGTCATTGAATTCGAAAAGCTTTAGTCGCCGTAAATAATTCCGTCGCCGTAGATGATTCCGTCTCCGTAAATGATTCCATCGCCGTAGATGATTCCATCGCCGTAGATGATTCCATCGCCGAAGATGCTTCCGTCGCCGTAGATGATGCCGTCGCACCAGATAATTCCGTCGCCGTAAATGATGCCGTCGCCGTAGATGATCCCGTTGGCAAGTGTTATCGAGTCAGAGATGCTCACGTTGCCGGCGCTCAAAACTCCGTTGCCCCTCAGGATGCCGTCGCCAACAAGCTGGCTGTTATTGATGAGCGATCCGTTGGCGAGCGACTGACCAGTCGAGAGTTGAATCCCGCTAGTGAATAGGATTCCGTCGTAGATCTCCGGCGTGGCGATGGTCCGGCCACCTTTCAGTAACTGATCTGCCAGAATGCTTCCCACTACGTTGACCTGTTCAGTTGAGACATCAACTGCGTCGGACATGAGGACGTCGTCCGAAAGCATCACACCATCGGCCACAAAACCGTTGCTGGTCCAAAGCGCGTTACCGTTTGCAAGCTGTTGTGCTCCGGCATAGAGTGCGCCTTTGTTTATGATCAGCCCATCGGCAATCAGGAAACCGTCGCCGAGGAGTTGGCCGGTGGCATACGGTCCCTGAAAACGAGAGATCAAGCCGGTTCCCGACATCGTGTTGAATTTACGGACGATCGTGGTGCTCCAATTGAAGCTGCTGCCGCAGAAAGAGGAAGAGCCGCTCACTGAAGTAGTGAGAAGAGACAGGCCAACCTGGACCGGTGAAGCAAGGTCCGTGCGAACTGCCATTGCCAACCTCATCGCGCCTTCGATATTCAACAAGCCGGCGCCTTGGTCCAGTGTTCCGGCGCCCGGCAATTGCTGAGCGGTGTATTCCATAAAAGCCTTCACCATGTTCGGCGTCAGCTTCGGATTGATCTGCAGTAACAGAGCGGCAGTTCCGGCGGCGAGTGGAGTGGAAACGGAAGTTCCGCTCATCCGCATGATTCTCATCGTCGGGCTGGTACTACTGCTGGACTCATTGAGGGTCGGATTCTGAGTGACCAATAGATTGTTGAGCGACTGTGCAAAAGCGAGTTTGTTGCCGGGAGCGACGAGATCGGGCTTCAACAGGTTGTCGTGATGAGTGACGCCATCTGAGTCGATCCAACGACCACGTGTTGGTCCACGCGAGCTGTACGTGGCCACTCCATCATCCGTGCGCGTATCTGTTTGAAAACTGTTAGCAGCACCGATGGTAAAAGCGGAGGGCTCGATACCCGGCGAGTTAATGGAGCCATAGACTTTTCCGCCTTCCGCATCTTTGCCCACATTGCCGGCGGCCACAAATACCAGAAGGCCCGAGTTCACCAGGCCGCGAACGGCACGACACAACGCATCGTACTTGTACGACTCGACTGCTTGCGTGCCAAGACTCATATTGACAATGCGGATGTTGTACTGTCGGGCGTATGTTGCTACCCAGTTGAGTCCTGCAAGAACGCTCTCCACCGTTCCGCTGCCGGTGCTGTTCAGTACACGAACATTCAGCAACGAAGCGCCGGGTGCCATTCCCGTGTATTCAGGTCCCGCGCCTGCGCCGCCGGCTGCCGCCGCGGCCACAAAGGTGCCGTGACCGTAGGGATCGTCGGTGCGGTTCTCGCCCGTGAAATCAACGCTGGCGAGAATGCGAGAAGCGCCGCCAGCAGGGGCGAATTGGAGGTGATTAACATCGATGCCTGAGTCCAAAATCGCGATTCCAACGCCGGTACCGTCGATCAGACCACGGCCGGCGGTAGTCGCGGCGACTTGTCCGGCCACTGCTCCGGTCGTGTTCGCGGCGTGTCCAAAACCCCGCACCGGAGAATTGGCTGATATGTGATCGACTTCCGGAAAAGACGCCAGCTCAGTAATCATTCTGGAAGGCAGATTCACTGAGAAACTATTCAGGGCCTTCATTTCCCTACGGACGCGGACGCCGTTTCGCTGCATGAAACCGTTGAGTCCGCCGCTGGCTGGTCCATTCAACGTGACAATTACTGTTTCGGTTTCGTCCGCTCGCTTATTGCCATTCAGCAGGGGAGAAACTTTGCTCGCGTGGGATTTGGAGTCGTCGTTGAGTCTCTGTGCCTGCGCGACTCCAACCAGAATCAAAAAGATGAGAGTTAACCGAAGCAAGCTTGCAAATTGAGGTATTAGTAAGGCGAGGTGTGATGTTTTGTCGTTCCGGACCATTTCAAACTCCTTCTCGAAACGTGCTTGCTAACGCAAGGGGGCTTAAAGTGGGCCGGAGTATAGGTGTGGGCAAAATCGCCAGTCTTTAGCCAGTTACTAATTGTTTGCTAACGAATTCCTAAGGCGTTTTGGACCGTGAGAGCCGGCGGTTGAGAGGGAGATTTGTGGGCGTTAGTGAAGGGGAAGAAATGTGGGAGTGGGCCTCGGTGGGTAAGGGTTTTTTGCGCGGTGAGTGGTGATCACTTGTGAGGGGGTGGAATGCGAGAGGAAGACTCCGTTCTCCGATGATTCACGATGAAGCGGCTTGGATCGCGTGCGAGGAAATTCGCTGCGCGCCATGCCCGCGATGACACCGGGCGTAGACCAGATCTCGCCGCACTCCTTGTAGGAAGACTGAGTTGCGTTACCTTCGCAATTTGCCATTTGGCGTAGGCGAGGCAGTCATGTTAAAAATCAGCGGCCGTCACGGCAGCACAGATCCCAGGCTCTCAGTGAGTATTCGGGCATTTTGAGGGTGACGGTAAATAGTTGATAATCCAGCCATGGCGGGGTAGCTCAGATGGTTAGAGCGTGGGATTCATAACCCCAAGGTCGGCGGTTCGATCCCGCCCCCCGCTACCAATAAAATCAATAACTTAGG
>JAICGZ010000382.1 GCA_025922875.1 Pyrinomonadaceae bacterium
CAGATGTCGGTGATGTCCGTGTGTTCCCAACCATCGTTGTCGATCACCGGGCGCGTTGAATCCAAACGCCGCGTCACTCGCACCATGCGTTCGATGAAAGCGTATTGCCCGAAGTGTTCCTGACCGAGCCCCGGGAACCCCATGCTTTCGTTCACCGGCACCCAGCAGATGATGCAGGGATGATTGAAGTCGCGACGCACAGCGTCCTGCCATTCAGCGGACAACAGATCCTCTGCTTTTGAAGACCACTCGCGCGCGTTCGGCATCTCTTCCCACACCAGCAGCCCGAGACGATCGCACCAGTAAAGCCAGCGCGGATCTTCGATCTTCTGGTGTTTCCTCGCGCCGTTGAATCCAAACAGCTTAGTCCAACCGATGTCCGCCTGAAGAGCTTCGTCCGAGGGCGCGGTCAGCAAACCGTCAGGCCAGAAGCCCTGGTCCAAAACCATTTTGAGGTACGTCGGCTTGCCATTGATCAGTATCTTTCCCTCGCGCTGCTCGATGCCACGAATCCCGACGTACGACGCAACTTCGTCGAGTAACTTCTCGCCGTCGTACAAACGCACGTGCAGATCGTAAAGATGCGGCGACTCGGGCGACCAAAGTTTCGCGTAAGGAATCGTAATCGCGACTCGTCCCGTCGCGACCGCCGTTTGATCGTCGCCAATCGCAACGCGTTTCCCGTCTTCCAACACTTCTACTTCGACGCGCCACGCCGCAGACGGTGCATGCAGAAACACTGTCAACTCGATCAGGTTTTTCCGCGCGTCGGTGTTCACGCGCAACTCTTCGATGCGCATCGACGGGACGGGCTCGAGCCAAACTGTTTGCCAGATTCCCGTCGTGCAGTAGTAGTCAATACCTTCAGGCAAACCCGTAAACGACTGCTTGCCGCGCGGTTGTTCCGGATCCTGACGATCCTCGACGCGAACCGTTAAGCGGTTCTCGCCGGACTTCAAGTACGGCGCAATATCAAACTGAAACGGCACGTGACCGCCTCGATTGTGTCCAACTTCCTGTCCGTTGATCCAAACGGTGCAGGCGTAGTCCACGGCGCCGAAGTTTAATAAGAGATCGCGCTTGCAAAACTCGTCGGGCAATTCGAACGAGCGCGCATACCAAACCACTTCGTGAATCGACTTGTCGTTGATGCCGGAGAGCGGCGTCTGGTAGGCAAAAGGAACGATGATCGATTGGGGGAGCTTGCGGCCGTCGTGCCAACCTAGCCGCAAGCCTTCCTCTTCGTCGTCAAAGGCAAACTCCCACTCACCATTGAGATTGAACCAAAGACTCCGCGCAAAATGTGGACGTGGGTATTCCGGTCGGGGGATATCTTTTCTACTCAGAACCATGCGTTTAGCGACCTAAGCCCCTGTTCTCCTCTTATGCTCTGATCTCGGGCGTTGAGACACGGATTATTCGACTGTAGCCGTTGCCGTTTCCGTTGCCATTGCTATGACTATGCGCTTGCGCCTCGACTCGCTTCATGCCGGCGATCTTGCCGTAAGTCGTCAACGCCTGTGCGACGATCTGGTCCATGTTGTAATACTTGTACGTCGCCAGCCGGCCGACGAAATGGACCTTCGGCGTCCGATCCGCCAGCGCCTTGTACTTAGCATACAACTCGGCATTCTCTTTTCGCGGCACCGGATAGTACGCGTCGCCCGTGGCCTTCGGGAATTCAAAGACGATGCTCGTCTTCGCGTGCTCCTGACCGGTCAGGTATTTGAACTCCGTAACACGCGTGTACAGTTGTTCGTTTGGATAGTTAACCACCGGCGCCGATTGATACACGGGCACGTCATGTGTTTCGTGTTTGAATTCCAGCGAACGGTACGGCAACTGTCCGTAAACGTAATCGAAGTAAGCATCAACAGGGCCCGTATAAATCATTTCCGCGAACGGAATTTCTTTCTCGATCTCGCGATAGTCGCAGTTCAACATGACCTTGATGTTCGGATGATCGAGCAGGTTCTCGAACATGCGCGTAAACCCGTACTGCGGCATCGCCTGGTAGGTGTCCGTAAAGTAGCGATCGTCGCGATTGGTGCGCGTCGGGACGCGCGAGGTCACGCTCGCATCAAGCTCTGAGGGATCGAGTCCCCATTGCTTGCGCGTGTAGTTGCGAAAAAACTTTTCGTACAACTCTCTTCCAACCTTGCTGACAACGACGTCTTCCGATGTCTTAACTCGCTCGACTGGTTCGGCAACTTTCTTAAAAAACTCTTCCACTTCAAACGACGTCAAACTCAAGCCGTAAAGACTATTGATCGTGTCGAGATTTATCGGAATCGGAACTATCTGGCCGTCCACGCTGGCCCGGACGCGATGTTGATAAGGCCGCCATTCGGTAAAACGTGAAAGGTACTCAAACACTTCGCGGGAATTAGTATGGAATATGTGCGGGCCATACTTGTGGACCAGAATTCCGGCTTCGTTGTAATGGTCGTAAGCGTTGCCGCCGATGTGCGGACGCTTGTCGCAGAGCAACACTTTTTTGTCCGAACCGGCCGCAAGCCGTTCGGCTAGTACACTGCCGGCGAAGCCGGCGCCTACAATCAGATAATCAAACATTTGGGTTTACCCTCCTTGTTCCGTGAGTTTTAGGGAATGGCCGCAGCGCCGGCTTGAGTTCTTACTGTGCCGAGCGGTACTGCCGCTGATTTTGCGCGTTTCTTTCTGTCGATGACTGCATCGATCAGATCCGACATCTGTTTCCAGGTTTTGTCCCACGAAACGTTTCCGAGAAACGCGTCGACTCTCGCGAGCCACTCTGACTGGTTCGACGTCGCCAGGATCTTTTCTGCCGCGTAGATGAACTCATCAGGCGTATCGGCGATCTCGACGAGTTTTTGTTCGCCATAGGGCCGGACAACGTCGCGGATCGAGGTGGAAATGACGGGCTTGCCGGCTGCTAAATACTCCGGCGTCTTCGTCGGACTTATAAAACGCGTGGCATCGTTGCGCGCGAAGAGCAACAGCGCGATGTCCCAACCCGCCAGATATGCGGGAAGTTCGTCGTACTTCTTCGCGCCAAGATAATGAATGTTTGGGTGCTGCGGCAGTGTTTCCGGAGCGATCTTTACGATCGGGCCGATGATGACGAACTGCCAGTCGGGTCGTTGTGCTGCGACTTGATCGAGTAATTCGCGATCGAAACGTTCGTCGATCACACCGAAGAAACCCAGACGCGGGTGTGGAATGTTTGCCTGATCTGACGGATCCGTCGAGAGCGATCGGGCTTTACCAAAATGCGATACATCGATGCTGCTGGGAAACGCGTACACAGCGCGATGCTGATTTCGTTTTGCTTCGTAAAGACTCTGTCCGCCGGTAAACACGAGATCGACACGCCGGAACAACTCTTTTTCTAACGAAGGCAGATCCCCGGGCGCGTCTTTGAAAGCCGAAAGCTCGTCCATGCAGTCGTAAACGGAAGCGACCGGATTGAACTGGCTCGTAAACCTGAGCGCCATCGGCGTGTAGTACCAGAAAGCGTATTCGTCAATCGAGTGCTCGAGAAAGAGCCTGTATGTCATCTCTTTCATAACGGCGGTTATGGCGATCTCACTGCGGAGACCATCCGGCAGTTGAGGTACGACAACGTACACACCCTCATCCGTCTCGCGCACGTCGAGCCGCATCGAGCTGTTTCCAAACACAGGTTCTTCTATAAAAAAGACTCGGCGATTCCGAGCGCAGCGAGATAAAAGATGTTGGGGGCGCTGATATACAAAATCCCAGCGCAAGTGAGAAAAGCAGACTAAATCAACACAGTTTGTCATGGCTTCCTCCAAAGCAGTCCTTTCTAAAACTTCCGACAGTGCCGCACACACACACGACTTGCGCGGGAGTGAATCCACAACTGCGACTTTGATGTACTTGGCCGGCTGGGTTGCGAGAATCTGTTGTTTATCCCCACCCGGCTAAATTATGGGTTTGTTAACTACTGGCCCATTAAACTATTGTGGAGTTGGCGTTGGGGGTTGTTCGCCTTATTTCAGTACAACAAATCCACGCTCTGTTTCTTTCTCAGCCGTCCGAAAGTCTTCTTTCGTCACGTACTGCTGATACGGCAAGCGCAGTGCCGGAATTTGTACCACGCATTTCACACGGATGTTTGTACGAAACCAAACGAGATAATGGCATCACGCTTGCCAGCGAGGGACGCGTCATGAACTCGATGTGGAAACGCGGCGGTTTACGTTGGATTGATCTTGGGAAACGAGTTTGGGCAGAGATCAACGAGGATGATGTTTGGGGACGCGCCGCGCAGCTCGCCTACTACTTTCTCCTGGCACTTTTTCCGCTACTCATTTTTCTGACAGCAACGGTTGGACTGGTGCTTGGGTCTGGCGAAGGACTGCGTCAGTCGTTGTTCAACTATCTGAGTCAGGTGATGCCCGGTTCTGCTTTTGAGCTCGTAAACACAACGATGACGGAGATAGCCGGTGCGAGTACTGCGGGAAAACTCTCATTCGGACTCCTGGCTGCGCTGTGGGCGGCGTCGAATGGCATGGGTGCGATCACGCAGGCTTTAAACGTCGCTTACGACGTGGAGGAGTCGCGTCCGTGGTGGAAGCAACGACTGGTTGCGGTTCTCCTGACGATTGCGTTGTCTGTGCTGGTGATATCAGCTTTGTTGTTGATCCTGTGGGGAGGCAGGGTCGCAGATTTTCTCGAGGCGCATTATCAGTTGGGTGGTTTCTTTTCGATCGCGTGGAAGACTCTTCAGTGGCCCATCGTCTTCGCGTTTATGGTGACGTCGTTTGCCTTGATCTATTACTTTGCGCCGGATGTGAAGGATCAGAGTTGGAAGTGGTTGACGCCAGGTGCGGCGCTTGGTGTGGTGTTGTGGCTGTTAGTTTCATTTGGCTTCAAGCTCTACCTTCATTACTTCAACTCCTACAATGCGACCTACGGCTCCCTTGGCGCGGTGATCATCCTGATGCTCTGGCTCTACTTCACCGGCGCCTCAATCCTCATCGGTAGCGAGGTAAACTCCGAAATCGAAAACGCCGCCGCCGAAGCCGGCTCCCCCGACGCCAAACAGCGGGGCGAAAAAACCCCCTCCGACGACCACCAACAAGCTGCGTAACTGAAATCAGGTCTTAACAAAACTCACTGAACATTTCTCACGCGTTTTCAGTATTAGACCAGCAGTCTTCCCACAATAACCACCATACCTTGTTCCGAAATATTGGAACGCCTACCACATTTTGGATGAAGGGCCGTTCAGCGAACGGCCGTTAGAGGAGACCCACATGAGATACAAACTACTGCTATCGGCCACGATCTGTGTTGCCCTGTTAGCGACACCAATCGTCGCGCAAAACGGAGCGCACCAGCCGAACGCTTCGCAGCGTTCATATCAACAGGCACGCCGCGTGCTCGACGACGCTATCGAAGCGCATGGCGGACTCGAAGCGCTGCGCGGGATCAAAGACTTCACGCTGAAAGAGAAAGGTAAGATCCACGCTCGCTACCAGAGCCCGTCAGCCGAACCACCGTTCGTCACCGGCACTTCCGAAGAAACTCTCATCGTCGACACCGAGCGCGGATTCGTCTACGACGATCTGAAGACCGCCAACTCGGGTTTCAACAACTGGGCCAGGACCATAATTAAAGGCAACGAAGGTCAGAACTACGACATGTGGTCCAGGACAGTCACGCCGATCGCCAATCCATCAGTCAACAACTTCCGAGGACAGATGCGCCGTCTCCCACCATTC
>JAICGZ010000383.1 GCA_025922875.1 Pyrinomonadaceae bacterium
CTGGTTCGGGCTTTGCCCGAGTTTATGGGCCAAAGGCCGAACCAGGGGCACAGCCCAAATTTCATTAAAAACTTTCACGGCGCGGCCTAGCCGCGCCTCACATCAGGCGGCGAAGCCGCGGCCGAGGCCCGTAATGGACTTTTCGGGCAAAGCCGGCTTGAACTCTGAACCTATCACATAAACCAAGTTCAATTTGCGCTGGAGTTGTTGCTCCGGCGCAATTTTTTTGATCTTTTTGTCTATAAGCTCTTAGCGCTTGACACGTTTAATAAAGTTGCAGGAAGATTGCGGGCGTTCTTCTGACGCAGGTTTCTTTGGCACCCAGCGTGCTTCCCCTTTAATGCGAAGATCGGCAACCGGTTTTCGTACAATTCGCATCGTAAGGCTCCCATGGGCGACCTTGTGTAAAGGGCTGGGCTCGTCGACGCGACTGTTGAAATGATTTTTGGAGGTCCGGAACGACTAATGAAAAAGCTAATAACGTTTTTAAGTATTTCTACCACAGTTGCGATCCTCGCTCTGCCTGTGGCAGCGCGTAATTTAATCGCGCAAGGTCAAACTGCTCAAACGCAACCGAACACTGCTGCTCAAGATCCATGCTCGACTGAAGGCAAGGAAGCTTTATACGCATCCTTTCTTAAGAACCGGCAAAACGATCAGCCCAAAGCGTACGAAGACGCAAAGAAGTATCTCGCTTGTCCTGCAACCGGCCAGGTCACTGAAGGTCACCAAAAGATAATTGACTACTTGACGAAGTGGGCCAAAGCCTACGAAGAAGGCTCGAAGAAGATTAATTTCATCAAAACTCTTTATACCGACAAGAAGTATCCCGAGGCTTATGCCCTCGGTAAGGAGATCCTCGCTGCGGAACCAGAAAATTTAATGGTGCTGGTTCATCTGGGCGCCAACGGTTACCTGGTTGCGCCATTGAAAAATGCAGCATTGACTGCTGAGTCTCTCGAATACGCGCGCAGGGCGCTTCAAGCGCTCGACGCAGGGAAGACTATCGAAGACTGGCAGCCCCTCGCCGGCCGCGATGTAGCGGTTGCTTATTTGAACTTTACTGTCGGTGCTCTGACCCTGGAAAAGGAACCGGCCAACGCGCTCAAAAACCTGCTCAAGGCCGCACAGTTTGAGACGCCTTTGAAGAAGTCACCGTTTACGTACGCTTACATTGCTGGCGCGTATGAAACCGGGCCGTATGCAAAGATGTCAGAAGAGTACAAGGCCATGTATGGCGGTAAGGATGAGACGCCTGAAAGTAAGCTGGCGCTGGCCAACATCAATCAAATCGTCGATCGCATGATCGACGGATATGCCCGCGCTGTCGCACTGGCGGGGACCGATCCTGCTTATACCACGCAGAAGACTGTTTGGAACGACAGCCTCATGCAGTGGTACAAGTACCGGAATAACAATACAGATACCGGACTGAGCGAGTTGGTCGCCGGTATTCTGTCAAAACCGCTGCCGCCGGAGCCGACACCCCTGACGTCGCTCCCGGCAACAACACCTACTGCGACTTCAGTCGGTAATACGGGAACGCCACAGACTAACGGCCCGCCTTCAACATCTCCGGCGCAGGGTACGCCGGGTACTAAGCCGGCCCCGACTCCCACGCCTAAACCGGATAGGCCACGTAACCGTCGTTAACGATCGTTCGTGCGCGAACGCAAATCATTGTAGGGGTGGCACTCCGTGGCCACCCCTCTTCTTTGCTATAATTCCGCGCGCTTTGAAAAATCCCGAAACGATTCCTGATCTGGACCTCCTCGAAACGGTTCTAACTTACACCTTCAAAGATCGTGCTTTGCTTGAACGGGCAATCACTCATCGTTCATGGGCGCACGAGAAAGTTGCTCCGGGAGACGAACGGCAGGCACGCAAACTTCACAACGAATCGCTGGAGTTCCTTGGTGACTCGGTACTGGGATTAGTGGTCTCAAACTATCTGTGTAATTCCTATCCCGGCGGCACTGAGGGTGAACTCTCGCGTATGAAGCATCGCCTCGTTAGTGCTCCAACGTTGGCCAAGGCGTCGCAGGGATTAAAACTCGGTGAGTTTCTACGGTTCGGACGTGGTGAAGAGAAGAGTGGAGGCCGGCAAAAGAATGCCTTGCTGGCTGACGTGTTTGAAGCGATTACGGGCGCGATCTTTCTTGATGGTGGTCTCGAGGCGGCCACGCGTTTTGTTTGTCACGCGCTACAAGACGAATTGGAAGGCGCCGACCCTTTGAGTGCCGCGAAGGCGGATTACAAAACGATGCTTCAGGAGCGGCTCCAGGCTGAAAGGCGACCCGCGCCGCGTTACGCAGTAATCGAAACCCTTGGTCCGCCGCATCAACGTATTTTCCATGTCGAGGTTTCATGGGACGGCGGCAGCATCCAGGGTGAAGGGCATTCAATTAAATCCGCGGAAGCCGCCGCAGCCAGGGCCGCCCTCGAGGGGATGAAGCTCGATGAATCTGAAGCATTGCTGGAATCCCCCGGCGATACGCCCTGTTAGCTTAACTTGAGAGTTTAAGTTCAGAGTTCAAGCTGAACTCTAAACTTGACCACCGCACGCAACGTATCTAGGATGTTTTTTGATGGCCAGCAACCGAACCACTGATAAGAAACAAACTCACGAAGCGGACACGAAAACCGAAGCGAAGCCTTTTTCGTTTGCGCGACTATTCAATCGTAACGGTCACGAAAAGAAACCGCTGCCTCCGCCCGTACCGCAGGGCCCGCCGAAAAGTGTCTGGCGCGACTATTTCGAGTCAGCGGTTGTCACTGTCATCATGGCCCTGTTTGGCATGACCTTCATCGTGCAAGCAGTGAAGGTGCCCACGGGCTCGATGCAGAACACGATCACGATCGGCGATCATCTGCTGGTCAACAAGTTCATTTTTGCGCCTGGAGAGTCGCTCCCGATTCTGCCGCAGAGAGAAATCAAACGCGGCGACATCATCGTCTTCAAATATCCGGGCAATGCTTACCGGCCTGAGCTTGACGATAGGCCAGACAATCGGCCCATTCTTACGAATTATGTTAAGCGAGTGATTGGTTTACCCGGTGATCGTATTCGCCTCGAGGGAAATAACGTTATCGTTAACGATCAAGTAATTCCGGAACATAAAATCGAGGCGAAAGATCACAACCGGAAAGATCCACTCGAGATCGTCAACGATCCACCACGCAAGCCCGGTGAACTCTACAACGTTTATTACAGGCCGGGTCCTGACGATGAAAGTCCGGAGTATAGAGCGCGAGAGTATACGGCTTTTGAAGGCAAAAATGAGCTTGTAGTGCCCAATGATAGTTACTTTGTGATGGGCGACAATCGCAACAACAGCGAAGACAGTCGCTACTGGGGATTCGTGCCTCGCGAGCTCGTGATCGGCCGCGCGATGTTTGTCTACTGGTCCTATGACGAGAGCGCGGAACCCACCGGCTGGGGGTTTTTGGCCGACTTTATTGTGAACACTCGTTGGAGCCGCACTGGCACGCTGGTGAAGTAAAGCCACAACGCATACCGGTCTTGATAGCGAGAAATGATTAAGCGCAACCGAATGGTCTGGTTGATAGTGGTTGTCCTCACGGCGCTTTCGGTCGATGTCTCCGCACAGCGAAGGACCAGGAAAAAGACTCCTCCTCCCGCACCGCAGACTGAACTCGCCAAGCTCCGCGAAGAATTCGTCAACGCTACGAAAGACTACAAGACCAGCCTTCAAAAACTGCTCACTATCTACGAAGGTAACGTCACGAAGGCTGAAGAGAAGGTCGAGTTGTCGAAGAAACTGCTCGCGGAAGGACTAATCGCCAGGAGTCAACTCGAGGAGAATGAGCGCGCCCTTGTCATCGCGAAAGAAAAGGTTTCGGAGACTAAACGGCAGATGACCAATGCTGACGAGCAAATTGCTGCCGTGCTGGTTGAGACAGCGGCCGACGAGCAGATCGCAAAAGATCTCCGGCTCGCGAGGCAGAGGCTGGTGCGAACGGCCGCCTTCACGCGTTTTATTGGCGGACCAGGTTGGAACTTGAGTGAGGCTTGGAAGGTCCAGAGATTCTTCTCAGATACGTTCAAGAAGCAACTGCCGATCGCGGTGTTTGGACAAGGACCGATTCACGAGCGTTGGCGCCTGAACCATCGGAACGCCATGGACATCCAGCTTCACCCGGACGGTGTAGAAGGCCAGGCGCTATTGAACTTTTTGCAAAGGAACGGAATTCCTTACCTCGCGTTTCGCTCGGCAATTCCAGGCACTGCCACCGGCCCGCACATACACATCGGCAGACCGTCGCACCGTTATTGAGTACGCGATTGACAAGATTAGACATGATTTACATGTCAATCCTGATAAACCATGTCAATCTTGTAAACTGACTTTATGAAAACTACGATCCTCATTTGCATATTGCTGCTGCCAATCGCTGCCAGTGCCCAGATGAACACCAGCAAGTCTCTTAACGAGAAACAGGCTTCGCACTTTGCTGCACTCGCGCTGAAGTGTGTCGCCCGAGAGTTTCCAAACAAGCCTGAACACGTTATCAACAACGCCGGCGAGGTGCAGAGTCCCAAGTCGCTGCACCCGGCTTTTTACGGTTGTTACGATTGGCATTCGTCCGTGCATGGCCACTGGATGTTGATTCGGTTGTTGAAGTCATTTCCCACTCTGCCCGAGTCAGCGCAAGTACGCCGGGCTCTCAACGCAAATCTCACTGCGGAAAACATTCAAGCTGAAGTTGTGTACATGAAGCAGCCGAACCGGCAGTCGTTTGAGCGTACTTACGGCTGGGCATGGGCTTTGAAACTTGCCGAGGAACTGCATTCGTGGAACGACCCTGACGGAAAGAAATGGGCCGAGAACCTCCAGCCGTTGGCAGAGATACTTTCGAAGTCGTACCGCAACTTTCTCCCGAAACAGACTTATCCGATTCGCACCGGCGTCCATCCCAACACTGCGTTTGGCCTGGCGTTCGCTCTCGACTACGCAAAGACCGTTGGCGATCGCGAACTGGAAGCATTGTTGAATGAACGCAGCCGCACTTATTTTGCGAATGATACAAACTACCCGGGCGCGTGGGAGCCCGGAGGCGAGGACTTCTTCTCGGCAGCGTTGATGGAAGCCGACTTAATGCGCCGCGTCATGAAACCGCGGGAGTTTGCCACGTGGTTTCACCGGTTTCTGCCGGAAGTCGCGAAAGGTGGTCCACCTGCGTTGTTGGAACCGGCGATCGTTACCGATCGAACGGATCCGAAGCTGGTCCATCTCGATGGTTTGAATCTCAGCCGCGCGTGGTGCATGAGAAGTATCGCGGCTGCTCTGCCTGCGAACGACGCGGCTCGGAAGGTTATGTCTCTTTCAGCAGATAAACACGCCTCGGCCGCGCTCGCTCACGTCGCGAGCGGAGACTACGCCGGCGAACACTGGCTCGCCTCATTCGCTGTTTACCTGCTGTCTATCGATCATTGATTGCGCCAAAAAGCACAAAGGCAATTCCATAAATTTAGTGCTTTTTGTGCGTGTTTATGGCAATCTCAGCGCCGGTGATCAATGGGACATCAAACGGCAGTCAAAAGCGACCAGGCCGAGCGTCAGCATCAGTCGACGTGTTGCGGGAAACCGCGCGCAAATTCATCCTCATCCCTCCGTTTATTTCCTGAGCTGCAACAACGCAACCGCTCCTTCGGTGTTCAGGCCAAACTGAACGTCAGCCAGCCCGATGATGCCTACGAGCAGGA
>JAICGZ010000384.1 GCA_025922875.1 Pyrinomonadaceae bacterium
ATGATCGCCATGTCGTTGCCGACGTGACCGTCAGTCATAAAACAGACGATGCGCACGTGCGACTGGCTGTCGGACGGTTCGAGAGCAGCTTTGATGGCGCCCATCATCTCTGTACCGCCGCCTCCCGCGGTGGCCGCGAGAAAATCCTGTGCTTGTCTCAGGTTGCGTTTCGTTGCACGAACGGGTTGTTCGAAGAGAATGCGCGTGTCGCCGGAAAAGGTGATGAGGTTAAACGTGTCGTCCGGATAAAGATTATCCAGCGCGAGCTTCATCGTCTCTTTGGCTTTTTCGATCGGAAAGCCGGCCATCGATCCGGAGGTGTCGAGTACAAACACCAACTCTTTCGGTGTAACGTCGTCACTGCCAACGCGATCCGGCGGTTGCAGGAGCAACGTGAAAAAGCCGCCCCTCTCGGAGCGGTGCGTCAACACGGCGTCCTGGATGGTTTTTCCTGCGACGTCGTAACGAAGAATGAAGTCCTTGTTAGGAATAGTGGACTCGCCCCTCAGTTTGACGCGGGCACGAGACGGGCTTGGTCGCTCGATGTCGACCGGATGAGTTTTTGATTGGAGGTCCTCGACGATCAAACCCGCATCCAGGTTGACTTCGAATGAGATGTCGTGACCGTTTCTCTCCTCCGGTCCGACCATCGGTGGGGTGATGCGAGACGCATTCGGAACACCGCCCGGGATGTAACGTGGGCCAACGACCATCGGAAACACAAATTCATACGAACCATCGTTATACCGCAACTGTTCGACGTAACTGATCGTGATCGTGACCTGGCTGCCGGGAAGAATGTTTGCGACGGCCTGCGTGAAGATGTTTGGCCGTTCCTGATCGAGCAGACCCGCTACCTGCCCGCGCGACTTCGCTGCCTCGTAAAGCCCCTGCGCCTCTTCCCGCGGCAGAATCTTTCCGCGGACGATTCGGCCGCCGACGTTCAGCGTCATATCGTCGACGGCCGCGTTCTGGGGCAAGGGAAACGTGTAAACCGCTTCAATCTTCTCGTTGAACGGGTTTTCAAAGTGCTGCGTTACCTCGACGCGCGAGATGAAACCCGTGATTTCCGCCTTCACGCTGGTGTGTTTGAGAGGACACGGGAGTTTCGCTCTGCCTTCCGCATCAACCCAGATCAGCGAACCCGGAGCCTCGGCTGATTGCGCAGCAACCTTCGTTTCTCCCGCATAATGAGCAATCAGTACCGGAAGGACTATGACCAAAACGAGGGGGAGAAAGATAACCGACTTGCGGATGTAGGCCATGAGTGTCCTCCTGCGCGCATTCTTCTGATCGAACGTGTAAGGATGTGTCGCTTGCGTACACGACCGAGCAGCAGGAAAAGTTCCACCTAGTAGAGGTTGAAATTATATTCCAACTGCATGTGGACTGACACGGGCCGTCCGCCTTTCAGCGCGGGAACGAATTTGATCAGACGAGCGGCCGCGATGGCCCGTTCAGTCAAACCAAACGGCAACGTCCGGAGTGCACGTATCTGAATAACTTCTCCACTACTTGAGAAGACCACGCGAAGCATTACCGTTCCGCTGATTCCATTCTTGCGCGCCTCCTCTGTATATTGCGGTTCCGGCTTAGACAAGAGTCGGGCTCTTTGTTCGACTTCAGAGCCTTTGTACGTTGCATCAGTACCTCTACCACCGCCGGGACCGCAACAACCGAATTCGCCTTCACCTCCGCCCATGTTCTTGTGCTTGCCCGGTCCATATCCATCACCGTCACCGTCGCCGACTCCAAGTCCTTTGTTAGTGCCCATGCCGCCGCCTTGACCTGGTCCATTTGAAGGAACATTGGAAGTTGAACGCGGATCGCCGTACACGGGAGCTTTGAGATCTTTCCAGAGCGCCGGATCGATGTTGATACCGGCGACGGGCAAACTTGGTGGATGAACGGGTGGTGCTTTCGGGATGGCTGCCTGTATCGATGACGGCGGCGGGAGCTTGCCCACTTGAGTAGGCGCTGCATCGCCCGCACCGCCGCCGCCACCACCGCGGGCCAATTTGGGGGTGGCCCCGGAACCTTCACCTTTGCCGCTTTGAAAACCGACTCGCCCTTTGCCGTCTTTGCCGATCGACGAATCGGGTTTGGTTACGGGCTTAGCGACGGGTTGTTTTGCGAAGTCGAGCATTACCATCTCGGGTTTGTTTGCCTCGTCGTCGATTAAGGCGTTCGATTCGTGCCGTTTGCGATCGACGAGAAGTGCCATAGTTACTGTCAGACCGACGACGATGAGCGCGATCGACGTCGCCGGTATTGCATGGACCATGGCGCCCGATCGTTGCAAAAGATCGCGGCCTGTTTGTGTCGTGAACTGTTTCGGGCTCTTTTGAAACTCGGTCCACGCGCGTTCTAGTTCGATTTTGAAAAACTCGATCTCGCGTGCGAGTCGAGCGAGAAGAAGTCCGCTTTCGATTATTGTTGGTTGGTATTCGTTGACAGGCGTTGCAGTAGAGTGACGTGCGTTCATCGTAAGACCTCGCTTTTGGTGGTGGACACACTCCGGCCGGCGGACAAACATGAAGGTCCGAAACACTTCAGTCAGTCGGTGCGCTTAAACCAGGAGCCTTAACTTAACGAGAGAAACGTAAACGGTAACCCGCCAACCGAGAGTTGGCCGGAACGTGGGGAGCCTCTATTGCTTATTACCGCAACCAGCGAAAAGGTGACGCACTGAGGAGCGCTGTCTTCGCGCCTTGTGATGAGCGAGCGTGCGGTTGGGATGTCTGAGGTTGTGCGTCGTTACTTATTTGATTTGATTAAAGAGCTTAGTTGCTCGGGCGCTGTCAATACGCTGCAGGATTCGATATTGCTCGAGCGCGCCGTTGCGATTGCGCAGGGCGATGTACGACACGCCCAGGTTGTAATGGGCCGAAGCATAGTCGGTCTTGTTTCTGATCGCTGACTGATAGGCCACAACCGCCTCGCCAAAGCGGCTCAACTGGTGCAACGCATAGCCGAGCTCGTTGTAAGCTTCGGCGTAATTGGGCCGGAGGCTAATGGCCTTGCGCAGTTCGGCAATTGCGTCCGTGTAGCGTTCGAGGTCGTTGTAACACCAGCCGAGATTGTACAGAGCGGTGACGTTGTCGGGTTTGAGACGTAAGCCCTCCTTGTAGGCGTTCGCCGCTTCGGCATACTTCTTCGTGTTGTAGAAATGAACGTCGCCGAGTCCGAGATACGCGAGGGCCATGTCGGGCTTCAAACGAATCGCTTCCTGATACTCCTGTATGGCTTCCGCGTCGCGGCCGAGATAGCGCAACGCGTAACCCATCTCGTTGTGCGCTTCCGGATAGTTAGCGCGAAACTCCAGGGCTAATTTGAGACTCTGCAGCGCGCCGCTGTAGTTTTTCTGTTCGTTGCGTATCCAACCGGTTTCGTAATGGGCCGCTGCGTAATCGGGCTTGGCCCGAATGCACTGTAGAAACGCGGCGAGTGCTTCGTTGAAGCGTTCGAGTTTCTTGTAAGCGTAGCCGAGTTCGAAATGTGCGGCGGCGTAGTTGGGTACCAGCGACGTGGCGCGCATTAATGGATCGATTGCTGACTCGTACTCTTCGAGATCGTTGTAGATCCAGCCCATGCGATAGAACGCTGAACTCATCGACGGGTTGAGTTGTGCGGCTTGTTGGTACGGTTCGAGTGCTTCGCGATACTTCTTCTGGTTGTAGAGCGTTTCGCCTTGTTGGTAATAGTAGTCGGCTGACGTTCCTGTGCTGGGGCGTGATGTTCCACTGTTAGGTTTGGACGTTCCGCTGGTTCCTGCGGTCGTTGTCGCTGCGGGCTTTTTGGTTGTCGTCGCCGCGGGTTTCTTCGTTGTGGTTGACTTGCTCGCGGGCGGCTTAGTTGACGGCCGCGACGTGCTGCCACCGATCATGCCGCCACCGGTGACCCCGCCCTCATGCTGCGCCACCGCGCCGCCTGCGCAGGCGATTACTAAAAGAACAGTGAACACGGATGTGAATCGACGGGGGCGCGGTGTAGGTGACATGATTCTCTCCAGGTAATTGAAACGGCGCTTGGGTAGTTGAAACTGCGCTGGCTTTTTAGCCGGGTCCGCAACGGCGGGAGGGATTATAATGCGGGAACTACTGAGGTCGGAACAATAATCGTGTTATCTCGACAGTATTTGTGTCATCTGCGCACTTTCCCACGCGATCCGTGCTTCAATTCGACCTGCGTTTGACACAATCAAACCACTACGGTAACGTAACGCGCTTGCCCTAGCGCACGAACTTCCAACCATGCGTCCCGTTCGTCTAGCGGCCTAGGACACCGCCCTTTCACGGCGGCGACACGGGTTCGATTCCCGTACGGGACGCCAGTAATCCTTCATGCCTCCGAATAAACTGGTTTGGGTTATTAATCGATGCTTTGTCATAGAACGTTTGTACTCTTCACTCGCGGTCAAACATATAATGCCTTGGCGTGCAGGTCCGCCGAATGCTCTTGCAACTGCGTCGCCTGTGAGAGCCTTTATGGTTAGTGGCGTGCCCGAGCCGCTCAACGCAGCGTTAGATACTTTCTTCGGTTATGGACTTTTCCAAGCCCATTGATCACTTTGTACAACCTCATTACCTGAAATTGCTTGGCGGCAATTTTCTTAGGCTTGAGGAACGGGAACTGTCGGAGTTTGTGAACTCAGTCCGAAAAGCTCTTGATGAAATCGAACCTAATCAAGTCGAGCGGTTGTTACGAATATCCTGGCGCGAGCAACTAACGGCCGCATGGTTTGCTGGTTTCAAAAATTGGTCGCAATTCACCAGCCGGATAGGCAATTTACTAATTCAAAGCTTAACTTGCTATGCCGGCCAGGGATACTGTTTCGCATTGGCGTGCTTTGCGAACGCCGACAGTGTCAACTACCTGACTCGTTATCTCGATGAATACCTACCGCAGCTGGACAAGGACTACGATCAGCCCTGGGCTATGGCTGCTGTGATTTGGATTGATAGATTGAATGGGACAAATCATAGTTCTAAATACCTTGGCCCAAATGGATTATGGGAACACTTTATTGCTGACAAAGTTCCCCATGGAGCTTGGAGTCTTCAGCAGCGCAATCTTCATTTTGAGAATATGATGAGCTTCCGTAATAAATGGTTCGTAGATTTCTAACAGCGTTTGAGCCGACCTCGCGGCTTCATTGAAAACTCTTTTAGGCTCAATGGTCTCGCGGTATTCTCCGAACCTTGCCTTACACCTGATCAGATAGAAAACAGTTGAATCGTTACTCATAAAACCTCGGTGCGCGGTCAATCTTCGCGGTGATGGTCCTTGTCGTTCTATCCAGATCTGGACTAGTTTGAGCAGGATCAACTGTCTGTGCGGTGGCCAGCGTAATAATTATTTAGCAGTCTCCAAATTACCTCGACATGATAGGCGTAAAATTCGGTTCCAGTTCAGCTTGGGAGAGATAATAAGGCAAAAGTAAAGGACGCTGACGGTCCTTAGGCCTATTCAAGGGCAGTTTGACGAAGAGTTTCTATTTCCTTTAACCATGCACAAATCCGGTTCCAACTCGGAATGCTTTGGGACGCCAAACTTGATCGACTCTTCGAAAAATCTTATTACCCATAAGGCGCGATGATTCCTCGCAACGCATGTGGCGACATACCGCTAGTTCGCGACTTTGATTGCCACAAGTTTCTTCAGCACGCTGATTTC
>JAICGZ010000385.1 GCA_025922875.1 Pyrinomonadaceae bacterium
TCGTCTGACGACTTGAATCGGCTCCGCGCAGACATCCCAGGCAAAGTCGGCACGCAAGGACTGATGACGCCGAACCACTGTCTGCCAGGCGGCATGAAACGCTTCTTCATTAAGACCGCCTCTCAACTCACAGACCAGCTGTGTCAGGTAGACTCCGCTATCAGGCTCTGACAGCGTGTGAAAGAGCATGCCCTGCTGCGTCGGCGTGAGCGGATAGATGTCTTCAATCTCACCGCCGAAGCTCGCAATCTCGTCCAATTGCTGCTGGTCCAGGTTGATTGAACCAACCTCGTCGGACGTTGATTCTGCTGCCCGGCGCGGCGTGCCAGCTACCTGGGCCAACTCTGCGATGGTCTGGTGCTGGAACAACTGCCTGGGCTTCAGATCTATACCCGCCTCTTCGGCGCGGGCGACAACCTGGATGCTGAGGATCGAGTCGCCGCCCATATCAAAGAAGTTGTCATTAACGCCGATAGGTTTAATCCCAAGCACTTCAGACCAGATGCTCGCCAGCGTCTGCTCAGTCTCGGTGCGAGGCGCTTCAAAGCTCTTCTTTGTTTTGAGTACAACCTCGTCAGGCTCAGGAGGGGCGTTGCCATCCATTCGTGTCGGAAGCAGGCGGGAAATTCTTTCAGCCGGGTTTGCAACTATTTCGTCGAGCAATGTTCGGAAACTTTGCGCCACCTGTTCGATAATCGCCGCGTCGAAGAGGTCTGTGTTGTATTCGAAGCTTGCGTATAGTTCTTCGCCCGCCTCGACCATCGCCAGGGTGAGATCAAACTGGGCAACGCGCTGCTTGAGCGGCACCGTTTCCAACTCAAGACCGCCCAGTTTCATTCGCGCTCCCTCTTCACCGAGCGCGAATAATGACAACGCTTCGCCACCTGGCAGGTGCGCCTTATACATCGCGAACATGACCTGGAAGAGCGGCGAGCGTGAAGGATCGCGCGCAGCCTGAAGGCGCTCCACCAAAACGGAGAACGGAAAGTCCTGATGCTCGAACGCGTCCAGGACCCTTCTACGCACCTGTGAGAGCAAGAATTCAAAACTGCGATCGCCAGAGATCGTCGCTCGCAAAACGAGAGGATTAACGAAGTAGCCTACGAGCGGAGCAAACTCCGCTCTGGCTCGGCCCGCGGTAACAGAGCCAACGAAAAACTCCTCCTGGCCCGTGTAGCGATAGACCAATACCTGAAAGGCGGCCAGCAACGTCATGTAAAGCGTGCCCTCGTGCTCACGGCTCAGGGCTTTCAATCGGCGGGCAGTTGTGTTGCTCAGCGGTAAAGAGGAGGAAGCCCCGCGGAAGGTTTGGACGGGCGGGCGCGGGCGCGACGCCGGCAAGTTTAAGACTGGCAGCTCACGTGATAGTTGACTACGCCAATATGCCCAGTGCCTCTCACCTTCTTCACTTGATACCAACTCCTTTTGCCAGCGAACGAAGGCAGAGTAACTGGAAGAGAGTGCAGGAAGCGCGGAACGCACACCGGACTGTTCCGCCTCGTACAAGAGACCTAGCTCTTGCATTAGGAGTGCCAGCGACCAGAAGTCTACGATGATGTGATGAGCAGCGAGCAGGATGATGTACTCGTCGCTCGACCGAGTAAAAAGTGTGATGCGCAGGAGCGGTCCGCGTTGAAGATCGAAAGGGCGGTCGCTCTCCTCCGTCAAGCGCTCGTCGAGTTGGGCTTCGCTCCAGTGCCGCGCGTCCTCTTGCCGGAAGTCAAGCTCAACGCGATCAGTGACTCGCTGAATGGGACGCCCTCGCGAAGTGGCAAAGGTCGTTCGCAAGGCGGCATGACGTTTGATGAGTACAGAAAAAGCCCGCTGTAAAGCACCAACGTCGAGTGCGGCACGAATTTTCATTGCCCGCGCTATGTTGTACGCCGCACTCTCCGGCGCAAGGTTGTGCAGGAACCATAATCCCTGCTGGCCTTCCGAGAGTGGATATTCTTTCTCAGCTTCGTGCTCATCAGCGGAGTAAGCCTGTGAACCGGGAAGTTCTCTCAAGTGGGAAAGAATGTGCGCGCCGGCTTCGGAGATGCTTGCTCCCTGCAAGAAGCTGACCATCGGCAAGGCGACGCCCAGACTCGTCTCGATCGAGTGTGCAAGTTCGACAGCGATCAAGGAGTCGACACCATATCGACCGAGCGGTTGGTCCATGTGCACACTGCTGGAAGGAACGCCGAGCTTCGCGGAGACCAGCTTCACCAACCATGAGTTGATAGCTTCTGCGCTTAACGGCGAAGTCACTAACTCGGGCGTGGCGCCTTCTTCGAAAGTAGCCGCGCGCCATTCAGCGACCACGTCGAGCACGCCCCTCAGAAACCTCTGACGGCAGGCACGTCGCTGGATTTTGCCGCTCGAAGTTTTGGAAATCTGGCCCGGTTTGATGAGTGCAACGGCATAGACTTGCAAATCGTGCTCCGAGGTGACCGCTTCACGGATCGTCTCAATCACGTGGTCCAAGTCTGCTTCCTTACGGGTGTCTATCTCCTGAACGATAACTAATCGTTCCTCACCGTCAGCGTCGACAGTGAAGGCAGCGCCACAACCCGGTCTGAGAGCCGTGTGACAATGCTCAACAGTCCACTCGATGTCGTGCGGATAGTGGTTCAGGCCGCGGATGATGATGAGGTCCTTAATGCGCCCTGTGATGTAGAGTTCCCCGTCTTCGATGAAGCCTAAGTCTTCCGTACGCAGGAAGGGTCCTTCGCCTGTATCTGACAGATAAGCATCGAAGATGTGGTGCGTCTCGTCCGGGCGGTTCCAGTAACCTTTCGCAACGCTTGGACCAGATACCCAGATCTCCCCGACCTGACCGTCCTGGAGTTCGGTTAACGATGCGGGATCTACGATGATGACGCGCTGTCCCGGCATGGCACTGCCACACCCGACCATCAGCTTCACTTCCACTCTTTTGACTATGGGCAGGCTCTTCTTGCGCCCACTGGTCACCATCAAAGTCGCTTCGGCCAATCCGTAACCAGGTTCGAAGGCCGCACGTCGAAAGCCATACGGCCCAAACCGTGATGCGAACCTGTCGAGGGTCTCGGCGCGGACGGGCTCGGCGCCGTTGAAGGCCACGCTCCAACTGCTCAAATCGAGCGCCGCCGCATCTTCCGGCGTGATCTTGCGCGCACACAACTCGTAAGCGAAGTTCGGTCCGCCGCTCGTTGTGGCCCTATGACGAGAGATGGCTTCCAGCCAGCGGGCCGGACGCTGCAAAAAAGAGACTGGCGACATCAGAACCGATCTGATCCCGGCAAAGAGAGGCTGGAGGACTCCCATCATGAAGCCCATGTCATGGAACATCGGCAACCACGAGACGTAGCTGTCTGTCTCCGTGTGCTCGTACACGTGAAAGATAAGACTTGCGTTGTGCAACAGGTTCGCATGAGTGAGCATTACGCCGCGGGGCTGACCGGTCGAGCCTGACGTGTACTGAAGAAAAGCGAGATCGCCGGCTGTCGCATGCTCAGCTTGCCAATCTTCGTCGACGCTGGTCACAACCATGTCAGTAGCGAGCCAGTTGAGAGCTTTCAGATCCGGAGCCTGCACGAAGATCAGCTTCGCCATCTCCATGATGGACGAAGTGGTGAGCACTGTCGTCGCCTGAGCATCGGCGATGATGGCCTGCAACCGAGGCAGACTGCGATTAAGCCTGGCGGGATCGGGCGGATACGCGGGAACAGCCACTACTCCGGCATACAGGCAGCCGAAAAAACCTTCGATGAAGTCGAGTCCCGGTGAGTAAAGGAGAAGGGCGCGTCCGCCTTTCGCCGCTGCAAGTCGAAGCGCCACGGCTATTGCCCGAGCGCGCCGCCTCAATTCCCGATAAGTCAAATGAAGCTCGCGTGTTTCTCCGTCGAGCAGGAAGGTGTAACGCCCTTGGTCCGGCTGCTGCAGGGCCCTCTGGTCCAACAGCTCAATCAGAGTTGCGGGCCTGCCGGTCGCGTCAGTAAAGGACTCAAGTTCCGCGCTGATCTGGTACTGCATTTTGACCTCTGCTGAACTACAACTCAGAGGTGACATTCCATTTTGTTAGGGAGGTGTATGACTGGGCTTATGCGGCACGTCAGCCGAGCAACTCCTTCGATCGAAGGGATGTCGATGATAAGAGAGCGACTGACGATTAATTGAAAGGGGGGACCTCTGACCGTGAACGCTCAGAGCTTTCGGTCGGGTAAGTTAACTTTGGGCGGCTAGATTATAGGGACGCGTCAATATAACTGCAATACCGATCGGCATAAGTCTGTGCTGGACTACAACGGTATACATCGAACGACGGCTCTTCTCCGCCACCTTTCACTTGCATCACGATGGAGTCGGTGAATAGGTTTGTTCCGGTTGCATACTCCACTGTGATCATTTGCTCTCCACTGGCGCAAGCGAGCCCTCATGAACAGGGTTACATTGGCAACCGGTGAAAAGGTGCATGCCAAATGAACAATACACCAAGTGTGTTGTGTTCTTCTTCCGCTCTTTTAGCGAAATGAGCCACCTGCGAGATATAGAAGCCATAGTTGGCGAGTCTTCTAAGCCTTGAAAACAAAACAACTTTATTGTTTATATTACGCTTACCGAAAAGGATTGCCCGCTTGGATCAGTAAGAGAGTAATCACCTGTACATCGCGTCGATAAAAGACTTATCTTTCCACCTGCCTCTTCATTGCGCTCAAATTGCGCTGTTTTGTTCGACGACCTATAGTGTGGACCCAAGGCGTGATTAATCTCATAATCCGGCCATGACAGAGAAAGAGATCGTGCCTGAAACTATTCGCGCCTTACCGGACGATTGTTCGCTCGAGGAAATCGCCGAGCGAATTGAGTTTATGGCCGCGGTACAGAAAGGTCTCGATCAACTCGACAGAGGCGAAGGCATACCTCACGACGAAGTAAAAAAACAGCTGGCCTCATGGCTTACAAACTAATCTGGTCTCCCGCTGCACGAGACGACCTTCACGATATAGTCGTCTTCATCGCACGCGACAATCCAAATCGCGCCATGTCGTTCGGGTACGAATTGATTTCGGAGACAGATCGCTTACAGGAATTTCCGGAGTTGGGTCGTGAGCCGGAAGTGATGACATTTCTGAAACCTGTTCCTACAGTATGGGACGAAACGAGGGTGCTCGCGGCGAAGTTGGGAGATTACGTGTGCATCGCTCGTCGCAAAGGTCCGGATTGGTATATCGGCGCGATGACGGACTGGACCAGTAGAACGTTGGAGATCGATCTTTCGTTCCTGCCTGCGGGCCGGTTCCAGATGCTGGCTTATCAGGATGGACCAAACGCCGAACGCATGGGCCACGATTACAAAGCGACGACATCAGACGTCAACAAAACCACAAAGCTGAAGATCGCGCTCGCTCCAGGTGGCGGATGGGCGGCGCGAATCTCTCCGAGGAGCGCCGATCGCGAAGACGCGGTGACGATTCTGATTAATATGTTGAACTTCGAGAAACTGCGCTTGCAGGGAACAAGAATGAGCGGCGGCGTTTTATTGTGACAACCATCAAGCCGAATGGACTTGCGAGTTCAGTCGCCTAATGAGACTGCCCGGCTATTGGGAGTCCGGGTTATGTCTTCACTCGCAGGCCCAGATCCCGCTCGACTCAATACACGAAGTTTGCTCTTCGAAAACATGGCTCAGCCA
>JAICGZ010000386.1 GCA_025922875.1 Pyrinomonadaceae bacterium
ACAACTTGTATGGACCATCAGAAGACACGACCTACTCGACCTACACCGCGGTGCGAGCCGGTGAACGAGTCACCATTGGACGTCCGATCGCGAATACGCGCGTGTACCTGCTGGATGAGAGCGGGCAATGCGTACCGCTGGGAGTTGCCGGTGAGTTGTACCTGGGCGGCGCGGGATTAGCGCGAGGATATTGGGAGCGGCCGGAGTTGACGGCAGAGAGGTTCGTGCCCGACAGCTTCAGCGGCGAGCACGGTGCAAGGTTATACCGCACGGGAGACCTGGCGCGGTATGCGGAGAATGGCGACATAGAGTTCTTGGGCCGGGCCGATCATCAAGTGAAGGTGAGAGGTTATCGCATCGAGTTGGGCGAGATAGAGGCAGCGCTACGTAGTTTAGCCGGTGTGAGAGACGCGGTGGTGCAGGCGCATCCAGACGCCAGTGGAGCTCAACAATTAGCCGCTTACGTTGTGAGAGACAGCGCCGTCAGCACCGTAGAGTTGCGTGAGCAGTTGCGCCAGCACTTGCCCGAGTACATGGTGCCGTCAGCGTTTGTAATACTGGCAGAACTGCCTTTGACGCCGAATGGCAAAGTGGATCGCAAGGCCCTGCCGGCGCCGGAGCAAGCATCCGAGGAAGCGGTGGCTGAGTATGTTGCGCCGCGCACGCCGGAAGAAGAGTTGTTGGCGGGCATCTGGGCGGAAGTGCTGGGACTGGAGCAGGTCTCGGTGCATGACAACTTCTTCGATCGTGGCGGACATTCGTTGCTGGGGACGCAGGTCACATCTCGAATCAGAACTGTTTTCAATCTCGACCTTTCCGTACGCAAGCTCTTTGAACGGCCGACCGTAGCTGAGCTGGCACAAGAGATCGATTCCATGCTTAGCGCCGTTTCGGGACAAGAGAATGTTCCGGCGATGGTGCGTGTCTCGCGCGAAGTGCCGTTACCACTCTCGTTCGCGCAACAACGTCTCTGGTTCCTGCATCAATTGGAGCCTGACAGTGCCGTCTACAACGCACACACCTCTCTGCGCATTCGTGGTCCACTCAATATCCCGGCCTTCAAGCAGACTATTAACGAGATCATTCGCCGTCACGAGGTACTGCGCACTATTTTCGTGACGCGCGAGGGCGAGCCTTTCCAGATCGTAACGCCGCCGGAACCGCAGGAGTTTTCGATTATTGACTTGCGCCATTTACACGATGAGGAGCGAGAGACACAAGCGAGACGACTGGCGGCGAAAGAGTTGCGCCGGCCATTCGATTTAGCTCGAGGCCCGGTGTTTAGAATGATCGTGATGGTGCTTTCAGAAGATGAGCACATCGTTTCTATTACGATGCATCACATCATTTCTGATGGCTGGTCCACCGGATTGCTGATTGGAGAGATGACCACTCTCTACGAGGCATTCTCTCGAAACGAGCCTTCATCACTCCCGGAACTCTCGCTGCAATACGCCGACTTCGCTCACTGGCAAAGAGAGTGGCTGCAAGGTGAAGTTCTCGATACACAGCTCGCCTACTGGAAAAAGAAACTCGCCGCCGCTCCGGCCATGCTGGAGTTGCCAACCGATCGTCCTCGTCCCGCGACGCAGACTCATCGCGGCGCCACTACGACTTTCCCGTTGTCCAGGAGTTTATCCGACTCGCTTAAAGAGTTGAGCAAAGCGGAAGGGGCGACACTTTTCATGACGCTCCTCGCCGCCTTCAACATCCTGCTCCACCGCTACACTAATCAAGATGACATTCTCGTGGGCACCGATGTTGCCAACCGCAACCGTCGCGAAATCGAGCCACTACTCGGGTTCTTCATCAACCAACTCGTGCTGCGCACGGATCTCTCCGGCGATCCAACCTTCCGCGAACTACTCGCGCGCGTGCGCGAGACCTCGCTGGAAGCTTATGCGCACCAGGACCTGCCGTTTGAGAAGCTGGTTGAAGCAGTGCAACCGGAGCGTCACCTGAGCCGATCGCCGCTCTTCCAAACCAAGCTCATACTGCAAAATTTCCCAACAGGCGCATTGGAGCTTCGCGAGTTAACTCTCACCCCATTGGAGATCGAAAGAAACACTTCAGCATTCGACCTTGTTCTGGCATTGACGGACGAAGGCGATTACTTAAGTGGTTTACTGCAGTACAGCACGGAACTATTTGACGAGAGCACCGTTGAACGAATGCTCGAGCACTACGAGACGTTACTCGAATCTATCGTAATAAACCCGGAACAACGAATCTCAGGACTGCCTCTACTGGATGAAGCAGAGCTGGCCCAACTGGTCCAGCATTCAACCGGAGCGCGAGAGAGTTATCCCCAAGACACGTGCGTCCACGAACTCTTCGAGGCGCAGGTCGAGAGAACTCCGAATGCGCTAGCAGTGGTCTTTGAAGATCAGGAGTTGAGTTATGCAGAACTGAACCGGCGAGCAAATCAACTCGCGCATCACCTGCGGAGCCTGGGCGTTCGAGAAGAGATGTTGGTGGGACTGTGCGTGGAACGAAGTGTGGAGATGATCGTCGCGGTGCTTGGGATCTTGAAAGCCGGCGCGGCATTTCTACCTCTGGATCCGAGCTATCCGCTCGAGCGCATCGCTTTCATGTTGGAAGACGCGCAAGTGGCAGTCCTGTTGACTGAAGAAAGCTTGCTGGAAAGTCTACCGAGCCACTGGGCACAGATCCTTTGTCTGGACAGCGATTCAGAAACGATAGCCGCGCAATCTTCGGACAATCCGGTAAGGACCGCGATGGCGGAGAACCTGGCATACGTGATCTACACGTCAGGCTCAACCGGGAAACCGAAAGGCGTGATGATCGAGCACGGCGGGTTATGCAATCTCGTAACAGTTCAGATCAAGACCTTTGACATGCGGCCCGAAAGCCGAGTGCTGCAATTTGCGTCATTGAGTTTCGACGCGTCAGTCTGGGAGATCTTCATGACGCTGCCGGCTGGAGGCAGACTCGTGCTGGGACGGCGCGAAGAGATGGTTCCGGGAGCAGGATTGGAGACGTTGCTGCGCCAGCACGAAATCACGACGGCAACGTTACCGCCCACGGTTTTGCGCGTGCTGGATGAACGGCAGGAAAAGCTGGCGGTGGTTATCGCCGCGGGCGAGAGTTTAGATAAGAAAACGGCGGAGCGTTGGCGGAAGAGACCGAACCGAGGCAGATTGATCGATGCCTATGGACCAACGGAAATGACGGTATGCGCAACGATGGGAGATGTCAAAACAGAAGTAAGGACCATCGGCAAACCGATCGCGAATAGTGAAGTTTACATACTCGATGAGCGAATGCAGGCAGTGCCGGTTGGAGTTGGCGGAGAGCTACACCTGGGAGGAGCCGGCATTGCAAGAGGTTATTTCAACAGACCAGAGTTGACGGCCGAGAAGTTTGTACCGAATCCGTTTGGCAATGAGGGAGGAAGGCTTTACCGCACAGGAGATTTGGGTCGTTGGCTGGCGAATGGAGAGATAGAGTTTCTGGGCAGAATAGATCACCAGGTGAAGGTCAGAGGTTACAGGATTGAGACCGGTGAGATTGAAACTCTGCTCAACAGCCATCCGGAGATAACGACGAGTGTGGTCGTGGTGCGCGAAGGCGTTGGTGAGAAACAACTGATAGCCTACTGTGTGCCGCGCGCCGAACAATCGTCGACGTCGTTCGCGGACGAAGTAGATCAGCCGAAGTCCATATCAGGAAAGTTCAAGACCTATCTCAAGGAATTTCTGCCTGATTACATGGTCCCATCCGTCTTCGTGATGATGGACGCCTTGCCGCTCACACCCAATGGCAAAGTTGACCGCCGCGCGTTGCCGGCGCCCGATGAGGTAAAACTGGAAACCGAGCGACACTTTGTCGCGCCTCGCAACGCGACGGAAGAACTGTTGGCCGGGATTTGGTCAGAGGTGCTGAGAGTGCCAGACGTCAGTGTCCACGATAATTTCTTCGAACTCGGCGGCGATTCGATCCTCAGCATTCAGATAATTGCTCGTGCGAACAACGCCGGTCTACAACTCAGCACGAAGCAAATCTTCCAGTACCAAACTATTGCCGGGCTTGCCGCACATGCGGGAACGAGCGAGGCGGAGGAGACTATCCTCGATGCCGCGATGTACGAACCTTTCGCGATGATTTCCGCGGAGGATCGCACGCGCATGCCGGCAGGAGTCGAAGATGCTTATCCACTCGCGATGATGCAGGCGGGAATGATTTTCCATAGCGTATTCTCGCCCGAAGCGCCGCTCTATCACAGTATCAACACGCTAAATGTGCGCGGGCCCTTCGATGCAGATGCCTTGCGACAAGCGGTAGCCGATTTGGCCGATATTCATGAAGTGATGCGCACGTCGGTTGATTTAGCGAATTTCAGCGAGCCATTGCAGTTGGTCCACCGTCACGTGGATGTGCCCGTCGGCGTCACGGATTTGCGCGGCCTCAGCGAAGCGGAGCAGGAAGAGGCGCTCGCACAGTGGCTCGACGAAGAGAATCGCAGTTTCTCGTGGAGTGAGGTGCCGATGGTGCGTTTTCACCTGCACCGTCGTACTGACGAGACCTTCCAGTTTACCTTCACCGCCCATCACGCGATCTTTGATGGCTGGAGCGACAATCTATTCCTCACTCAACTGTTCCGGCACTACCTCACATTAATAAAGGACGAACGACCTGTCGAGCTTGCACCGCTGGCGAGCCGTTATCGTGACTTTGTTGCGTTGGAGAGAGCGGCGCTCACGTCGACGGAAACTCGCGCGTATTGGCACAACCTACTGAGTGAGAGCAAGCCGACACGCATCTCGCGCTGGCCGCAAAACAAGGTTAACGGTGAGCAATCGTTCGAGGTGGAAGAAGTTGGAAGTGGGGTCATCAACACTACCGGCATAACACTCGACGAACGCGTGAGCCAGGGGCTACGACAGTTAGCAGTCCGCGCTGGCGTGCCGCTGAAGAGTGTCCTGCTGGCAGCACATCTCAGAGTTTTGAGTTTGATCAGCGGTGAGCGCGATATAGTCACGGGTCTGGTGTCGAACGGCCGCCCGGAAACAACCGACGGCGAGCGCGTCATCGGATTGTTTTTGAATACGTTGCCGTTCCGCGTGTCGCTTGACGGCGGCACTTGGGAAGAGCTTGTGGCCCAGACATTTCGTGCTGAACGCGAACTACTGCCTCACCGTCGTTATCCGCTGTCGCAGATTCAGCGTGAGAATGGTGGTCGCGCCCTGTTTGATACCTGTTTCAACTACGTTCACTTTCATGTCGTGGAGGAAGTTGCCGATCTCAGAGATGTTGAAGTGCTGAGCACTGGAGGAGTTGCCGATACGAACTTCGCGTTGATGGTGAACTTCAACCTTAGGACGCAAACTCCTGAGATTGACGTCGGGCTCGCGTGTGATGATGCGAAGATTAGTGCGGAACAGACGCGCCTTATCGGCGGCTACTACCGGCGTCTGCTCGAGGCGATGGCCGAGGCTCCGGAAGGAGAACACTACGAGCAATCTTCGGTCCTTTCAGACGCGGAACAGCACAAGCTGCTGGTTGAACTGAATCAGACGGCCCGTGCTTATCCCGAAGTGAGATCGATTCAACAGTTGTTTGAAGCGCAGGTTGAGCAGACACCCGCGGCAATAGCACTTATTTGCGGCGACGACCGTCTTCTTACCT
>JAICGZ010000387.1 GCA_025922875.1 Pyrinomonadaceae bacterium
GCCACGGACAATTCTTCGACGGTGACTTTTAGGCCGAGCATCTGCAAACGACGCAAGTAGTATTCTCGTTGCTGCTCGACATGTTGACGATCAAAGTAATCACCGCCGAGTTCGGTGTAAGTTTGATCGTTCTGCAACACACGGCGTTAAGTTGGAGGCGCCTTCAGACAAGGGTGACGCACACACTGCAACGCTACTGACCCGACCACTTCAAGTCTTGATCAATGCTCGTCACCGCGATCGGGTGATACGTTGGCCGGGCGCGGCGATAGATCGCGAGCGCCCGCTCGGCGCCCTCAGGTGTCTTGGCCAGCTCCTGATACAGCGGTCTGATGAATTTCCGCCGGCCAACCGAAAGCAGGAATTCCTCCAGCCGCGGATATGCCGGCTCGTATTTGTTTTGGATCGACATCAGCAGCCACTGAAAAGCGATTTCGGAATTGCCTGAGCTCGTCAGGTTAAGGGCACGGTCGAGTTCTCCCATCAGCCTTGTTCTCTCGGTCTGGTTTAGTTGGGTGGCGGATGCGTCTGCTGGTCCACCCGCTGAGGGAGGCGGTTCGAGCGCGCTCTGCACAAACTTCAGTAGATGAAGCCTTTCCTGCGTTGTCCACCTGGCCGCTGGAATTTGCGTCGCCGGTATCTCGCCTCGCAGCCAACGTTTTGCTTGCTCTTCAACTCGCGCGAATGCCGCAGATGTTGGCTTCGGAGCGACGGCCGGAAGTCCCGCCTTGTAAATCCATTCATCAACCGGTACTTGTGCAGCCTGTGCAGGATATCTATCAAGCAGGTTCTGCTTTAAGTAAGCGAGGAACTGTTCGGTCGTGATGCTCTGGAAAGCGAAATGATCAAAGTAGCTGCGCAGGAAACGATCGAAGCGTGCTCGGCCGAAGGTTTGTTCGAGGTGAAGTAAAAAGAGCGCGCCTTTTTCATAAGGCACGTCGGTGAAACCTTCATCCGGATCGCGTCCTTTGAGATCGACGTGCAGAATTTCGTCGCGGTCTTCCAGCGTGTCCAACTCTTCCTGCAAATCACGCAGGCCCAAAGCAGCTTCCATTGCTGCGCGCGCGCGGCCGTAAACAGCTTCCTGAATGCGGCGTTCGAGATAAACCGTGAAGCCTTCGTTCAGCCAGAAGTCGCGCCAGGTCGCGTTCGTGACGAGGTTGCCGGACCAGGAGTGGGCCAACTCGTGCGCGATAAGTGAGACCAGGCTCTTGTCGCCGGCGAGAATTGTCGGCGTGGCGAAAGTGAGCCGGGGATTCTCCATACCACCGAAGGGAAAGCTGGGTGGCAAAACCAAAATGTCGTAACGGCCCCAACGGTAAGGGCCATAAAGGCGTTCGGTGGCGACAACCATTCTCTCTGTGTCGCTGAGTTCACGCGCGGCGCGATCAATCACTTGCGGCTCGGCGTACACACCTGTGCGCGGGCCGAGACTGCGGAAACGCAAATCGCCAACTGCCAGTGCAATCAAGTATGAAGGAATCGGTTGGCGCATGCGGAAGCTATAGTCGCCGTCGAGCGGTGTGCGCGCGTCATTCTCGGCGCTCATAACGGCAAGGAGATTTCGCGGCGTGCGTATGCGCGCGTTGTAAGTCACTCGAACCGCGGGCGTGTCTTGCAGAGGAATCCAACTGCGTGCGTGAATCGCTTGCGATTGAGTGAACATGAAAGGATCTTTCTTGCCGGCAGTCTGAGCCGGATCGAGCCATTGCAATCCCGAAGCGCCGGGAGACGTCGAGTAGTGAATGCGAACGTGTGTGGCTCTGGCGGGTAAGGGAATTGTCAGCGGCGCGCCGAGAATCTTGTCGTTCGTTCCCACGGTGAAAGTTGCGGGCGTGTACTTTAGTCCATCGACGGACGTTTCGACTCTTTCGATCTTCAAATCCCGGGTGTCGAGAAGCAAAGGCTCAGTCTGCGAAGTTCGTTCGATGGTCAGCGTCGTGGCGCCTTTGAGGATCTTCTGATCAAAAAGGACGTCGCAGTCGAGATCGACATGACGAACGCGAACCGCCGAAGGGTTTGCGTAAGAGTGAGAATCCTGAGCCACGACATTTATGGCGAACATCATCAGAACGAAGAAGCAGTAAACCATCTGTCTCATATATCCTCCAAGAGCATCGTCTGCATAGTAATTAATTAGCAATTAATTAGTAAGTTGTTAAAGATTCTTTCACGCAAGAGTCCGTATTGTCTGTCTCACAGTCGATTCTGACGCGCAGGAAAATTACTCATTTACGAAAGGCAACGGTAATTTTATGAGACCAACGTATCTTGTCCGGCGGCTTCTGATCCAGCGTCTCAGGACGCTGAGACCCTTTGGTGATATCTATCAACGTCCACTTGTCGGTGGGGCTCGGCTAAGCTCGCTGCTGCTTACGCCGGTTGCTTTTTTGCTCCTGGTTGGTGTCCCTGGCTCTCTGTCTGCCGCTCTCGCCGCTGAGAAGTCGCAAGAGTCATGTCAGGCGACACTCAAAAAGGTTGATGTTAGTGATGGAGTGACTATCGAGACCGTAACGCGAGGCACTGGAGAACCTGTTGTCCTTGTATCTGGTCAGGGCATGGGGTCAGACAGCCTGGCGCAACTAGCGGTTCACCTCTGTCACGGCGGTGTTCAATCCATCATAGTTAACCCGCGAGGGGTCGAGGGCAGTTCCGGGCAATTGGAAGGGCTTACCCTTCACGATTTCGCTGCGGACGTTGCGGGCGTCATAAAGACGTTAAAGCATCCCCGGGTTCACATTTTGGGGTATGCCTGGGGTGGGCGTGTCGTCAGATTGCTGGCGGTCGATCGCCCGAAACTGGTTAAGAGCGTCATCGTGCTGGCAGTGGGTGGCAAAGCGGGTCCGACGCCGGAGGCTGTAGCGACGATGCAAAAAATGAAGCCCGGTTTGTCAACGGAGGAAAAAAGAGAGGCAGTGCGGATTCTATTCTTCGCACCGTCCTCTGACCCAGCGCCCTTCATGGATCTAAAACTCTGGGATCAGACTGCCGGCTCACAAATGAAAGCAATGCTCGCTACGCCGGTAGACGAATGGTGGTCGGGAGGAGACGCGCCCATGCTCGTGATCCAGGGTTTGAATGATCAGCTGGCTCCACCCGCAAATGGACGAGCCTTGCGCGATGACTATAGTCCAAGAGTGAAGCTCGTGGAATTACCTAATGCCGGACACGCACTAGTTTTAGAGCGGCCAGGAAAGATCTCGGAGGTAGTGCGTGATTACATTAAAAATCATTCTGATAAGGGTGTTGCTACCTCAGCACAAACGTCTACGGGTGCGAAGCCCCGGCAACGACCTAAAGAATAGAAAAGTATTTGAATCACGCACTCCAAGGAGGTGCACAATTCAAATTAACCCATTACTTTTCATCAGTACCAGAGAGAAAGATAGAAAGGTGAATGCCAGGCTTGAGCGACCTGCGCATGCAAGTTATCGCTGCTGCGGTTGGGATTCCGCAGCAGCATAAGTCAAGAATCTGGGCCACTCACATCGAACCGCGATTTCATGGTCGGGAGTTCTTCAACCGCCGGTTTGAGGCCGCCGGTTGCTCGACGGGTTCAGCAATCAACGGCGAAAGCGGGTGTCTGTTCCTCTTAACTGGAAAGACTACCACGTCAATTGACACGGCATCCGTACCTGCAGGCTCTGCCCGATAGGTATAAATACCTTCAACATCGAGCGGATCTACTGGCGTGGGATTTGGAAGCACCCCATAAAATACCTCAAAAACCACGAACCCCTCGATATACGGCGGCGGTTGCGCACCCACCGGCGGTGGTATGGGTGGAACGGGAATGTTGAGGTGACCGTAGATGTCCCGGCAAACTACTTCCATCGCCCAATTAGGAGGCAGCTTCTCGTCTCTCCTGAATTGGGGTTCAATCGGGATTTGCCCGCCCTTCAACTGAATTACCTTCTTGCGAAAGGTAATGGTAATCCCGGTGTTATTGTGAACGTTGATCTTGGTTGAGTAGTGGCCTGCCTGAGCATCCGGTACCGCAAGGAGAGAGGCGTCCCGCTGCACCCCGCAGATGAATTTTGCTGCGTAGGTGTCGGTTACGACTGGCTGTTGAGCTTCCGCAGGTGTGCCTGTGACTAGCAAGCCAAAGATGCTTGCCAGTGCAAGCAAGGTTATTCTTCGTACTAACTTCTTCATGTTTCTTCTCCTTTACATTCACTTTGGTGTGGAAAGAAAGCGCTACGCCGTGACACTGGTAACCAGTGTCAAGCGATACGCAACGAAAGCGAGATTCAGGAGGTCTGCTGGCGAATTTGAGGTGAGACAGTAAGGAAGGAGGCGTCTCTGTCGTTCACCTTGGTTTGTCCGCAGTGTCCGGTCGGGAATCACGCCGTGAGTGTTAATTTCTGGGCGTGAACCTGCTTGATCATCCGCTACAGTGATGTGGGATTTCTATAGAGGATTCGCCGGAATAGTATTCCTGCGTATGAGGGCTGTCAACGAGGGCGAATTGCCTCATCGACCGGCGAGAAAACGGCTTTGCCCGAAAAGTCTGATTTTCTCTGTGCAACCTCTGTGTCCTCTGTGTCTCTCTGGTTGTTTTTACGAATGATCCTTAACCACAAGACACAGAGGACACAGAGATTGCACAGAGAAGAAAATAGGTTCGAAAGTGGGATCATCGAGTCCCGCAAGCGAAACTCAACTCGCTTCAGTAACAGCCTGTGTTCCATACCTCCCGTCAGGAAAATGAGGTTTTAGCCGCTACAGTACAAACTCGTCTGATGCGTCTCAGTTGGCATAGGCTTTGACTTCGAGAACCCGCTCTCATCTAATGACCGAATACCTGCAAAAGGAGAATCGCCCAGATGACACGATCGTTTTTATTGACCCTGACCTTTTTGCTGCTAGCTATTCCGGTGGCAGCTCAACAAGAAGTAAATGCTGATCGCGAGGCGGTGCGCCAAGCGGTGCTTGATTACGTCGAGGGAATCTACAACGTGGAGCCTCATCGAATCGAACGTAGTGTTAGTCCAAACCTTGCTAAGCTGGGTTTCTATCGACCCGCTGCCGAGAGTTCGTACCGTCCCGCGAGAGCCATGGCCTATCAGCAGTTGGTGGAGATCGCCAAAACCTACAACAAGGAGGGCAAGCTACGAAAAGACGCTCCGAAAACTATTGAGATTTACGACGTGCTGGATCAGACCGCGACCGTGAAGCTCACTGCCGAGTGGGGCACGGACTACATGCACCTCGCGAAGATTGATGGCAAGTGGATGATTGTCAACGTCCTTTGGCAGAGCCCTCCTCCTACGAAAGTAAACAGCACTCCAAGTAATTAAGGAGACATCGTGCAAAACTTGCTGCAAGACCTCCGCTATGGCTTTCGCACACTGCTGAAGCATCGCAGCTTCACTTTCATCGCAGTCTTCACGCGTCTGGTAACGATCTGGGAAGAAAGTCCGAGCAGGGGCTTTTATCAGATGCCGGTCTCCTATGCGAATCTGCGCGATTGGGTAGATCAAAACCAGACCGTCGAGCAATTCTTCGCCATTGGTCGACTCAAATCCGGAATATCAATCGACCACGCTCGAGCAGAGATGACTGCTATCGAGCGTCGGCTGGAACAGCGGTATCCGGAAGGC
>JAICGZ010000388.1 GCA_025922875.1 Pyrinomonadaceae bacterium
AAGTTTATTCCGGATCCGTTCAGCCGGGAACCGGGCGCGCGTTTGTATCGCACGGGCGACCTGATGCGCTACTGCGAAAACGGAAATCTGGAGTTTGGTGGGCGATTGGACCATCAGGTCAAAGTGCGCGGCTTTCGCATTGAACTCGGAGAGGTCGAAGCGGCCTTGTCGCGCCACGAGTCTGTGCGTGTGGCCGTGGTTGTCGCGCGCGAGGAGCACAGGAGCGAACAACGTCTCATCGCGTACCTGGTTGGTAATCAGAACCGGTTGCCGACGGCGAGCGAGTGGCGGACGTTTCTCATTCAACGTTTGCCCGAATACATGATCCCGTCGCTGTTCGTAAACCTGGAAGCTTTGCCGTTGCTACCGAATGGCAAAGTCAACCGGCCTGCATTGCCGGTTCCCGACTCATCCAGGCCTGAATTGCGTCGCCCATTCGCCGCACCTGAAAACCCGACGCAGGCGAGGCTCGTCGAACTGTGGATGAATGTTCTGGCACTGGACCAGGTGGGCATTCACGACGACTTTTTTGAACTGGGCGGTGATTCGATTCTCGCAACGAGACTTGTCGCTCGAATTTCACGGACTTTTGGTGTCGACTTGCCACTGCGCGAACTCTTTTGGAAGCCGGCAGTGTTTGACTTGGCGCCAGTAATCGAGGAGCTCGTGATCGAGCAACTGGAAACCCTCAGCGAAGAAGAGGCCGAACAGCTTTTGCAAAATGAACCTTGAGACGGAAGACAAAGCTGGCACCGCGAAAGGTCGCGCTCAGCTATCGGCGACGAAGCGCGCGTTACTCGAAAAACGCCTCGCGGGCGGCTCGCGTGTCGAAGCTGACGAGCGGGTTATACCGCGGAGTCCGCGCAGTGGTCCAATACCATTATCGTTCGCGCAGCAACGTCTCTGGTTTCTGTACCAGTTGGAGCCAGGTCTTGTTGCGTATAACGTGCCCGCGGCAGTGCGTCTTGCCGGCAAGCTCGATATCGCGATTCTGAATTGGAGTTTGAACGAGATTGTCCGTCGCCACGAGAGTTTGCGCACCACCTTCAACTCTGTTGCCGGGAATCCGGTGCAGGTCATCGCGCCGGCACTCAATTTATCAATTCCACTGATCGATCTGTCGGAGTTACCCGGCGAGTTGCGGGGGACAGAGGCTCTGCGAGTCGCACGGGCAGAAGCACAACGGGTGTTCGATCTCGTGAGTGGTCCACTGATTCGCGCCGTACTTTTGCGGCTGCGTAACGAAGAGCACGTGCTGATCGTGACGATGCACCACATCGTCAGTGACGGGTGGTCGCAGGGTGTGCTGAAGAGCGAACTGGGCGCGCTCTATGAAGCCGGCGTAACGAGACGGCCCTCGCCCCTTCCGGGTCTGCCCATCCAGTACGCAGATTTCGCTGAGTGGCAGCGAGGCTGGTTGAAGGACGACGAGTTGAAACGCCAGCTCGATTATTGGCGAAAGCATCTTGCGGGGGCGCCGCACTCAGTGGATCTCCCTACTGATTGCGTACGCCCGGCGCAGATGAATTATCAGGGCTCGACTTGTGTTTTTGAACTTTCAGCGGAGCTGTCTGAGTCGCTCACCGCTTTGAGCCGGCGTGAAGGGGCAACTTTGTTCATGACATTGCTTGCCGCCTTCCAGGCGTTGCTCTGGCGTTACACGGGACAGAACGACATCGTCGTTGGAACTCCGGTAGCGAATCGCAACCGCGAAGAACTCGAAGACTTAATCGGATTCTTCGTCAACACGTTGGCGCTGCGAACAGACTGTTCCGGCGATCCAACGTTTCGCGAGTTGTTGGGCCGAGTGCGCGAAGTCTCGCTGGGCGCTTATGCACACCAGGATTTACCTTTCGAATTGCTCGTCGAAGAGTTGCAACCCGTCCGTGACCTAAGCCGTAACCCGCTTTTTCAAATAGTCTTCGATCTTCAAAACGCGCCCGCACCGGCGCTTGAACTGACGGGACTCACTTTATATCCCTACGAGTTCACTTCAGACAGCACGCGCTTCGATCTCGAACTACACCTCACGTCGCTACCGGAAGGGATTATCGGTGCGCTGGTTTACAGCACCAACTTGTTCACAGAGTCGACCATCCGCCAATTGGCCGAACGCTATCGAATGATTTTGGAAGCAGTTGTCGCCGATCCCGAACAGCGTGTGTCGCGTATCGAGTTGCTCACTAGTGCTGAACGAGAAAAGTTGCTGTTTGAATGGAACGATACGGAGCGTTCGTTTCCAAGCGAGAGTTGTATTCCCGAGCTCTTCGAAACATGGGCCAGGCGCACTCCAAACAAGATTGCCCTGGCTTTCGGCGAAGAGCGTGTAACTTATGAGGAGTTGAACCGTCGCGCCAATCAGCTAGCTCACTATCTCGCAACTTACGGCGTGAGCGAAGAAACACGAATCGGGATCTACATCGAACGTTCTGTCGAGATGATTGTTGCCGTGCTTGGCGTGCTCAAGGCGGGTGCGACTTATGTTCCGCTCGAATTGTCGTACCCCGAACAACGATTATTGTTCATGCTTGATGATGCCGGCGTACAGTTAGTGCTCAGTGTGACGGCGTTGGAAGAAAAACTTCCGGCCCATCGGGCGCCGGTAATCCTGCTCGACTCTGAGTGGCCGCTGATTGCAGAACAAAGTGAAGACAACCCGCAGAGAAACATCACGCCGGAGCATCTCGCTTACATCGTCTATACGTCAGGCTCGACGGGCACTCCGAAGGGAGTGGCTGTGCCGCATCGTGGCGTGGTGAGGCTGGTTAGTGGCAACGATTATGCGAGCTTCGGCGCCGACGAGGTTTTTTTACAGTTTGCGCCGCTCGCCTTTGACGCTTCAACTTTCGAGATCTGGGGCAGCCTGCTGAACGGAGCGCAACTCGTGCTCATGCCTGCTGGTGTGGCGTCACTCGCGGATCTTGGTCGTGCTCTGGCGCATTATCGTGTGACAACATTGTGGTTGACGGCGGGATTGTTTCATCAAATGGTGGACGAGCAGCTCGAAGCTCTTACGCCGCTCACACAGCTACTCGCAGGCGGTGACGTTCTCTCGCGATCACATGTAAAGAAGTTTCTTGACGCCGCGCCCTCGTGCAAGCTGATCAATGGCTATGGTCCAACCGAAAACACGACGTTTACGTGCTGCTATGTCATGGACCAGCAGGTTTCTGACTACGCCGTCTCGGTGCCCATCGGGCGGCCAATTGCAAACACGCAAGTCTTTATCCTGGATAAGAATCTGCAATTGTCACCGCCGGGCGTGCTTGGCGAGTTGTACGCGGGCGGCGATGGACTGGCGCGCGGTTATCACGGCAGTGCAACTCTAACTGCGGACCGGTTCATTCCGAACCCGTTCAGCTCCGAGCCGGGCGCGCGGCTTTATCGCACCGGCGACGTGGCGCGCTACCTCCCGGACGGCAACATCGAGTTTATCGGGCGAGCCGACGAACAGGTTAAGGTCCGCGGTTATCGTATCGAGCTCGGTGAAGTAGAGACAGCACTCGCGCACGCGCCTGGAGTGCGGCAAACCGCTGTCGTTGCTCGTGATTACGGCGCCGGCGATAAGCGTCTGATTGCTTATGTCGCCGGCAACGTCGCGGTGGACCAGTTGCAAAAGACTCTTCGCGCTGCTTTGCCCGATTACATGGTCCCTTTCGCTTTTGTTGTGCTCGATCAACTGCCGCTCACGCCCAACGGAAAGGTCGACCGTCGTGCGTTACCTTCACCTGATGAAGTTCACAAACCATCTGACGCGGTGTATGCAGCGCCGCGAACACCGGTCGAAGAGTTGCTGGCCGGAATTTGGACCGATGTGTTGAAGATCGAACGTGTCGGGCTTAACGATAACTTCTTCGAACTCGGCGGACATTCGTTGCTGGTGACGCGGCTTGTTTCTCGAGCAGAGGCGCAGTTCGGAGTGGAGTTGCCGCTGAAACTCTTCTTCGAGTCGGCGACCCTGTCAGAACAGGCTGCGCAAGTCGAAGCAACATTAGGCAGCGCACACAGTTTGCACGCTCCGCCAATTATTCGCATGCCTCGCAACCGCAATCTCCCACTGTCGTTCTCTCAACAACGCCTCTGGTTCATTTACCAGCTGGAGCCGAGTACGTCCGCATATAACATTCCGACAGCGGTCCGTCTTAGCGGTTCACTCGACATCACGTCGCTTCGGCGCACGCTGAACGAAGTTGTGCGGCGACACGAGATTCTGCGCACTCATTACGGCATGGCCGATGGTCAGCCCGCGCAGTTTGTTGGACCACCACCCGATCTCAAACTCGATCTGATGGACCTCACTGGGTTGGCCGAGAGTGAGCGAGAGTCGCGCATGTTGGAACTCGCCGCTGAAGAGGCGCGCAGGCCATTCGACCTGAGCGTCGGTCCACTGATACGTGCGGGCCTCGTGCGGCTTGGACCAGACGAACACGTGCTGTTGTTGACCGTCCATCACATCGTCTCGGATGGCTGGTCGCAGGGAGTTCTGGTGCGTGAAGTAGGCACGCTCTACAAGGCCTTTAGCGAGGGCAAAGAATCCCCGCTCCAGGAATTGCCGATTCAGTACGCCGATTTCGCGCATTGGCAGCGGAACTGGCTGGCGGGTGAAGTGCTGGACAAGCATCTTGCTTACTGGCGACAGCAACTCGCAGGCGATCTTCCCGCCCTGGATCTACCAACGGACCGCCCGCGTCCGGAAGTGCAGAGTTATCGTGGCACGACCTTTACTGTGACGTTGCCGGCCAGCTTGAGCGAATCGCTGAGCATCGTTTGTCGCCGGGAAGGTGTGACCCTTTTCATGCTCCTGCTCGCGGCTTTCAAGTCGCTGCTGTCTCGTTACACTGGCCGGCATGAGATTGTCATCGGCGCGCCGATAGCAAATCGCAACCGCATCGAAATCGAAAACCTGATCGGGTTCTTCGTCAACACGCTTGTATTGCGCACTGACCTGTCCGGCGATCCACAGTTTACGGAGCTTCTGGCGCGCGTGCGTAAAGTAACTCTCGAGGCCTATGCCCATCAAGACATGCCTTTTGAACTGCTTGTCGAGGAGTTGCAGCCGGAACGCAGCCTGAGTCGCAATCCGCTTTTTCAGGTGATGTTTCAACTCGAGAACACTCCGAAAGAGGAGCTGCCGATGTCGGGGTTGACGTTGAGCCCGGTGGCCGTTGAAGGCGTGGCCAGCCAGTTTGACTTAAGTGTCGATGTGGTCGAGAGCGATCGAGGGCTTGCGGTGACCGCGGAGTACAGCACGGATCTTTTTGAAGCGGAGACGATTCGCAGACTGCTCAAGCGTTGGGAGATTTTGCTGGAAAGTATCGCGAAGGCGCCGGAGCAACGGCTAAGCGAATTGTCGCTCATGGATGAATCCGAGCGTCTCCACGTAGAACACGATCGAACTGTCACAGCTCCGTCGAATTTTGTCTCTGAATTGTTTGAAGCGCAGGTTTTACGTTCACCGGAAGCCTTTGCGCTTGTCTCTGATAACGACAGTATCACCTTTGCAGAACTAAACCGCCGTGCCAATCAGTTGGCCCATCACTTGAGAACCGCGGGTGTTGGCCCGGAAGTTCCGGTCGCCGTCATGCTGGAACGTTCGATCGA
>JAICGZ010000389.1 GCA_025922875.1 Pyrinomonadaceae bacterium
AAAGCCCGAACCAGGGGCACAGCCCAACCTCAAATTCAAGCTGGACGGCGCGGCATAGCCGCGCCTCACATCAGGCGGCGAAGCCGCGGCCGAGGCCCGTAATGGACTTTTCGTGCAAAGCCGTTTGAACTCTAAACTTGCCTTCTGAAACCAGTGCTTTAAAGGCTGAACTCTGAACTGTTCGATTCGCTCTGTATAAAACTGAAAAGGGGCGGCTTTTTGAGCCGCCCCTTTCAGGTTGTTAACAGTGTGTTTAGAAGTGGAACTTCAAAGCAAACTGAATCAATCTCGGATCCCGGGTTGTGGTAATGCGTCCAAAGTTCGCATTGCCGATATTTCCGTTCGGGTTTCCGAAGTTGGCGTGGTTGAAGATGTTGAAGAATTCAGATCGGAACTCGATGACCTTGTTTTCACCGACCCTGGTGCGCTTCATCATCGTGAAGTCGAAGATGATGTCGCCAGGTCCGTGGAAAACGTTACGACCAAGAGTACCGAATCTTCCTGCGCCCAACGCCAGCGATGTGCCGGAACCAACTCTGCGGAAGAATGGATTCGTGGCCGCTGTGGCTGTGCCACCACCCGTTCCATTAAAGCTGCGGTTCGGTCCGCCGAGAGTGCTGTCCGTATTGCGTGGATTGAAGAATTCCAACTGGCCAGTGCCCACAACATCAGGTCGATTAGCGCCCGCGCCGGTGAGTGAACGATCGGTCGGTTCGGTAATGTTGAAAGGCGTTCCTGTTTGCAGCACCGTTACACCACTCATCTGCCAGCCACCAAGTATCTTACCTACAAATCCGTTCTGGTCCTTGTAGAAGGGCAGTTCGTAAATGTAGCTGAGTACGTTGCGATGTCGAATATCCTGATCGCAGTTCCCACGATCCGCGCGCGGATCGTCGAAGCGGGTGTTGGACCGCAAACCGGATGAGTTGTCAATACAATGACTCCAGGTATAAGCGTTCTGGAAATAAAGCCCATCCGAGAAGCGCTTCGAAACCGTTACCTGAAGACTATTGTAGTTGGAGTTTGCCGAGGTCTCCTGGTTGGTTATGCCGCCAAACACCGGGCCGCCAAAGTCCGCGGTGTCCGGATGATTTTGGTTGAAGAACCTGCGTTGATTGGTGTTTGCAGTGCTCGGATTAGCTCCGATGAGAAGCGCGGGATTGATCTCCCGTCGCGTCAGTAGGTTTATACCGGCGGTTCCGACATATCCCACCTCGAGCAGGTAGTTCTTCATGAACTCCCACTGGATGTTCATGTTGTACTGATGCGAGTAAGGAGTCTTGAAATCCGGATCGTTGATGGTCATGCCGATCGGAGCAACGTTAGCGAAGTCAAACGTTCCGCCAGGCTCAACCGGAGTGAACGGGAAGGGCTGCGGAATCGGGTTGGTGCACAGCGGATTCGCGAACGGATTGTCGATCGTGGTGCAATCCGAGAACGGCTGAATCGCGAACGGCGGAGCAGTCAGGAACTGCAACGTCGTTTCGGAGATAACCGTGTCGTAGTACAAGCCATAACCGGCTCTCAAGCTCAGCCTTCCGTTGGACAGAACATCCCAGGCAAAGCCAACGCGCGGTCCAAAGTTGTTCTTATCGGTTTGATAAGTTGAACGTGGAATACCCGCGTCACCGGGGAATACCATGCCCACCGGTGCAGTTGGGAATACAGTCGATTTCTGACCGGGACGGAACGTGTTGACTCTGTCTTCACTGTCGACCAGCGGCGTGTCCAACTCGTACCTCAGACCAAGGTTGAGTGTTAAGTTCGTTCGAACTTTCCAATCATCCATGATGAAGCCGCTGTAGTTTTGAGTTTCATATCGCGGCGTTCCCGCACTGTTCTGTACATATTCGAGAACGTCGCCTCGCGCAAAATCACTCAAAGCGGCGGTCAGGCCCGGGATGAGGGGTTTACCTAAAATGGAAACCATGTCGCCGGTGAAAAAGTACAGACCGTTGTTGATGAAGGTGAAGACTTGGTTCTGGTAGTAGTTGCGATACTCACCGCCCCACTTTAAGTGGTGGTTACCGCGATTGTGTGAAAAGTTGTCGACTACCTGGAACGTATTGTCGTCGCGACCCTGGGGGCCCTGAATGGTGTTTCCAAAGGTCGAGAACCCGGTAATGTCAACGCGCGGCGGACCAATGGCTGACGGATCGTCCGGAACGATACCTTCAATGCCCAGATCAGCAGGCGACGTCTTGTTCACCGGGACGACGCTGAGCGTATCGCGCTGGTGCCATGAGAAACGAAACTCATTGACGCTTCGGGCGCTGAAGGTATGGAAGTCACTGACGACGACGTTGGTGAACCGGAGGTCGCCGGTGGTGCCGAATCCGGGGATGGTCGAACCACCAAATGCAAACGGATCGGCGAACGTCTGATCTTCGTTGAAGAAGGTAATGAACATGCTGTTCTTTTCGGAGAAGCGATGATCGCCGCGGATTGAAAACTGTTCGCGATCAAGACTGTTCGAAGCCGAGGAGAACAGGGTATTGCCGGAATTGGCCGCCGGAATCAACGCGAGCAGCGCTTTCGCTTCAGGCGTACCCACGGCGTTAATAATGTTTCTTTGCGCCTGGTTGGGAACGGTTGCCGTTTGCGATACGCCCTGCCGGCGCTGAAAACCCAGGTAGCTGAAGAAAAAGAATGTGCGATCTGTACCGCTGATAATCGAGCGGCCGCCCTCGCCGAATCTCGGCAGGTGCAGTGGGCCACCGATCGTGCCTCCGTATTCATTCGTGTTGAACTGCGGTTTGCGCAGACCAACGAATGTCGGCGCCGCGTTATTGAAGAACGGCGTTGCGTTCAAAACGCGGTTGCGGAAGAAGTGGAATATATTTCCGTGGTACTCGTTCGTACCTGATTTGGTGATCAGCGCGACGACGGCGCCGGAGTTGCGGCCGACATCAGCTGAGTAAGTATTTGTCAGGATACGAAACTCTTGCAGCGCATCGGGACTGAAGCCCTGCACTGCGTCAGGGACGTTGATGGCGAGGTCGTTACTGTCTCCGCCATCCAGCAAAAAGTTATTTGACTGGGCGCGTTGACCATTCACTGAGAATGGACCAACTTGTCCGGCCGGCATCACACCGGCTTGCAGTGGCGCCAGGGCCAAAGGATTGCGCCCGTTCGCGCCGGACAATATCGGCAGGTCGTTGAGGGTTCTGTTGTCGACGGTCCTGCCGAGGACTGATGTTTCAGTGTTGACGGCCGAGGGCGCTTCACTCACGGTGACGATCTCGGACACTTGCCCTACCTCGAGTTTGATATCGAGTGTCAGGGCGTCGTTAACGCTGAGAGCAACCGATTGAGTGACCGACGTCTTGAAGCCGGCGGCTTCGGTCGTGATGGTGTAAGTGCCGACTGGCAATTGATCGAACCGGTAAAATCCATTAGTAGCTGACACAGTCTCCCTGCTGAAGTTGGTGGCGGGATTCTGGGCCTTCACATTCGCACCCGCGACGACGGCGCCAGACTGGTCTTGCACCGTTCCGCTGATGGTGCCCGTGTTCTGTCCCAGCGCCACCGACGTAAAGACGAAGAGCGCGCCGAACGAGAGCACGAAACGAATAAGCTTATTCTTCATAGCTCCTCCGATTATTGGGGTTGCAGTTGAAACGAAAAACCTGAGTGATACCTTGGAGTTGGGGAGAATCTCCAACTCTGTCGCAGCGTTTGTTGCAAGTTGCATGCAGTAGGAAAGTTTTCAATAAAATGGGAATCTATGCGAATTTTTGTACCTATTACTGACCGAAATATTGGACGAGATCCAAGATTCTGAGTATTTGCCGGGGGCGTGGAGGAAGGCTTTTTGGCGTCGAGTTCAGAGTGCAATCGGAACGGCTCGTAAGTAGGAGTTTAAGTTTTGCATTAAGAATTTGAGCGCCGCGGGGGACGCACCTCTGGTGATACGTTAAGTGCCGAAATGCCCTGCTGAACTCAGCGAAATGAAGAAGGGAAGTGTAGAACTCCGCACCGGGGAACCGGCATGTCAGCCACAAAGAAGCACAAAAGATTTCGCCGAAATGTTTTGTGCTTTTTGTGCTTCTTTGTGGCGATTATGATTTGCTTTTTACTCCGCAGCGATCAGTGATATAAACCGCGCCTAATTTGTGTCCATCATTGTGGTAATTCTCGTCGCGGACGATCTCAGTGAAGATGGAGTTCTTGCATTGGCGATGGTTGGAGGAGGTTTGGCTCTTGGCCTGTTGAAATGGAACGACGCCAGGATCGAATCGAGACTGCTGAGACCCCGCCCACGTTCTTGAAAATAACTTTGTCGCATCGTCAATATTGTTGGATGGACCAACCGCCTGACCGGCTGTGATTTTGATCAGCAATTTGTAAAGGAGTGCAAATGAACTATACGCGTCTCGGGCTGGCGGCGCTTGGCGGCATGTTCGCGTCTTTTGCCTTTGGCTTTTTAGTGATGTGGCTGGCGCCAGCTCTTCTCGAAGAAGGCCACAAGTATCCGGCCGTATTCCGACCTCAAGAAGAAATGATGACTGTTATGCCAATTGGAATAGTCGCAACTTTCATAGCGATCCTGGTTGCCGCCATAATTTTCGCAATGATACGTTCCGGCGGATCGGGCGCTGTGCAGGGTTTACGCTTCGGCGTTCTCATTGGCATGTTCGTGGTTTGCGCATTTGTGCTGCACAACTACATGACCCTGAACATCGGCCTGAAACTCGCTCTGGGCCAGGCTGTGGTTTACTTCTTCCAGTGGACCATCATCGGAATAGTAATTGGTCTTATATACAAACCTCTCACTACACCATAACGATGCGCGTCATTAAGGGGCTTTCCTTACGGACTCAATAAAGCCGTATGCATATCTTTGGTACCGGCTAAGCGATCTGTAGTAGTGGGTCAGTTTGATTGTGCCGCACTCCAAGGAGGGGCACAATTAAACTGACCCGTCTCTTTAGTTCTTTCAGGCAAGATTAGAAATCAAAGCCTTACAGATCGCCGCTAAACACAAACTCACTCCAAAAGGGAACGTGTGGTTTGTTCCTTCACAGGCCGGACAGGGCGAGTATGAAGTTACTCACGATCTGTTTGAACCGCGCTGCACCTGTCCCGATTACGAATTCAGACAAGCGCGATGCAAGCATGTGATCGCGGTCGAATACGTGATGATGCGCGAGACTACCTCAGACGGTCAGACCGTTGTCACTGAGACAGTCAAGGTCACGCGCAAGACTTATACGCAGGACTGGAAAACCTACAACCACGCTCAGACGCACGAGAAATCCGAACAGCAAGCGTTGCTCTATGAGCTTTGCAAAAACCTTCCTGAGCCAGAGAAACGCAAAGGCAGAGGCAGACCACAATTACCCTTGAGTGACATGATCTTTTCGTCAACCTACAAGATTTACTCAATCGTCTCAGGGCGACGGTTTGCAACGGATCTCCGCGAAGCGAAACAACGTGGCTATCTCTCGCACTTGCCGCACTACAACAGTGTCTTTAACTACCTTGAATCGGAAGCGTTAACGCCGTACTTGCATGAGTTGATCAAAATCAGTGCGATGCCGCTTAAGCCCATTGAAGAAAAGTTTGCCGTTGACAGTAGCGGATTCAGTACCGGTCA
>JAICGZ010000390.1 GCA_025922875.1 Pyrinomonadaceae bacterium
CGACCATTCGCCACTCGCGGCGGTCTGTATTCGTTTAGCGCGTGCTGCTCAGCCCTTGCCGCTTCCACTGCACGGCTAGCGTTAACGATGCCGTAACCCTGCCGGATAGCGGGCGCCCCCGGGATACGGCCTGCTGTCGAAATCAGAATGTTCTTAATGGATTGCGGTGTTAGTCGCGGATTGGCTTCCAGCATCTGCGCCGCAATTGAAGTAACAATGGGCGCGGCGAAGGATGTTCCATCGACGTGTTGGTAGTGTGCGGCCACAATCTTCTGCTCGTTGAGAGACGTTTCGACAAAACGTCGAATCGCATCAGCGCCGGCGACTAGCAGCTCCTCAGGCAACTGGATCTCTTCACGAGCAAGACCTGGTAACTGATAATCCGGCGCTGCGAGCAATTGCGACAGAGCATCCGCTCGTTCATAAAACGCGGTTCCGGGAAGGATCGGAGCGGCTACCCACATCGCAGGAGCGACGACCTCAGGCTTGACGGCGCCATCCGTGGTCACGCCGAAGTTTGAGTGGTAAAGATCCAGTTCACTGGCGCTCAGCTCGTTGTTATCGGAATAACCGCCTACGGTAATTACTGACGGCGAATTGGCCGGCGGAATGGAATGACGGCCTTCATGGCCTGAATTCCCAGCCGCGGCGACGACCACGATCCCGTGGTCGATTGCGTCTTCCGCAGCCTGATCGATGATGCTCCTCGAACACGGAACATCTTCATCGCCGCCCAAAGAAATATTCAGAACGCGGATGTTGTACCGCTCGCGATTAGCAATCACCCATTGAAGGCCGCGCGCGATATTTTCTTCAGTGATGCGCCCGCATTCACTTACTTTCACCTGGACCAGCTCGGATTCATGCGCCAGTCCGCGATACACACCGTCACTGAGGCGCCCGTCACCCGCCGCAACAACTGATGTTTGTGTGCCATGCCATTGCCATGGCTCGACGGGATCAGTAGAAAGCAAATCGCGCCGCTCTCCAGCCACGTCTTCGTAAGCGATGACGCGGTTCCGGGTTTCAATCAGATCCGGATGCGGATAAAAACCGGAGTCGAGAAAGGCGATCGTTACGCCCTTGCCGGTGTATTCAGGGTTTGCCTGCAATCGGACCGGCGTGGGGATCACGGCGAAGCGATTTGGCGAGTGTTGATGCTTGTGTTCTGAAGAATCCATGACATACCTCTGCCTCAAAGAGTTGTCGCAGAACACACGCTGATCCTTACAGCCACAAAGAGGCACAAAAAGCACAAACATGTTTCATCCGAAAAACCTCAAAAATGGTTCGATCCGATTTTTGTGCTTTTGGTGCTTCTTTGTGGCCTGTTTAGTTTTGTGGCGCGCTAGTTTTGATTGGTGAGCTTGCGGCGAATTCGTTCGCGGGCTTCGTCCGAGAGACTGACGTCACTTACCACATCAACTGCCTGATCGCCTTTCGCCCGAGCTGCCGCGCGTATCAGGTGCAGGTGTTCGAGGTACCATTGGCACCACACGCAAATCCATAAGTGAAGTTTGACTTTGAACCGGTCCTGGAGTGAGAGCGGTCTTTCCATCGAGTTTGAGATTGTTTCGACGGTCTGCTGGCAAGTGGGCAAAGTGCGTAACAGCCAGAAGCGAACGCTATGCTTGAGTTTGTCGTAGAGTTTCAGCGTCATATTAGCGTTCGCGTTTGAACCAGTTTAGCTCCAGACAATTGCGCAAATGCAGCCGGGCGCGATGAAGCATGACCCAAAGATTGTTTGTTTTAATATTCAAAATCTCGCAGATTTCTTCGGTTTTAAGACCGTCCACCTCGCGCATTGTGAAAGCACTCGCCGTCCGCTGCGGCAGGGGCGAGAGACAGTCGCTAAAAACTTTCCAGAAATCGCCACGCTCCATCAGCTCCGCCGGCGTCGCATGCCAATCAGTGGGTGCACGATCCGTGTTCCAGTGACCTTGCCATCCATCGGATCTTTCAAAAAACTCGCGGTGCTCGGGACCTTCGTCAGCTTCCTCGCCGATTGGAGCCTCACGCCCAAGGCGTCGAAAATGGTCCACCACCTTATGTTTTAGGATGCCGACCAACCAGGTTCGCTCCGAACCTCGGCCTTCAAAATGTTGGTATGCCTTTAGCGCCGCGAGAAATGTCTCTTGCACCGCGTCCTCGGCCGCGTTATCGTCGCGCAGTCGAAACACCGCATACTTGAAAAGATAGTCGCCGTGTTGGTCCAACCAGCGACCAGCATCAGGGGATTGATCGGGGGATTTAAGCTGTGGCTCGCTCATAGATTAGCGAATACCCTGGGCCAGTAGAGTAGTGCATGTGACATTCGGGCAGCAAATCATAATGAACGCAAAGACGTGTCGAGACTGCGGGAACGTGCTTGAGCAAAACGCACGAGGCTGTCCCCGCTGCGCGCTGAATTTCGAAGCCGAGAACATGATCGACCGGTTCGTTTGGCGGCTTTTTGTGCCTGGCGTGATTCTCGTCGCTGTGGCGTTAGTCGCTCTGGTTTACTTCTTGCGCTGAAGTTGGTTCGCGCAAAGGCGCAAAGGTGCAAAGGAATCGTCTGGAAACGCGGCAGCGCTTTGCGCCTTTGCGCGAGAATAATTTCTTCGCCATAGACGGTCCCGAGTGATTCGAGTTGATCAACTACGACGCTCTTGTTATTGGTGCCGGACCAAATGGATTGGCAGCAGCAATTGAACTTGCTCGCTCGGGCCGGTCCGTTTGCGTCTATGAAGCGAACAAAACAGTTGGCGGCGGAGCAAGATCTGCAGCACTCACTCTGCCCGGCTTCATTCATGACATTTGTTCCGCCGTACATCCTCTAGCTGCGGGTTCACCATTCTTTTCGCAACTGCCGCTACATCAGTACGGATTAGAGTTTGTACACCCTCCGGCTTGTTTGGCCCATCCTTTCGATGATGGCACCGCCGTTGTCCTCGATCGATCCGTTCAGCTTACGGGGGAGAGGCTTGGGCGAGACCGAAGTGCTTATGTGAAATTGTTCTTGCCGATTGTGGAACGATGGGACGCATTAGCCGGTGACTTGCTCGGGCCTCCACGGTTTCCACGACATCCGCTAATTACAGCACGCTTCGGTCTCAAGGCGCTTCGTTCAGCTAAGGGTTTCGCTGAGTCGATCTTTTTCGAAGATAAAACTCGCGCGCTATTTGCAGGACTGGCAGCTCATTCATTCCTGGCGTTGAATCGTAGCGCGACAGCAGCTTTCGGACTGATGCTTGCCGCGATGGGCCATGCTGTTGGCTGGCCGATCGCACGCGGAGGATCTCAGAGCATCGCGAATGCCCTCGCTGATCATCTCCTGGAGCTCGGCGGCGAGATCGTGACTGATTATCACGTGAAATCACTGGCCCAATTACCTCCGGCAAGAGCAATTTTATGTGACCTCACTCCGCGCCAGGTGCTTCGTGTTACCGAAGACTCATTGCCTTCCGGATTTCGGCGCAAACTCGAACGATATCGATACGGACCGGGAGCATTCAAAATGGATTGGGCACTCAGCTCGCCTGTGCCCTGGACCGCGGAGGAGTGTTCCCAGGCGGCAACGGTACATCTCGGCGGCTCTTTCGAAGAGATCCTCTTGTCAGAGCAACAAGTAGCTCAAGGTAAGCACGCAGAAAAACCATTCATCATTCTTGCACAACCAACGCTATTCGATCGCTCGAGAGCTCCGCATGGGCAACACACGCTTTGGGCTTACTGCCACGTGCCCAATGCATCGACCATGGACGTGACGGATAGGATCGAGAGCCAGATCGAGCGCTTCGCGCCCGGTTTCCGTGATTGCATTCTGGCTCGCAGCGTAATGTCTCCCATTCATCTCGAAAATCACAATGCCAACCTTGTTGGTGGAGACATCAACGGAGGTTCTCAGGATCTTTCGCAAATGTTCTGGCGGCCTACCTTCAGGTTGTATTCAACGCCACATGAAAACCTCTACATTTGTTCTTCCTCGACACCACCGGGCGGAGGTGTACACGGTTTATGTGGCTATCACGCCGCCAGAGTCGCACTGCGTAAGAGTCTGAAGAATTAGTTCTGGCCGGAATGCATCTTGCTTATCAATCCAAAGATGAGGCGACATCACTATCTGTGTGCACTCTTTTTGGCCGCGTGTCTTTTCGCAGCCGGCGGTTGCGATTTCCAACATTCCTCAAATAAGCCTCAGCCACAAAGCACGCCTGCTGCGTCTCCTAACTCGAATGTCACGCCAAAGACAGTTGATGCTTCGTATGATTTTACGGGCGTCGACAGGATTCTCGAGCGAGCTGCGCCTCAGCTTGGTGGTTGCGCGCTGGTTTTAATACAGGATGACAAGGTCATTTATCGAAAGTCTTTTGGCCGCTTTGGGACAGACAAGGTAGTGCCTGTTGCCTCAGCTTCAAAGTGGTTGTCAGGCGCTCTCATCATGACGCTCGTTGACGAAGGCAAGCTGTCGCTCGACGACAAAGTCTCGAAATACATTCCCGAGTTTCATAACGACAAATCCGATATCACGATTCGCCATCTCTTTGCACACACTTCCGGCCTGCCGCCTGAGGCAAGTTGCCGTAACGACAAACGAACCACCCTCGAACGTTGTGCCAGCGAAATGGCCCGTCTCAAATTAAGAGCTCCGCCCGGCGAAGAGTTTTTTTACGGTGGCGTCTCAATGCACATCGGAGGTCGTATCGCGGAAATCGTAAGCGGAAAGTCGTTTAACGAACTATTCGTGGAACGACTTGCCACACCGCTCGGAATGGAGCGAACTGACTTCTTCGCTTATGGACCAACTGGTAATCCGCGGCCTGCAGGAGATGCGCGGAGTTCCGCTGATGATTACGGGCGCTTTCTACAGATGATTCTCCAGCAGGGAACTTTTGCGGGCAAACCGATCTTATCGGCCGCTTCGGTGCGGGAACTGCACAAGGATCAGACTGGCGGAGCCCGCATTGCTTACACCATTTACGAGAAGCACGCTGCTCGCGATCCGGAGTTGCCAATGGCGCGGTATGGAGTTGGTGTTTGGAGAGAAAGGGTGGACCGTGATAGTCAACAACTTCGTGAGGCAAGTTCACAGGGCGCGCTTGGGTTCAGTCCATGGATCGACGTTGAGCGCCAGTTAGCCGGCGTGCTCTCAACGCAAAGCTCCTTTAGCCGGGTCATGCCGGTGTATCTGGAGTTGAAAAACGAGATCCGGCGGATTATCCCCGCGACTAACAATTCTTTAGAACTGCAGTGAGCCAGTTTATGGCCCGAAGCGCTGGCGATATTCGTTTGAAAAGATAAACCCGAAGATCATGTGCCGGAAGTTGCTCGGGTCGGCGGTCAGCGTAGTCACCCAGTTATCATAGCCAATCGTATCCGGGTCGCGCCGCAGGTAACCGAAGTATTGCATGGCCACAAAAGCGCGAATGAAAAACTTGTCCGTCACGGTTTGCAGTTCGACTATCTCGCGCAGCACCTGTGCGCGCGTCTTCTGACTTGAATTCAACGCGTCGATCAGCGCCGTCTTGTTTGTCAGCGTCACTTCCGCATTCGTCTCCAGCGCATTCACATACTCGCTGTTAGACATCGCATCGTA
>JAICGZ010000391.1 GCA_025922875.1 Pyrinomonadaceae bacterium
GCGGCGTTGCGACCGCAAAAATAAGAGCTAATTCACAATTTTCTCCCCGTTACGAATAATGCGTTACCCCCAAACATTCATCGACGATCTCAAACGACAGGCAGACATCGTCCGGGTAATCCAGGACTACGTGCAGCTCAAGAAAAAGGGCGCGAACTGGATGGCCTGCTGCCCTTTTCATAAAGAGAAAACGCCCTCGTTCTCGGTCAGTCCCGCAAAGGAAATCTTCTATTGCTTTGGTTGTCACAAAGGCGGATCCGTTTTCAATTTTGTAATGGAGATCGAGCGCGTTGCCTTTCCCGAAGCGATCAAGATCGTTGCCGACAAAGTCGGAATGCCGCTGCCGAAAATGGTCGACGACAGCCGCTTCGAAGTGCGTCGTCAGGAAGCCGATCAGGTTATTCAGCTCAACTCATGGGCCATGGAGTGGTGGCAACAGCAACTCGCGTCTAGCAATGAAGGCCGCATCGCTCGCGAATATCTAAAAGAGCGAGAAATCACCGAGGAGACACAAAAAAGCTTTCGTCTCGGTTACGCGCCCGACAGTTGGGACGCACTTTCCATCTACCTGCGTAACAAAGGCGCCACTCAGGACCATATAGATCGTAGTGGCCTAGTTGCAAAAAAGGAGGACGGCAACCGTTCTTACGATCGCTTTCGTGGTCGATTGATGTTTCCGGTGTTTGACGTTCAGGGACGGCCCATCGCTTTTGGCGGACGCACGCTCAAAGGCGAAGACGCAAAATACATCAACTCGCCCGAGACCGCTGCTTACGTAAAAGGTCGAAATCTTTTTGGTTTGAATCTCACGCGCGATGAGATCCGTCGACAGGGATTTGCGATCCTGGTCGAAGGATTTCTCGATCTAATTGTGCCGTATCAGTTCGGAGTTCGAAATGTTGCGGCGAGTTTGGGAACAGCGTTGACGTCTGATCAGGTGAAGTTGCTAAGTAGGTTTGCGCGCAAAGTTGTTGTCAACTATGATGGCGACCGCGCCGGCGTACAGGCGGCAAAAAAGTCGATCGAAATTCTCCTCGCCGAGGATCTCGAAGTCAAAGTGCTGGTGCTTCCCGACAATGCAGATCCCGATGAGTACATCCGAAAGTTTGGTGTAACTGAATATCAGCGACAAAGGGCGCAGGCACAACCACACATACAATTCGTGATCGAAAGCGCTTTGCGCGACCGCAATCTTCACCGGCCCGCGGAAAAGGCTGAAGCCGTCGAAGAAGTTCTTCCTTATATACGCGCCGTCAACAGTCGCATTCAGAAGCGCGAGTATTTCGATATGGCCATGGATGCGCTCGGGATCGATCGAGAGAACGTCAACACGTCAGCCTGGCGCAGAGAGTTATGGCAAACGGTTCGCGACAACAGGAACATTCGCTCTACTGCTGTTCAAGCGTTGACAAGACGAAGTGATGCGACCGCTGCTGAACAGCGTTTGCTTGGCCTGCTGTTTGCAGACGCAAATTTGCGACGCGAAGTCCTGCCGATGTTGCGTGAAGAAGATTACGAAGATCTGGCAACAGCGCCACTCTTTAAAGCCTTACTCGAACTCGAGCATGAGGGCGTTGAGATCGATTTCGAGAGTTTGACCAGTAAAACCGACGGTGACGAGTTTGCCGCCAGGATGATTCCGATGGTCCTGATGAACTCTTCTCTGCACAGTTCAAATGAACATTACGTGGCGGAAGAATGCGTTGCGACGTTCAGGCTGATGAAAATCGAACAGCGAATCGAAGAATTGAGAAGAGAATTAGCAATCGCCGAGCGAGAACAGGACGACGATAAAGTTTTAAGGCTTTCAGCAGAACAGATTCAACTCTCCTCACTCCGTCAAGGAATGTTGCAACCTCAAACTGAAGCGGCTTCCCGCAGCCGGTAGGAGCAAGAACGTGAGTAGTATCGAAGATAAGGATCGGGATGACGTGATGGAGCGGCTGCTTGAGCTGGGCGGCGATAAGAAATACCTGACGTTCGACGACCTCAACCGCGAACTGCCGGACAATGTCGTGTCCCCCGACGACATCGAAGACGTACTGCAGAAGCTCGAAGGGTCGAACATCCCGGTTGCCGATTCCGACGAACGGTTGCTCGAGCAGGCCGCTGCGACAGTAGCCGACGATGAGGAAGACGGTCTGGATGAAGACATCGAGCTCGACCTCTCAGCCGGCGCGCTCGAAAAGACCAATGATCCAGTTCGGCTCTACCTCCGCGAGATGGGAGTCGTCCCATTGCTCACGCGCGAGGGCGAGGTTGCGATCGCGAAACGGATCGAACGAGGTCAACTCAAAACTCAAAAAGCAATCGCGCGATCTCCAATTGCAGTCCGCGAGGTGTTGAAGATCGGTGAGGATTTACAAGCCGGCAGAATGAACATTCGCGACACGGTCACGTTCTCCGAACAAGCAGAATTGACCGGCGATGAAGATAAGGCTGAGGAATACCGAATCTGGACCATCGAGGGAATTCAAAATATCGACAAGCTTTGCAAGCTCGGATTGAAGGAGCTTGAAAAACTTCGCGCCGAACAAAAACTGACTCACGGAAAAAAGGGCAAGAGGTTAACTAAGCTAAAACGAAGAGTCGCACGCGTTCGACTCGAGATAGCACAGGAAATCGGTCGTCTGAATCTAACCGAACGTGCTCGCCAGCGTTTGATCAACTCCATTCGTGCGGTGCAGAAACAAGTGCGCGACGCAGAGCGTGAGATTGATAGTGGGAACGAGAAGTTAAGCAGGAAGCGGCTCAAACCTGAGGAGCAGCGGGAGTTGAGGCGTCGCATTCTTGCCGCCCGCAAACGCCTGGTGGAGATCGAGATTGACAATTTTGTCAGTCCGATCGAAATCAAGCGATCGCTCCAGTCGATCGTGATTGGCGAGCAGCAGACGGGCCAGGCGAAGCGCGAACTGGTTGAAGCAAACCTGCGCCTGGTTGTTTCAATCGCCAAGAAATATACAAATCGCGGATTGCAGTTTCTGGACCTGATTCAGGAAGGCAACATCGGTTTGATGAAGGCGGTTGACAAGTTTGAATGGCGGCGAGGTTATAAGTTTTCAACTTACGCCACGTGGTGGATACGGCAGGCGATCACGCGAGCTATCGCCGATCAGGCGCGTACGATTCGTATTCCAGTGCACATGATCGAGACGATTAATAAGTTGATTCGTACGTCTCGATCGCTGGTGCAGGAGTTAGGTCGGGAGCCGACGAGCGAAGAGATTGCGAGAAAGATGGATATACCCGTTTCCAAAGTCAGGAAGGTGTTGAAGATTGCTCAGGAGCCGATCTCTTTAGAGACTCCGATCGGCGAAGAAGAAGATTCACATCTTGGCGATTTCATCGAAGACAAATCCATCCTGAATCCGGCTGATGCTGTAGTTGCTTCCAACCTGCGCGAGATTACCGATGAGGTTTTAGCAACGCTAACGCCGCGAGAAGAAAAGGTCATCAAGATGAGGTTTGGTCTTGGGACGACCGGATCGGAGCACACGCTGGAAGAAGTCGGACAACACTTCGCAGTCACACGGGAACGTATTCGACAGATCGAAGCGAAAGCCCTACGCAAGCTTCGCCACCCTTCACGCTCGCGCAAGCTCAAAGCCTTTCTCGACGGCGGCGCGCCACGTTAGCTACAAACGTGACACTCCACCGCACAAGGCGGTGGCATCTTTAAACTCAGATACCACGGGCTTGTCCCGTGGAGACTCATGTTCGTTGCTACCACGGGCTTGTGCCGTGGAGCCTCATGTTCGTTGCTACAACGGGCTTGTCCCGTGGAGCCTCATGTTCGTTGCTACCACGGGCTTGTGCCGTGGAGCCTCATGTTCGTTGCTATTTGAAAGCGAGGAAGGCGGTGCTCTTCACGGTGTGATCGAATTCGTAGTTATACGGGTAGCCGGGAAATTCGATCACGCGCACGTATTGCACTCTCACTTCGATACGGTTGTCGCGCCGTAGCGGTGTGATGATCGCATTCGCCGGGATCTCGTATTCCGGAGCGCTCTTCATCAACTGTTCGCCGGCCCACGAGGGAGGATAGCCTTGAGTGGCGGCGACGTCGACGTAGTGCTGCATCAAGTCCTTATACGTGTTTGCCTGGAAAGCGACGGGAACATAAAGATATCCTGCGTAGGCGCTTCCAACCAGAATCGTCATCACGACAAGAAATTTGAGGTTGGCATTGCCTCGTTCGCCCGATCTTCGCATTAGTGGAAACTCTCCTTCCGGTCGTAGAGTGACCGTAATCCAGCTCGCAACGAAAGACGCAAGGATTTCGCACTGATGAGCCGCCCCTCAACGATTCGCGGGCGGCCCACGCCTTCGAGCAATACCCAGTTGATCTGACCATCGACGCTTTTCTTGTCGTGCTTTAGCGCTCGGATTATCTGGTTGATGTCGAGATTGTCAGCTCGTGGTAGTGGTCCACACAGGTGCACCGCATCGCGCAGAAGCGTTAAATCCCCGGCGTCAATGAGACCCAGGTTTCGCGAGAGTTCTCCGGCAACTAACATTCCGTAGCCCACCGCTTCACCATGACGGAACACACGATAGTTCGTGATTGTCTCCAACGCATGGGCCGTTGTATGTCCAAAGTTCAAGACACGCCGCGACTTCTTGTCAGACCGGCTGGTTGATTCACGTTCATCGTTTGCGACGATCGATGCCTTGAAACCGCATTGGGCCGCGATCAACTTTTCAAATTCCGATGTGAGCAGAAAATCGCTGTTGCTGCGCACTTGATGAAGACAATCAACTGTCATATTGAAAAGCGTTTGGTCGGCGATTAATGCTTGTTTCACCACCTCACAGAAACCGGAGACCAGTTCGCGTGGAGGTAATGACTTTAATGTCTCCGTGTCGATGAATACCGAGGAAGGCTGATGAAAAGCACCAACGAGATTTTTTCCTACGGCGAGGTTAATCCCGGTCTTTCCGCCCACTGAAGAATCAATCTGCGAGAGCAGTGTCGTCGGGACCTGGATTAACGACAGACCGCGCAAGTAAACCGCCGCACTAAAACCAGCGAGATCACCGACTACTCCCCCGCCCAGCGCCAGCACCAAATCATTTCTTTCAAAGCGATTTTCGCTCAGGAACGTAACCGCCTTCACCAACTCCGGAAACGATTTGTAACGTTCCCCTTCGGGCATCAGCCAATTGAAGGTCTTAAAGCCCGCGGCTTTCAAAGAGCGCACGACTTCCCGCCCGTACAGGTCAAAAACCCGCTCATTGGAAATGATTCCAATTCGACGAGGAGCTTTCAGTGGAATCAACTGCCCAAGGTTCCGCCTGATACCCCTGCCGATATTGATTTCACTTCTGCGAGCTTCTTGTTTTAGCGAGATTTCCAGCCGGTGCATGGGGCCAAGGTAATGTCATGACACGTAAAAAGCGAATGGGCGCGACATACGTGGGAGTGCGTCGCGCCCATCCATATTCGTGGTTACTGTCCTCACCCCAGCAACCACTTGAGACGGAGGATCCACCAACCGTCTCTCTTGCCCCACAATATACATCGCAACGCCC
>JAICGZ010000392.1 GCA_025922875.1 Pyrinomonadaceae bacterium
ATCTCGGGCTTTACGCTGACCACAGTGATCGCCAGAAATTCCGGAGCGGGCGCCGCTTGTGGTGTTGGAGTGGGAGTTTGGGCGCGCATCTGTTGGCCGTGCGCAGCGATTAGTAGCAGGGTCGCGCCGCAGAAGGCGCGTAGCAGTGTCATAGGTATGTGCTTCATGAGCGTTTCCTTCTTTCTGGGGAAAAAGGTTTTGGGAGTGACATGACTTTCACTGCGAATCAAGATAGTTCTTGAAGTTCGAGATGTGATGCGTCACTAAAGAGCGACTGCTATTCAGAAGAGATCTCAAATCGGCGCATCATCGCGCGTGGTTGAATCCGCGTCGATTCAGGGCACCTGTGGCGCGGATGCTATACCACGTGACATCGGCAATCAAGGACTTCGCTGCGGCAAACCTGACGCGGAGTTTCCACTTCCTTAGCCAGCACACAATGCGGTTCCAACTCGAATTGCTTTGGAACGCCAGCCCTCATTTTTCTGTCCTGGCAAGAAACCAAGGTCAGTTCTCATTATTCCAATCAATCATGGGATCATCGCCTTCCGGCTTCAGCTTCGCGTAACCAGCAGCAGAGTAGCGCCATTAGGCAGCGATTTGCGGAGGCTTTCCATTTCCTTAAGCCAGGAAACAATCTGGTTCGAAGTCAGAATGCTTTGGGATGCCAGCAAAATTTTAAATCTCGCTTAGGTCGGCAAACGTTCCTGCAACGCGACTAAGCGGCCGAAACCGTAATCAGGTCGGCTGCTTTCTCGGCGATCATAATCGTTGCAGCGTTTGTATTTGCTCGAGGAATCGTCGGCATAACTGAAGCATCAACCACGCGCAATCTTTCTACTCCCCTGACGCGTAGTTGTGGATCGACAACTGCTAATTCGTCTTCACCCATTTTGCAGGTGCCGACAGGGTGAAAGTAGGTTTGCGCGTTCTGTCGTACATATGCCGCCAGATCTTCGCTCAACTTCACGTCAACGCCGGGCGTCATTTCAGCGCCTGCGAGAGATGCAAACTCCGCGGTCGCAACGATTTGGCGCGCCCGACGAATCCCCTCAATCAACACCCGAATGTCCTCACCCTCTTCATCGCTGCAATAGTTCGGTTGAATCACGGGCGGCTCCAGCCGATCTTTCGACCTCAGCTTAATAATGCCTCGGCTCCTTGGCTTTAATGCTGCCGCTCCGATCGTAAACCCATGCTGCGTTGGCTTACCCAATCCCTGGTCCAGCCACAACACAGCCATGAGTAGAAGTTGCAAATCAGCAGCCGGTAAATCAGCACGCGTGCGCAAATGAGCCAACGCGTCTACACCGCTACCGCTCAACATGCCTCGCCGTAGCAGCAGATAACGCACCAAGTTGTTCAGTGATTTCGCTTTTAAGAGTGATACCGGTCGATTGGTCAGAAATCGGACCGGCACGATCGGATGATCTTGAAGGTTCTGCCCAACCCCCTCCAATGGCTGTACGAGTTTGATTTCGAGATGTCGAAGGAGCTGAGAGGGTCCAATTCCAGACTGCATCAGTAAGATTGGTGAATTCACGGCGCCGCAAGAAAGGATTATCTCTCGAGTGGCCTCGATCTTTATCTGGATTCCACCGCGCAGGCACACGACACTCGTCGCCTGGCGTCCATTGAACAGAATCTCAGTTACGTGAGTGTCAGTCCAGATGTCCAGGTTAAGACGGTTCCGCGCCGTTGTCAGATAGGCTGTTGAGGCGCTGCACCGCCTGCCATCCTTTTGCGTAAATTGACAATAACCGACTCCTTCAAGATCGTGCGCATTGAAATCCGGGTTTCTCGGAATCCCTAAGCTAATAGCGCTCCGCAGAAATGCTTCCGAGAGGGGATTGGGATCTCGCACATCTGAGACGCACAACGGGCCAACGGCGCCATGAAATTCATTCTCGCCGCGTTCGTTCTTCTCTGCTTTCCTAAAATACGGAAGTACATCATCGTAAGACCAACCGCTGGCTCCGTTAGCTGCCCACTCATCGAAATCAATGCGCGCGCCACGCAAGTAAATCTGCGCGTTTGTCGATGAAGATCCGCCGAGGGTCTTTCCACGTGGCCAGTAAATTGTGCGACCATCTAATTGTTGCTCGGCAACGGTCTCGTAATTCCAGTCAAGTTCACTCTTGAACAATGAAACCCACGCAGCCGGAATTGAGACTTCGCGCCGCGAATCAGGTGGACCAGCTTCGATGAGTAATACTTTAACGGAGCTTTTCGCGGAGAGGCGGCTTGCAAGCACGCACCCGGCTGAACCTGCGCCCACTATTATGTAATCGTACCTGCTCGACGTAGTCATCGGGAATGCTCATTTCAAGATACGCATTTACTTCCCCGAGCCCGACTCGAATCCTCGTAGCCACTCAAACATGTGATTCCAGCAGGAGTGCTGGGAGCTTACATTTCTGGGCCTCGCAACCTTGAGTTGCATCACCGATCATAAACACGGTGCCATCCTTATGCGCATTTAACCAAACAGATCGTTTGGTTCCAAACCACTATAGGAGCCTCCATCTCTTTTAGCCACGCCCACAATCTGGTCCAATGCTTTGAAACGCGAATAACTCGCCCAAGCCCGGTTTTGGTCTTGCTGAAAACGCTCATTCGAGCTCGTCCCTCATGCATTTCTCAACACGCATTCTTCCAGGGAGCGATCTACCACTCTCAATTGTTCGTGCAGGGAACTGCGCATAACCATTCAAATCCGTAAGACGGGCTTCGCTCGAATAATTGCCATCGAGGTATAAGCGATAGTGCCCCCAACTTCAATAAGTTACAGCTACGGTGCGTTTAGGGCCTTTGGAACGGCAACTTCCTGGTACGAAGCCGCCCTAACTTCCTCCAAAGGGCAAACTGCATCTGCCAGGAATCAGGGACACGGCGCATGTCACAAAGCCTAACAAATTCGTTCGGCTACTTCTTGATCGTCTTACTCAACACACTGTTATTCCGATCAAAGGTGTAACCAGACTTGTCGATGTTGTTGACAGTCAGCGTGTATGTGCCGCGACGCCCGCTTGTGCTGAACTTCGCAACGCCGTTGCTCGACGTGTTGGTGGTCTGATTCTGAGTCGTGCCATCAGGCAAACTCCAACTCACCGCAACAACAGCGCCCGAGATGATCGAGCCGCTCTCGTCTTTGACGTTCACGTTTGCGATGACACTCAAAGTTCCGTTTCTCTGGAGCTTGGCCGAAAGCGAAATACTGGTGCAGCGCAAAAGCTGGCCCACGGTGGGTGGCGGCGGAAGCACGGAACCGCCGGCGGCGTTGATCGAATAGACAAAGGAGCGACTGGTACTGTTGTCCCCGGTCGCCGTGTAAGTCATGAAGTACACCGTCTGTCCGTCCGGCGTGAAACGTGCGCGAGTGCTGACGCCCTGGTTGTAACCGTAGGTCCCGAGACTCGCGTTAAAGACCGTCGGTTCCTCTGCCGGCAGCGAAACGAGCCACAGGTTCTTGCCATTCGCGGCGCTCACGGCCTGAATCGTGCCGGGATCGTTCAGCGTGTTCGCGCCACCCAAGGCCAGCATGCTGTTTGAGGGGTCGACGATTGGTCCACCCACCCTGTTGCTTAGGGTTACATGCCAGCTCACCGAGCCGCCCGCATTCAGTGCGAAGAGTTCACTGAGGTTCTGTGTGAAGTAGTGGACTCCGTTGGAGCCGACGTCCGCGGGTGTGAAAGTGTTATAGGGGTCCGGCGAGACAAAGTTCCAAAGGAGATTGCCGTTTGGTGAAAACGCTGCGAGGGCACTGTGCACGGTTCCGTCGGGACCTATCGCCGGTTGAAAAGTGCTACTCAGCGTAAAGACAGACGTGCCGTCAAGGCGTAGGGCACGCGTGTGCGAGTTCGCGCCGAAATAGAGTTGCTGGGAGCCCCCGTTCTGTCCGAAAACGATCTCGGCATGATCGACGATGAGCCGGTTGTAAGGTTCAGGCACGGCCCAGCGCAACACACCCGCTGGCGTGAGCGAGAAGACGCCGAGACCTTGCACGCCGACCGAATAGATATTGCCATCCGGCCCGACAGAGACACCGAGACAGATGAACGCGCGCGGATCCTGTGTGAAGGTCCATTTCGGTGAGCCGTCAGGGTTGAATGCCTTGATGAAACTCTCCGAGGCGACGTAGATCGTGCCGTCCTGACCCACCGCGACTCCTTTATCACCTGCCGCGTTGGCGATCCATTTCAGGCTGCCATCCGGTGCGAGCGCGTAGAGATGCGCGAATGCATCAATGCTGTAAAGCGTGCCATCGAGACCGATGGCCGGCCGCACCATCGAGTAAGGCCCGTCCATGCGAAAGCGCCAGTTGACGCGGCCGCTCGCCGCCGGACGCTCCGTGACACTCAGTAACAAAGCGTTGCTTGGGCCAACTGCATTGACAACTTGCACTTCAAGAGTCGCAATTGGCGCCGACTCCGGCACGTAAGCGACAATGCGCGTGCTGCTCCAGGAAGACGCCGGGGCCGGTATGCCGCCAATTAGGACCTGACCACTACCGCCGAAGTTGGTCCCGAAGATTTCAAGAAAGCCACTTCTTGGCAGCGTGCTCGCGGACAGCGAGTCAATGATGCCCGGCTCAGTGACAGCTCCGTAGAGAGAGAATGCAAGGTCTGCCTGCGGATTGAAGAAGTACTGGTTGTCGCCCTTTTGCCAGAGTGTCTGATCGACGGAGAGATCTCGAAAGAAGTAGCTTTGCCCTGAAGTCCTGCCCGAGTTTGAACTCCACCAATACCAATCGCTACTCACGGGCTGCACCGAGACGAAATGCCGGCCCGTCGCCCAAAAGGCAGGCGACAAGTTAACGCTCACGGTCCCGTCCGAACTAATGACGAGGTTCGGGTCGCTCGCAGGCAGGAAATATTCCTGCAGTAGCGAGCCCGGTGCGTTGTCGCGTCCGAACCCATAGAAGCGAATATAGACTCCCTGAAAATCAGCCCCACCCCAGATAAATCCTTCAGCCACTACCCGATCGATTCTCCCCATTACCACAAAATCGTCTGTGACTTCACTATTCGATCCAATGGAGGAGAACAACTGGCTTGGTCCGTACATTGACCGATAGTCCGGGGATTGAGAGAACACCAACTCACCGCCGTGTACCACGCCTGCCAGACACGGGATCAGCGACAATGTGAGAATAATTTGTTTTAGCTTCATGAGTTTACTCCTGGCCGGCAAGTCTCTTCGCAGCTGGAGCGTCCCACGCATGTATTTCTCAGCCGCAAAATAGTACTGTTTCCTGGGTGAACGCTGACAGGTTGGCGTGCGCGCCGTCAATGGGCCATTTGTCACGTTCAATTAGACGATCGTCACGAGTGCACCTGATGCTGGAACGACAATTGGCAGAACTCCTGGAGGGAACAACCGACGCGGCTTTCACCGTGGATCTTCAGGGCGAGATCCGGACCTGGAACAAGGCGGCTGAAAATCTTTTTGGCTATCGCGCCTCAAATGTGATTGGGCAGGCTTGTGCGACGCTCGTGAAGGGACGAATGGATGGCCGGACGCCG